>CAYVDS010000324.1:0-3501 GCA_964450145.1 uncultured bacterium
AGGTGCGAATTTATTCGCACGGCTCTTCTTTTCAACTAATCAGTAAACCGGAGTGAGCCAACGCGAGTACTCGGCCAGCCTGTTCTGAACCACGGCGAAATAGAGCGCTTGAAGCTTCATTGTGAGTTCGCCCGGTTTCCCCGTGCCGATGGAGCGGCGGTCGACCGAGATAATCGGCGCGACTTGTGCGCCCGTTCCGCAGAAGAAGAGCTCATCCGCAATATAGAGTTCCGTGCGGTCGACCGGCCGGATAGTCGTCTCGAGGTCCATCTGCTCACGGGCGATCTGCATTATCGTCTGGCGAGTGACGCCTTCTAATATGTTCGCGGTGACCGGTGTGGTTATGAGCGCGCTGTCACGCACCAGGAACAGGTTCATCGCGCTGCCTTCCGAGACATAGCCATCCTGCGTAAGCATAATGGCCTCGTCGAACCCGCTCTGTTTCGCTTCCGTAGCTGCGAGCGCGGAATTGATATAAATACCGGTGGCCTTGCTGCGCGCGGGAATACAATTGTCGGGAACCCTGCGCCAACTCGACACGGTCACGTTCAGCCCATCGGACGTATTCACGTAGTCACCCAGCGGAATGTTGAATATCGCAAACTCGTTCTTGAGGTTATGGAAGCGAGGCCCTATTTCGTACGAGCTTTTGTACGCGAGCGGCCGGATATACATGTCGCGGCGGAATTCGTTCTTCCGCGCGAGTTCAACCGTCACCGCGCAGGCGTCATCGATGGTTAACGGAAGCTCGATATTGAACAAGTTGAAGTTCTTGAACATCCGCACGTAGTGCTCTTTCAGCTTAAAAACGTAGAGCTGCGCTTCCTCCGCATTCCAATAGCCGCGTATGCCCTCGAACACGCCCGTTCCATAATTGAACGCATGCGTCATGATGTTGATTCTTGCATCCTCTATCGGAACGATCTTCCCCTCAAAATAGGCGCACTTGCCATATTCCATGATGTTTTAGACTCCTCCGCGCGACTGCCGACAGCAGTTTCATGTTCTGTGCTGCCTGTTACCCAGAAAACAGGATACTTCTGCCCGCTCAATGTGTCATTCTGAGCGAAGCGAAGAATCCCCCACGCCTCTTTCTCGACAGTCGCCGACCATGCCAGCGGTGAATGTGTCATTCTGGGCGAAGCGAAGAATCTCGCTTTTTCCCTTCGCCTCTGCGCGCGCCTCGCGCGGGGTTGATTATATCAAAACGCACTCCGCGATTCAAGCAAATTCCCCGCCGTTGCATCCGTAACTTTTTACGGCAGTTGAAGTTGGAATATTTGGGGGGCTATATTTTGGCCCGGCGACAGGATTGTTTGATACAACTTATCCACAATATCAACAGGTTATACACAATATGTAGTGTATCATCTCTTTTCATTGTTCAGCTCTTCTATTTATCATCCGCTTGAAGGCAGGAATGGCAAAATCAACGCCAGCTTCTCTCCGTGTGCTCCGTGTTCTCCGTGGTGAGAAATCAGTTTCTGAAAAGGCCATCTCTCACGACAGGTTCCACGACTTTTTGGCTGCGGCTCTGTGAGCCCTGTACGCTCTGCGGCTCCGGTTGGTTGCGGCTCTGCCCCACTGTGTTCCCCGTGCTCCCCGTGGTAAAGTATTCCCTTTGCGTCTTTGTGACTTGTGGTTAGAGCATCTTACCCCGCTTTTGCTTGATTTGACCGTTTTGGCTGTGCTATAGTTTCGTTCAATGAAAAAGCTTTCGCCTGAACAGGCCTCTCGCGCGCTTGCGCTCCTCGCAGGGCTCCAAACGCATCGGTTCTTCTATAAGGCCAGCGGTTTTACCGACTCCGAACTGGGCCGCCCCCTCATCGCGATAGCCAATACCATGCAGGAAGCGGGCGTCGGTCACATGCATCTCAAGCAGGTGGCCGAAGCCGTGAAAGCCGGCGTATATCTGGCCGGCGGCACTCCAATCGAATTCAATACGATTGGCCCATGCGGCGGCTATTGTCAGAATCGTGGCATCAACGATTTGACGATGCTGTATGATCTGCCCCAGCGCGATGCCATTGCCGATTCGGTCGAAGTCCAGATGCGCAATTATGGCGCCGACGGCCTCGTCTGTATAGTCACTTGCGACTAGAGCATCCACGGCTTATGGCTCGCCGCCGCCCGTCTGAACCTGCCGACGATTTTCGTTACCGGCGGCCCCGCGTATCCGGGAGAATTCAGAGGGGAGCCGACCGTTTTCCCGACGGACGTCGTTCTGCGGTGCGTCAACGAAGTTCTCGCAGAGTCGATGAGCCAGGAAGAGTTCAAGAAAACAATTCATGAGATGGAGAGCAAATGGCTCTGCTCCTGCGGCGCATGTCCCGAATTGACGACCGCAAACACGGTCCAGATGGCAACCGAAATCATGGGCCTGTGTCTCCCCGGCAGTTCGACTATCCCCGGGCCGGATATCGAGCGGTTGCGAATGGCCAAGGAAGCGGGCGAAGCGATCATGAGGCTTGTTCGCGAAGGCTCAAAGTTTTCCGACTACGTGACCGAGCAATCTATTGCCGACGCTGCCCGGCTCATCATGGCCACCTCCGCAGGGACCAATGGAATCCTCCATCTGCTGAGTCTTGCGAAAACGCTCTCGCTGAATGTGACCATCGACACCTTCGCGGATATCAGCGAGCAGACGCCATATTTCTGTCCCATCCGCCCAAGCGGGCGCTACACTATGGTTGACCTGCATCGCGCGGGCGGACCGTTTGCCGTCCTGAAGAGACTGGAAGATCGCGTTGCGGTAAACCGGCCCACAGTTGCGGGCAAGAGCGTCGCAAAGATTCTGGAAGAGACGAAGATACTCGACGAAAACGTTATCCGCCCCTTGCACAAAAGCCTGGTGCCTCACGGCGGCATAGTAGTGCTCAGAGGAAATCTGGCCCCGCGCGGCTCGCTCTCCCGCTACACGGTTGCGGGCGACGAGAGGCAAACGTTCCGCGGGCCGTGCAAGTGCTACGACACCCAGCAGGCGGCTGTTCTTGGAGTTCTCTCGGGTGAAATCGAGCCCGGGACCGCCATAGTCATTCGCTACGAAGGGCCGCGCGGCGCACCCGGATTCTCCGATAATTTCCAGGTCGTCCTGCTTCTGGAAGCCCTTGGTATCCGCGATGTCGCCGTGATTACCGACAGCCGGTTTTCGGGCGCGACCGTCGGCGCGCTCTACGTCGGCTACATCACGCCGGAGGCGCAGATAGGCGGCCCGCTTGCCGCTGTGTGCGACGGCGACTTCGTCTCGATAAGTATCCCCGATCGTGAGATACGGCTCGAAATCAGCGAGGCCGAAATGACCCAGCGGCTCGAAAGATGGCAGCCACCGCCTCCAAGAGTCACTTCGGGGATTCTCGTCGATTGGCGATTGCTCGCAACACAATTCGACGAAGGCGCCATGGTAAGGCGGATTCTTTGATGCGGAAGATCGGGGACATCCCTTCGCAGGCGGGACATCGGGAAGGTAGGGGACACGATGCGGTATTGTGTCCCCGCTTTTCC
>CAYVDS010000325.1:0-517 GCA_964450145.1 uncultured bacterium
ACATGCTTCTTCAATCGCACAGCGGGTATTACCATTTCCGCCATCGAGATGCCCCCGTGCGAATATCGAGGTGTCTTTCCTGCAGGTTTCGGCCTCTCAAACCATTCATTTCCTATCGCGAGACTCCAACGCATGGCTTTGCCGTAGTTGATTTCAATCCCCTTAGTGTGACGTCCGTTCTGTATGGAACGATACTTGATGCTCTCCACGGAGCCCGCAGCCTCGCCTTCAATGTCAGTGATCTTATTAGCCGACTCTTTGCGGAGTTCAATAAAGCCATGGTCGCTTGTAACCACCACAACATCGTTAGCTTCTATCCGCGAAGTCAGTTCCGGCAATACCGTTTTCTCAAATTTCTCCCTTACAATCTCATTGATGCGAACGAGACTTCCCTGTTCGTTGTGGATCCATGAGTCGCTGATATTGAATATGAGGCATCGGAATTGAGCCGTTTCAAAGTCGAGTTCTGTCTGTTCAGCTTTTTCTTCAGCGCGCGCGAGAAGTTTGGTCTTCTTTC
>CAYVDS010000325.1:527-1806 GCA_964450145.1 uncultured bacterium
GCGGAATGCCCCCCGCCAAAAAAGCCACTCGTGAGATGTCAGTCTCGGAAGGTAGGGTTGCAAGATAGGCTTGTTCTTGACCATCAAGTTCAAAGAACTCGCTAAGCCTCGGCCATATTGTGCAATCCCAGCTATCTAATCGCATGCCATCCAGAATGATGATCCACACGCGTTCTCGACGCGGGGTTCCGGCTTGTATCAGATTTCTCAGAACCTGGGTGTTTAACCTTCGACAATTCGCATAACCCGAAAAATCAGATGATACGACTCCCGCCAGTTTTTTGTCATATGCAGCGATTATAGACCTGATACGTGTGCGCAATTGCTCGAAATACGGTTTGATAGCATTCATTATGCTTCGGTCATTCAGAAGGCGCGTGAGCTCGAGTACTTCAGCCTCCTTGAGCTCAAGCAGATGAAGACAGGAGGTGCGGTAGATATCAACCAAGGAAAGCAAATCACCCGGTGGCTCAGGCGCGTTGGTGGTCATGAATTCGAGCCATGATAGGTGTTCGACCAGCTCCCGATAACGGCGAACCTTCAGTGTGAAAGGTGTCTTAGGATAATTGTCTCTGGTTAGGGAGTCCCGTTCACGCCAGTTCCCAAGGGCATTTCTCCCTTCGTTTGAGGGCACAAGCCAATTGATCACCAGTCGTCCCACTCCGCAGGCGATTGCAGGAGAGGTTTCTCCGGCAAAACTCTGCAATGCATCGCTGAAGGAGCCAAATTTGAACATACCCACCAATTTGTCAACGTCGTCGAGCAAGGTAGTTGATTGCTCGACCGATCTTGTCACCGCTTGTATGAACTCTACGTCTTTTCTGAGTATGCTCAGCGCTTTATCTGCTGTATCGCCGAGCGTGCGAGCGTCAAATTCGAGTAGACCCAAGCGCTGCAGTTCTTCTACACCATTTGGTACGGCATAACTAATCGCCGCAAGCCCGAAATAAAGGAACCGTAACAGAGCAGGTCTCTCTATCGTGCGCCATGCTTGCATTTGCTTGTCGGAATCTGAGGCGAGAATAAGCGCCTGTAGCACGGTCAGTTCGGTATCATCCAGACTTTGCTCGGCGACAATTCTCAGGTATAACGATATGCGAGAGATGGGCTCGCTCGGAATGGCAGCCAAGTGGTCGATTCCGATTGACACGGCGCTGGTGGCCAGGGAAACCGCCATCGCATCAAATCGGTTCATTACTGTCCCCTTGCCGGCAATCTTCTGATACCGTACGATATTGTGCACAAAACCGCTAATATCGTGAGCCCAAAGCGATAGCAG
>CAYVDS010000325.1:1816-3481 GCA_964450145.1 uncultured bacterium
GCAGGCAAAGACTCCTTAATCAGTTGAGCCAGCAAACCCGGGGGACTGCAATCAATAATCCCTGTGGCTTCATCAACAAGATCGGGTATGTACGAAAGGTCAACAATAAATTCGGAGGCTGTGTCCTTTTTGGACCCAATCGCAATCAGTAATAGACGCTTGTTGTCTTGTTGATAAGGAGGGATGGCTCTTCTCAAATCGAGGTCGTTTCTGTCATAGACGAATATCTGCCAGTCCCGGCCATTATTGTCGAGGAGAGGACTCTTGACATCTAGAAGCCTACGAGGGTCTAGTGCAATTGCTAGGCGCGATGCATCCGGCAATGCCGCGAGCTGTTCCGCCAAAATATCAATAAAAGTCTGCTTCTTTGTCATAGGACGTTAGAACAGTGTCTGTTGTTCGGCCACTCTTGGCATCTCTTTTTTCTGTTTGACCATGGTCTGGGCCAGCCGGACTCGACGTTGCGCATCTTTGCCCTCAGGCGATTGTTCCCAATCAGGACAGGCAACCAAAGTCCTCTCAATTTCTAGAATCTTCTGCCACTCTTTTCTTTCAGCAAGCATTTCAATCCAATCGAGTCGCTCTTCAAGGGATGGCTCGCGGCTCAGCTTTCCATCGAGATAACGTTCGCATTCCCGAAGAGCGCGTTCCTCTGTCTGCCCCTTGAGAACGAACCGCTCATGTTCATCTGGAACCCGATAGGCACCATCGGGATTCCTGACAAAGAAATCGTCGAGAAGCTCATGCAATCCGCGGTCAGCCCTCTTATAACCGCCTCTTAGGCGCTCTTGTTTCCAGAGAGGGTCAATCTCGTCCAAGCGGAGAGGCTGTTTGCTCAAGACAGCAGTCAACCAAAGGACTGCTGATGATTCGTTCCTAACAACTAGCTTGGCCATCCAACCATTAGATGGATACCACGCGCCGTTCACCTCGATCAGTGAGTACTTTCTCTGTGCCTCATGGAGCACATCGGAAACGAATCCTGCGCTGAATCCTTGCATAGAGCATCCTTGTTCTAAGACTCGTCGCTGGACGGCACGAGTAATAGCCTCAATGGTTCGTTCGCTCGCGGGCGCATCAGGCTGTAGCACGAATCCTTCGACATCGTCAATCTTCTTCAATTCACGGGTCCGAACGAGTGGCGTCAGCGGTTTATGCAGATTCAGAAGAACATCCTTGGATATGACCTTTTCCTTGCCTTTTTCTCCCCTGACACCTTTGAAACTGCGTTGAACTTTGTCGAATTCCTTCCCCCCATAAATAATAAATCCTGCCTGCTGTGCAGCTTCCTGTATAGCTTCCCAGACACGATCATCGGAGTTAGAGAACACTACCGTGGCCCACCGATTTGGTTTGCGGACTCGGTGCATTCCCCGGAAAGACGCAGCCATTAATTGGCCATACTCTTCAAGTGTTTTTCCGCCCTCAGAGGGTTTTCGGCTCTCGTTCCATACGGCTTCCTTTGCGTCATCCGTGAATTCGCCGAGCCACGATTCCCAGAGGAAGGAGCAGTCACCATAGAAGATGTTGGAACCGAAAGGAGGGTCCGTAAAAATATAGTCCATTGAATTGTTCTCTACAGATAGGGAGTCAGCACTTCCGATATTGAACATCACGTCAAAATACGTTCGGTCCTCATACAATTTGGCAAATCCTCCGAGAACC
>CAYVDS010000326.1:0-3448 GCA_964450145.1 uncultured bacterium
AAACGTGCATTCCTACGCCCAAGATAAGCAAACATGATCGGCGGACTCTTTCGAGTCTCCATTCGATACCACGGTTTCCGCGTCTGAATGAGGATCTTTTTGTCTATACCGCGTCTTTCCCCTTCCTTCAGGTAGACTTGCACAGCAGTCGGAAGTTGATCGAAAGATAAACCATTAACATTGAGTAGCCTGGTCGGTCTGCCCTGAGCTTCGAGCCGATCAACATCTTCCGGAGAGAATTGTTCGCCCTCAATATCCCGCATTCGCCCCACCGCTTTGACTAACAGGGATTCCGGTATGCCCAGTTCCTTTGCCCGAGCCAGCGTCATGAAGAAGAAACCATTATCACCGGTCACGATGCCTCGCATGACCGAGGCAAAGTCGCCGAGGGTGTAGCGGTCGGAGGTGACGTGCGAAGGCGGACGAGAGAGACCGGTCGATAGCGCTTCTGCAACAGTTCTTCGGTGGACTTGTATCGTCTCGTATTTCTTCTGCCTCTCTCCCGATAGCAGGGAAACCAATTCGTCTGAGTTCTGACGCTGACACTTCACCCAGTCGAAATACTCCTCGGGGCGGTCGTTCCCAATGCAGAACACCAGCGAGTTGGTGTCCACGTCGGGAAACGGTGTCGCATCGGCAGAGAAAGCGATTACTGCATCCAGCCGGTACCGCGAGGCAATCCACTGCCACAGCGCCTGAGCGAACACGCCTTCACAGATGTCCGCGGACACGATGTAACAAAGTCGCCCGCCCGGTGCCAAGGTCTGGAGCGCTCTGATGAGGAAATAGACATGGAGCCCCGCGCGTCCGTCAATATGTTTGCCCGTAGTCGTTCGCGCGAAGTCGCGCAAGGCTGCCTTTTGTGAAGGGGGAAGGCGATGATGGCGTATATAGGGAGGATTTGCGACGATAGCCGGAAACTTCTCGGATGGTGGGTCAAGAACAAAGTCCCGGATTTCCACATGCCGCAGGTCGGTGTCACCCAATCCCGATTGGCGAGCCTGTGCAACAATGTCCGGGTCAATGTCTCGCCCCCAAAGGGCAAGATCAAACCGATGCGATTCGGAATAGCGTTTTGCGGCACGGAAGAAGACACCTTCGCCCAGAGCGGGATCGAGGAGTTGTTTCGGTTGCGCTCGCAAAGCGTAGGCAACCATGAACTCCGCTACCCATTCGGGTGTCCAGAACTGGCCTTTGGTCCGAAGCGTCTCGCGCGCCAGACCTGACCTGGGAAGTTCCTGATGTCGTGTTCGCTTCATGTGGTCTGCTTGATGGAATCCAAGACGGTCAATGCCTCTTCGCGCATCTGGGACTTCCCGCCCACAAATCGCACGTAAGGAAGGATGTGGCCGTTCTTGTCCGTGATGGAATCAGCCACCAGTGTCGGCTCTTCAACGGTCGTCGCCAAGGGATAGGCGTGCCTGTGGTATATCTTGTAGATTACCTTCTTCGTCGTGGCACCGCCGGGAGCCTGAAAAACCTGCTCCGTCGGTTCAATATCGCCGCGAGTGAACAGCCGTTCGGCATCCGCAAGTGACATTCCGTATGCCTCATCGAAGAATGCATGCCAAACATGAATCGGAATCTTCCTCTTCCTCTGCCAGCTTTTCAGCGGTTCCCTGTCCTCCTCTTTGATGATAATCGTCGGAACCACCGCGGTCTTCTTCAAACCTTCGCGGCCGCCAAGTCGCTTCTGTGGTGTGAGCGGCGATGCGTAATCCGGCATCTGTTTGGCACGCCAAAGGCTGTTTTCGCACTCCACGGCAAGGACGGCGTGTTCCAACAGGTCCTGCATTTTCGGATCGTCTTCAGGTGTGAACGGCAACTCGCTGATTCCGCTCAACGCCTTGACGGTTCTATCTACCCTGTCCCTGTCTCGTGTCCGATAGATCAGCAGATCGGGCCGCTTGATATTGCCAAGACCGGCTTTCTCAAGGCGCTCAAAATAGAGTTCAAACGCGCGGACATCGTTGTCCGGCGCGGTTCCGCTCGGCCCGTACGGCAATGCGAAGTATCTGCCCGTCGCGTTCACAGCTTGGGTGAGGAGTTCTTCGCTCCATACGCCCTGAGACCAACGCATGAGGAAATCGCTTCCTCGGAGACGGCGGGTATTGAGAAGGAACTCCGCCCAGGGGACATTGTCCATGGCCCGGAGCGTCATGCGTATGTCTTCCGTCGAAACGGCCAAGACCTTCTCAAAGGGGTGTTCTTGATGCCTCGTCATATCGTTCCCTTCTTGAGCCAACATATTCTTAGACACCAACTGCCCTAATTTCCTAGAGCAGCGGCTATCTTAACACGCTTTACGATTCACTTAGACACCTATCGCCCTAATTCATTGGAGCAGCGACTTTCTCGAATGATTTAGACATAAACTGCCCCGAATGATTAAGGGCAGCAACTGTCCTAAAATTATAGCAGAGCCATTTGGGTAGTCAAACAAATTTCCAAAGATCTTCCACTATTTTCTTGAAAATGCCGTATTTGGACGCACGGCAGACAGTGTACTCTCTAGAGAATGTGTCATTTTTTGCCATTGTTCTTGAGTATCTTGTACAACAAAAGAGATTTGTTTTTAGCCTGATAGAAATAAGTACTCACTTTGCAATCAGTTATAATCTCTAGTGGGTATTGATACTCCCCTTTTCCGACGAAGCCACAATCAGCTTGGAATATCTGTTTTAGTCGTCTTAACGGTTCTTCTAGTCGTTTTAGCTGTTCTTCCACGGTTAACTTTTTTTCAATATCTTGGTTCTGTTTTAATTCATCTATCATCTTCTGGAGATTATTTTTGAGAGCCTTGTCTTGCCGGCAACACACATAAACAATAAAAACCTCATAATTTTCAGGTATGTTTTCAAAATCCCATGTATTCCTAGCTATAGGTGGAAGATTATGCCATCCTTGAGTAAGATGTGTCTCTTGAGAATCTTCTTGTGGATGAAGCTGGTTAGACTTATAGTCCTTAGTATCGAAATGAAAAACATACAGGTATGCCTTCTGGCTCAGACGGAATCGCATCTGGCATTTATCTTCGTTATAGACATCCATGGGAAGGATTGTACCTGGCTCAAGTAGGAGGGTGAAGGCGAAGGTATCAATTTTGTGTTTCTTATAGGCAGTTACCCATATGCAGATTTTGACAGTGGGCACGAGATCATTCAAAACCTTTGCATTTCATTGAGTGACAAAATGCACCTACTTAGCGTTGGCTCGGAAGACACTACCATCTCTGGATACAGCTTCACTCGTGAATTTACGTACCACCACAAGAGGAATCCCAAAAAACCGACGATGATCTGGATATTTGGAGGCGTTGCCGCTAGCGACATCGCCGAAGACATCATCGGACCCGTGTCTAACCTAAAAATAAATGTTCGTTGTCTGCTGAAATTCTTTGGAAAATCAGAACAACCGGTTCATGTAGTCTGCTTGTTACAACCTCAAT
>CAYVDS010000327.1:0-426 GCA_964450145.1 uncultured bacterium
CTCACTACTGACTATATCGCATCCATAGGATTTGTTCAAGTTGTTTGCCGGGTCGGGTCAATCGGGAAATTTTGGATCCTTCGGCTACGATCAGGACAAGTTATGGATTTTGGATTGAAGAAAGAAGAGACGAGGGAACCGCCGATGAACGCGGACGTCACGATTGCGGATTGAAAGGAACGATGAACGATGAATGATGAACGATGAACAAAGGACAAAGGACAAAAAAAGACGAAAAAAAACAAAAAGTCCGTGGGTGGGAACGAAGGAGGCGGGGGTGTGATTATCTGGGTGTGTGTTACAATTAAGAAAAGGTAATAGTGGTTTTGGGGAGTGGTGGGGTGGTACAAAAGATAAAGATAGAGAAGCTTGTTTCCGGCGGATATGGCCTCGGGTTTTTGGAGGGCAGGGCGGTGTTTGTGCCTT
>CAYVDS010000327.1:436-3440 GCA_964450145.1 uncultured bacterium
CTCGAGCCGAATCGGAAAGGGGTAGGGTGGGGGAGTGTGACGCAGATTGTTTCCGCGTCTTCTTGCCGGACTGAGCCGTTTTGTGTCTACGGCAGATGCGGGGGCTGTCAACTGCAGCACATTTCATATGAGAATCAGTTGGAGCAAAAGCGCCTTATTGTGGAGGATGCATTGAGGCGGCTGGGCGGCCTGAGAGACGTAGAGGTGGGCTCGTGTGTCGCGTCGCCGGAGAACACGGGATATCGCAGCAAGGTGAGGTTTCATTGCGGTGGGGGAGAGATCGGTTTTCATATGACCCGCAGTAATACGATTGTTCCTGTGGAGCGGTGTCCGCTATTGCCCGATGGGATGAATGCCTGGCTGAAGCGGGTGGCGAAATGTCTGTCGGCGCAGCCAATGAGAGGGGTGTCGGAGGTTCAGATCACGCAGGATTCGGATTCACATACCATTCTGACGTTCATTCGAGAACAGGCGAAAGGCGAAAGGGGAAAGGCGAAAGGGAGAGAGGAAGAAGAAAACAACTTGTTGCTGGCGTCGTTTGGTGACCGGGATAATCGGGAATGGGGGAGTGGTGGCGCGGTGGGGGTGGCTGTAAGGGTTGGGAGTGAGACAAGGCATTTGTGGGGAGAGAAGTATTCGATGGTTTGGGTTGAAGGGCGTGTGTTCCGGGTGAGTCCGGGCTCATTCTTCCAGGCGAATACGAGCCTGCTGCCTGCTCTTGTCCACGAGGTCTTGGGAGCGGTCAAATCAGATCATGTTGATACGGCGGTCGAGCTTTATGCGGGTGTGGGGCTTTTCTCGATAGCGCTCGCCGGAAGAACAAGACGGATTGTGGCGGTGGAATGGAATCGGGATGCGGTGGAGGACGCGATAGCCAATCTGGAGGCGAATCGAATCACAAACGTGGAAGTGATGGCCAAATCCGTCGAGGACGCGCTGGATTTGCTGATTTCGCAGGGAATGAAACCGGAATTGGTTGTGCTGGACCCGCCGAGGGAAGGATTGTCTAATGTCGGATGCCGCAAACTCCTGCAACTCAAGCCGCAACAGATGATTTATGTCTCGTGCGATCCGGCCACTTTGGCGCGCGATATCAAGGTGATTCTGGCGACAGGGGGATACCGAATTGAGAAGGTCACGCCGTTCGACATGTTTCCGCATACCGCGCATATCGAATGTGTTTGCAGTTTTGTGAGAAAAGAAAAGGCGGAACACGAATAACACGAATGACAGAGCGAATGACACGAATGAGCAGCATGAGTAGCGCAGCAGGATATAGCCTACCTTAGTTCCGCAATAACAGACCATTGAGCCAATGGCAAGAAGAAAGGGAGAAAAGTTGATTTGGGGGCTTGACTAGAACCAGATTCTAGAGTATAATTCTACCATGCCGAAGAAGAGCGTTATACAACACAGGCGGTCGGGGACGCGCAAGCAGGAAATTCTTCAGGCGGCGCTCGCGTGCTTCACGGAGGTCGGATTCGAGGCGACAACGATGGAGGATATCCGGCTGCGGTCCGGCGCAAGCAATGGCAGCATCTATCATTTTTTCTCGAGTAAGGAGGGTTTGGCTGCGGCCCTTTACGTCGAGGCCATAATCAACTACCAGAGCAGAGTAGCCGCTGCGGTCGAGCGCAATCCGGGAGCGCGCGCGGGAGTGTACGCGGTCATAGAGAGTCATCTCGACTGGGTTGTCGAGCATCCGGAGTGGGCAAGGTACTTGATGGAGATGCGGCACGCCGAGTTCATGGCGACGGCGGAAAGCGACATGGTCGCGCAGAACAAGGGTTTCATAGGCGGTTTCATTCGGTGGGTGAAGCCGAATATCGAGAGCGGAGCGCTGAGGCGTTTGCCTCCGGACCTGTTCATTTCACAGTTGTTGGGGCCGGTTCAGGAGTTTGTTCGCAATTGGCTTGGAGGAAACACAATCACTGACATGCCGGCGGCGAAAGAGGAACTCGCGAAGACGGCCTGGATCGCATTACGAGGCGAGGAGAAGACGAGGACAAGAAGGAAGGAGAAAGACAATGAACGACGTGTATGATCGGTTAGCGAAGAAACTGGACAACTTACCAAGTGGTTTTCCGGCCACTGAGAGCGGCGTCGAGATCAGAATCCTGAAGAATGTCTTCACGGCCGAAGAGGCCGAGATGGCTTTGAAGATGCGCCCGATGCCGGAGACGGTGAAGGCGGTCGCCGAACGTCTCGGGAAGCCTGTTCCAGAGATGCAGAAGATTCTCGATCATATGGTAAAGCGAGGGCAAATCGCGACGGCTCAGGTGGGCGGGCAACAGGTCTTCGTGTTGCTGCCGTTTGTCATCGGGATTTACGAAATGCAGTTGAACCGGATGGACAAGGAGTTTGTCGACCTTTTTGAGGAGTATCTGCCTCATCTAATGAAGACGTTGGGTGGATTCAAGCCTGCGCCCGGCCGGGTTGTGCCCGTGAGCACTGAGATCAAGCAGGACCTTCATGTGCACCGGTACGAGGACATACGCCGCATGATAGAGGAAGCTAAGTCGTTTCAGGTGACCGATTGCATATGCCGAAAGACTCTGGTTCTTGAAGGGAAGCCTTGCGGCCACACGCTGGAAGTCTGCATGTTCTTCTCCAATGAAGAGAACGCTTTCAAGGAGGAGTACTTGAGAGGGAGAGTCATCTCCAAGGAAGAGGCGCTGAAGATAATGAAGGCCGCCGAAGAGGAAGGTCTTGTTCATTGCACCTATAACATAGAGAATGGGCAGATATTTGTTTGCAACTGCTGTTCGTGCGCTTGCGTGGGCCTGCGCGGCATCAAAAACTTCAAGACTCCTTACATGTTTGCGAAAAGCAATTTCACGGCTTCGATAGATGCGGACAACTGCTCCGCGTGCGGCGTGTGCGCGAACGAGCGGTGTCAGATGGACGCGATTGTAGAAGAAAACGGCGGCTATCGAGTGCTCGCCGAACGATGTAGCGGCTGCGGTGTTTGCGTGCCGACGTGTCCGACTGAAGCGATCACGCT
>CAYVDS010000328.1:0-3365 GCA_964450145.1 uncultured bacterium
ACTCCTAATGAACAGTTGGAGCCAGCATCGGGGCGGCAGTGGATTTGTCGACGAGTTTGAACTCAATGGTTAGCCCGATTTGTCTAGCTTTTTTGCGCATGTTCGCGATGATACGTTCTCGATATTTCTTTTCATAATAGTCGGCGCCGAGGTTGACATAGGACGTTCCTTTGGACCAGAGACAGTAGAAAATGCGTGCGAGCTTATGGGCGGTTGCCGTTATGGCTGCCGGTGCCCCCAAGCGGATCTTCATGCGTCGATAGTACCCTCCCAGCGCACAGTTGGCATGTGTGAGGCCCATCGCCGCTTGACGGAAGGCGGTCGCAGCCCTGTTTACCACGGGGCGCGTGTGGCTGGATTTGATCTTTCCTCCGGTGATGCGTTGGTTCGGACATAAGCCCAGCCAGGAGGTGAAGTTCTTTGAGCTCGGAAACAGGGTTGGGTCGAGCCCCACCTCGGACAGAATGGTGGTTACGGATGAGAGGTTGAGCCCGTCTATCTGTGTGAAATCAACCCCCGAGATGGCGTAAAAAGTGTCTCTCATCGCAAAGGGAGGCGAGTTCTTTGAGTTCTTCCTGCGGGGAGGTTTCAGACGAACCTTTGAAATGTCGGCCTTCGTCTCAATCTTCGCCAGCGCCTGTATCATCTCCCGGTCGCATTGCTGGATCTGAGCCTGATAGAAGTCATAGCATTCAACGGACTGCTTCAGCGTGAACAGGTGTTCCTCCCGATAATCGCCTGTCAGAGCTGCGGCAAGTTCTTCGACACTGCGTTGGCAATTCGGGTCTCTCATGGCCGCCAGCCTGTGCGCATCACGCTCGCCTTGCAGGATCGCGCGAATGATTGCCATGCCGGTCTTGCCCGTAATGTCACTGACCGCCTTGTGAAGCTGTACGTTCATCTGGATCAGCGCTTTCTGCATGTGCTGGATGTGCGACGCTGCGTACCTGACCAAATTCTGCCTGTGACGCCAAAAACTCCTAATGACGCATATGGCATCCTCAGGCCGGAATGACCCCGAGATGAGGCCGAAGGAGTGCAGCCTCTGTATCCACTGGCAGTCCGTCACGTCCGTCTTCCTGCCGGGCACGTTCTTGATGTGCTGCGCATTGGAGAGCACGACGGTGATTCCCCGCCGTTCCAGTATCTGATGCACCGGAATCCAGTATACCCCCGTCGATTCCATGGCCACGGTCGTGATCCCGCACTTCTCCAGCCAGTCGGCCATCTCCTGAAGATCCTTCGTATAGCAACGAAACTTTCTTACCGGCTGCTCGTCTCTGTCCTCCGGAACAGCCACCCAGTGCTCTGCCGAACCAATGTCCAGCCCCGCCGCGTTTTCATTGACCACCGGCAACGTCTTTCCTCTTCTTTTCCTACCTCGCCTTTGTGTAAGATCGCCCATGGGAAACCTCCTTTCCTGGGGTTTTCATGGGTATGCGCTCCGGCTCCGCCGTGTCTGTGCTTGTAATCTCCTAAACGGGATCGTCCCTTGTGCGTGCCAAGGCGACGTCACCAATGAAACAACCACTACCGGCGGAAACCAGACTGAAGGACGGGTCCAAACACACCACAGTGTTTTCGGTCTTGACTGCCGGGGCCCATACCCCAATTTTCGTGAGGCAGTCTACCTGTTCATCCCATGGATAACACGCCGGACCTCCGGCGGGTCGGGGACTCCTAATGAACAGTTGGAGCCAGCATCGGGGCGGCAGTGGATTTGTCGACGAGTTTGAACTCAATGGTTAGCCCGATTTGTCTAGCTTTTTTGCGCATGTTCGCGATGATACGTTCTCGATATTTCTTTTCATAATAGTCGGCGCCGAGGTTGACATAGGACGTTCCTTTGGACCAGAGACAGTAGAAAATGCGTGCGAGCTTATGGGCGGTTGCCGTTATGGCTGCCGGTGCCCCCAAGCGGATCTTCATGCGTCGATAGTACCCTCCCAGCGCACAGTTGGCATGTGTGAGGCCCATCGCCGCTTGACGGAAGGCGGTCGCAGCCCTGTTTACCACGGGGCGCGTGTGGCTGGATTTGATCTTTCCTCCGGTGATGCGTTGGTTCGGACATAAGCCCAGCCAGGAGGTGAAGTTCTTTGAGCTCGGAAACAGGGTTGGGTCGAGCCCCACCTCGGACAGAATGGTGGTTACGGATGAGAGGTTGAGCCCGTCTATCTGTGTGAAATCAACCCCCGAGATGGCGTAAAAAGTGTCTCTCATCGCAAAGGGAGGCGAGTTCTTTGAGTTCTTCCTGCGGGGAGGTTTCAGACGAACCTTTGAAATGTCGGCCTTCGTCTCAATCTTCGCCAGCGCCTGTATCATCTCCCGGTCGCATTGCTGGATCTGAGCCTGATAGAAGTCATAGCATTCAACGGACTGCTTCAGCGTGAACAGGTGTTCCTCCCGATAATCGCCTGTCAGAGCTGCGGCAAGTTCTTCGACACTGCGTTGGCAATTCGGGTCTCTCATGGCCGCCAGCCTGTGCGCATCACGCTCGCCTTGCAGGATCGCGCGAATGATTGCCATGCCGGTCTTGCCCGTAATGTCACTGACCGCCTTGTGAAGCTGTACGTTCATCTGGATCAGCGCTTTCTGCATGTGCTGGATGTGCGACGCTGCGTACCTGACCAAATTCTGCCTGTGACGCCAAAAACTCCTAATGACGCATATGGCATCCTCAGGCCGGAATGACCCCGAGATGAGGCCGAAGGAGTGCAGCCTCTGTATCCACTGGCAGTCCGTCACGTCCGTCTTCCTGCCGGGCACGTTCTTGATGTGCTGCGCATTGGAGAGCACGACGGTGATTCCCCGCCGTTCCAGTATCTGATGCACCGGAATCCAGTATACCCCCGTCGATTCCATGGCCACGGTCGTGATCCCGCACTTCTCCAGCCAGTCGGCCATCTCCTGAAGATCCTTCGTATAGCAACGAAACTTTCTTACCGGCTGCTCGTCTCTGTCCTCCGGAACAGCCACCCAGTGCTCTGCCGAACCAATGTCCAGCCCCGCCGCGTTTTCATTGACCACCGGCAACGTCTTTCCTCTTCTTTTCCTACCTCGCCTTTGTGTAAGATCGCCCATGGGAAACCTCCTTTCCTGGGGTTTTCATGGGTATGCGCTCCGGCTCCGCCGTGTCTGTGCTTGTAATCTCCTAAACGGGATCGTCCCTTGTGCGTGCCAAGGCGACGTCACCAATGAAACAACCACTACCGGCGGAAACCAGACTGAAGGACGGGTCCAAACACACCACAGTGTTTTCGGTCTTGACTGCCGGGGCCCATACCCCAATTTTCGTGAGGCAGTCTACCTGTTCATCCCATGGATAACACGCCGGACCTCCGGCGGGTCGGGGACTGAAGGGTTAC
>CAYVDS010000329.1:0-3345 GCA_964450145.1 uncultured bacterium
ATTTTAGTCATACCCAATTCAATTCGCGCCGATTAGCGTAGATTAGCGGACAAATTTATTATGCCAACCGTTATCTCCGTCGAACATCTCTCCAAAGCTTACCGCCTGGGCCAGATTGGCACCGGCACCTTCACCAATGATCTCAGCGTGTGGTGGGCCAAAGCGCGCGGCAAGCCCAATCCCTTGCTCAAGATTGTCGAGAGCGACCATGGCAACCGCGAGGAGTGGAAGTTTATGATACGGTATAATTGTTTTGCAACAAGTCGCACCCAAGATTGGCCAAGAGAATGGCTATGATTGACAATCCCGCGAGCCAGATTCGTGAAGATGTGCTATACGACCGGCGCTACCCTGTCCACCGGATTGCAGACCGCCTTTTGCCTTACTTGCGCGTGCTCGTCGAGCAGTTCCGGCCGCGGCAGGTGATCCTTTTTGGCTCGTATGCCTACGGTCACCCCGACGAACATAGCGATGTGGATTTGCTTATTGTGAAAGAGGTCGAGGAAAGCGTCCTGAAAGACAAAATTCGCATCCGGAAAGCGTGGGGGAACATGCCGCGCCGGGAATCGCTGTTGCCTTTTGATCTCATCCTGGTTTCGCCCGAACGGCACCGCGAGCGTGTGAGCCATGCCGCCGGTTTCTACGACGAAATCGTCCACAAAGGACTTGTGCTCGTATGAAAACGAATGAGAACGACCCGCGAGATTGGCTCTTCCTCGCCAAAGAGCGCCTGGAAAGCGCAGATGCGCTGGCGGCTCAGTGCGGCCCTTCTTATTCGGTCGTGGAACTTTTGCAGGAAGCCGTCGAGCGGTATCTCAAGGGTTATCTCGTGTCGCATGGCTGGAAATTGGAGCGCATCCACGATTTGCCCCCTTTGGTCGAAGCGGCAACAGCATTCGACCCGCGTTTCGCGGCCTTTGACGACCTCGCAATTTCTCTGACCGAACAATTTTGGGAGCAGCATTACCCCGGCGGCGACCTGACGGAGGTCGGTTCCGACTACGACGAACTGCGCCGGGCTGTGGGGGAAATGGCCGAGTTAATCGAAGCGGAGCTACGCTATCTTTTTCCCCCTTCCCCCTCCACTTAGCTTTTCGCGCGCTTTACTGTTCAACTGTATCTTAATGTCATTCCCCGTCATCTCCGTTGAACACCTCTCCAAAACCTACCGCCTCGGCCAGATCGGCATCCCGTCTCGGGCTGGCGCCCTCGCGGGACGAACTGCCGGCACCTTCTCGCGCGACCTGGAAGTCTGGTGGGCCAAAGCGCGCGGCAAGCCTAATCCCTTGGCGAAGATTGGCGACCCCACCCCCAACCCCTCCCCCAATGGGAGAGGGGAGCCTGGCGAAGAGATTTGGGCTTTGCGCGATGTCAGTTTCACCGTGGAGCAGGGTGAGGTGCTGGGTATCATTGGCCGTAATGGCGCGGGCAAGAGCACGTTACTCAAGATACTCTCGCGCGTGACTGCGCCGACTTCGGGCAGGATCAGGGTCAAAGGCAGGATTGCAAGCCTGCTTGAAGTTGGCACAGGTTTCCACCCCGAACTCACCGGGCGCGAGAACATTTATCTGAATGGCGCGATCCTGGGCATGAAGCGTGATGAAATTACCCGCAAGTTCGATGAGATCGTGGACTTTGCCGAAGTCGAGAAGTTCATTGATACCCCCGTCAAACGCTATTCCAGCGGCATGTACGTGCGCCTGGCCTTTGCCGTCGCCGCGCATCAGCATTGTGACGCTTTCTGTCTCTCGTCCCCTGTCCATACGATATAATAAAGGTGGCTCACAGGAGATTGGAGCGCAACTATGACAGTAGTGGATATTGGTACCCTAGTCGTTCGAACTGCTGACATTCGGGGCGGGCGTCCGCGTATTGCCGGTACGGGCATCACTGTACAGCGCATCGTAGGCTGGTACAAGCTGGGCCTGAGCCCCGAGGAGATCGCGGACCGGATCGGGCATCTTTCACTGGCTCAAGTTCATGCAGCGCTGGCCTATTATCATGCCAATCGCGAGGCCATCGAAGTCGATTTGGCCGCCGAAGAGGAAGACGCGCGGCGCCTGGAACGCAAGCATTATCTTTCCAGCGGGCATTCGTGACGATCCGTCTTTACTTCGACGAAGATGCAATGGACAGGAATCTTGTCCAGGCGCTGCGGGCCCGAGGCGTGGAAGTGGTCACAGCGCTTGAAGCGGGGTTGATCGAGCGGCCAGATGATGACCACCTTGCGTACGCAACGGATCGGGGATATGTTTTATACGGTTTCAATGCGGCAGATTATTATCGCCTGCATGCCGCCCTTCTGTCGGCAGGGAAAACCCATGCAGGGATTATCTTGGCACGGCAGCAGCACTATTCGGTCGGCGAACAGATGCGCCGCCTTTTGAAACTGATCGCGGCGGTGTCTGCACAGGAAATGAAGAACCGGGTGGAATTTCTGAGCGCGTGGGCGTGAGCTGTTCGAGGCCCAGATACGTTTCGACAAGGCTTCGACACTTTCGTCACCCGTCCTCGGTCTCCCGTCGTTCATCCTCCATTTCATAATTCATCTTTCATCCTTTATCTTTTATGCCCCCCGTCATCTCCGTTGAAAACCCTTGCCCTGAGTTTATCGAAGGGTCTCCAAAACCTTCCTTCGACTTCGCTCCCCCTTCGGGGACTTCGCAGGGCAGGCCGCCTCGGGCGGATCGGCATCCCGTCTCGGGCTGGCGCCCTCGCGGGACGAACTGCCGGCACCTTCTCTCGTGACCTGGAAGTCTGGTGGGCCAAAGTGCGCGGCAACAGCCAGACATTTACGCCTGTATCAAGCAGCAAGGAACATTGGATATGGAAACCAAACACAAAGACCTCACCGAACTGATCATCAAAGCCTTCTACACCGTCTACCCTTCGACAAGCTCCCCGGAAGAGCACTGGGACTTCGCAGGGCAGGCAACACCCTCGGCTATGGCTTTCTCGAGAAAGTCTACGAAAACGCCCTCGCGATAGAACTCCGCAGCCTCCGCCTCAAAGTCGAGCAACAAGCTCGCATTGCAGTCTATTATGCAGGCCAGGTTGTTGGAGAATACTTCGCCGATCCTTCGATAAACTCAGGACAGGTTTGCTCGTCAACGATACGATCATTGTCGAACTCAAAGCCTCCCGCACCCTTGCCCCCGAACACGAAGCCCAACTCCTCAACTACCTCAAAGCCACCCCCTATGAAGTCGGCCTGCTCCTCAATCCTTCGATGAACTCAGGACAAGCTTTGGCCCCGAGCCGCAGATCAAACGCAAAATCTACGACAACGAACGCAAAGGCGGCTTGAGCTGGGTCGGAGAAGGGAAATAGGACACAGATAAACGC
>CAYVDS010000330.1:0-3344 GCA_964450145.1 uncultured bacterium
TTTGGCAGGCAGTGCTTGCCTCGATTGCTTTCTCGCCGTAGCCCTTTGAGAGTTCATAAGGAAGAGAAAAAAGTCTTTGGTGACTGGCGTTTTGGAGGCTCGATGGCAGGTAAAATCACTGAGCCCGAAGAGCCTCCCCATACGCACGTGATCTGGGAGAGGGATGTCTGGCTTGGGCAGCGATGCCAAAAACCTCGCGCCGACGGCCGACGGGCAACCTCCTGCCAGCCCAGAACCGGCTGATGTAGAGCTTCAATTCACCCCCGCCGGAGAGTAAGACAGAGCGAGATATCGCCATACCGGCCTCAATAGGAATTTGCTCTAAAAGAAAAAGCGGATGGAGACTCCATCCGCCTTTCGATTCCATCATCCAGAACCCCATTTGGAGTTTGAGATTTGAGATTTGGGATTCGGGATCTCCTACTTGACCGTCATCTTCTCTTTGTGCTGCCGCTACGCCTGGTCGTAACCGCGAAAGTACCACGGCAGATGCTTCGTCCACACGCGGCGGAAGTCGGCCTCTTTGAGCAAACGCAAGGCGCGCGGAAGCAGCAACGGATAATGCGCGGCCACAAAGGCCAAATGCGTCAGCCGCCGCTCGCCACGTCCCGAATAGAAATCCATGATGCCTTTCCACACGTTGTGCGACGTGAGCGTGCCGTCAATGTCAAAAAGCGCAGAGGGGATGGGCATGGGTTCACCGATTTGACTTGAGGGGGAATGGGGATACACTACTGGCGTCCGTATTATACGGAAGTTTTGCGCTGAATGACGAATTAGACCATCTCATGCACTGCAATTGCGGAATAGATGTGCCGACTTAAGTTCCTAACACACCTCACCGACAGTCTCGCATGAAACCGATCTTTCCGGTCCGCCCAGACCTCCGTTATAATCCTCATTCACACCTTCGTCATTGGTTCATGGCCCAGGGTCAACTATGAGAATCGAAAAATACAAGTGCCAAGCAAGAGGTTCTGAAAACTGGAATTTCTCCGAAGTTGAGTTTCAACAACTCAACCTTCTTGTTGGTGATACTGCGACGGGAAAGACCAGATTCCTTAATACAATATTTAACGTTGGAACATTCGTCGCGTCGGACGAGTACAAAAACGGATACTGGGACATAACGTTCTCTCAGAGAGGCTCAACTTATCACTGGGCGCTAGAAACTGATGGTTTACAGAATGGCGAGGACTCGCGTATTCTCCGCGAGAGCCTGGAACTACTAGAGGGTGATCAGCAAGTCTCGCTCATCGAAAGAACCCCTGACGTTTTCTCTTTCCGCGGCGAGAGATTGCCCAAGCTATCGCCACGTGTTTCTGCGATTTCACTTCTCAAGGAAGAAGAATCCGTCCAAGATGTCTATGAAGGATTCGCCACAATATGCCGAAGACGATTCTTCCATGATGCTTTGACCAAGGTATCACAACTTGAAGCGATTTCCCCGGGTCTGTTATCTCAATTCAAGCGAAAGGCTTCTGGCAAGGACTTGTATAAGTCGAAATTAGGCCTCAACGCCACGCTATATGTCCTTTCACGCAACTTCAAGTCGGTCTACTCTGCTATCAGAGACAAGTTCAGAGAAGCATTTCCTTTCGTAGCGGAGGCCGACGTACGGGATCTTAGTCAAGTGGCTCCTCACCTTGCATTTCCCACAGAAATTCCCGTCTTTTGCATTCGCGAACGGACTCTCAAGCAATGGATCCCAATTACGGAAATTTCCTCAGGTATGCAGAAGGTGCTGCTAATCCTTACAGACATGTTTACCCTGCCTGACGGCGCCATATATATTATTGACGAGTACGAGAATTCCTTAGGAATTAACGCTATCGACTTTTTTCCCAACTTTGTATTGACACTTGAAAAGGAAATCCAGTTTTTCGTTACAAGCCATCACCCTTATATCATCAACGAAATCCCGCCACGAAATTGGTATATTTTTCATCGAAAAGGCACTCAAGTTTCGGTGAAGTATGGAGAAGAGCTCCAGACTCGATTCGGAAAGTCTAAGCAACAAGCGTTTGTCCAGTTGATCAATGATCCTTTCTACATAGAGGGGATTGAATGAACATCTACGTCGTGACAGAGGGTCCGGTAGAAAAAAGAGTCTATCAGCATTGGATCCCCTTCGTTAACCCGTCTCTGTCATCTGCGGATACGATCGATGATATCGTTAGTAACAATTTCCTCTTAGTTTCCGCAGGTGGGTATCCTGCGTATTTTCAAGTAATAGAGAATGCAATCGAGGACGTCAATACACACCGAAACTTTGATCGACTCGTTGTGTCCATTGACTCTGAAGAGATGTCGTACCAAGAGAAACTTGATGAAGTTACAGCTTACCTGGCTGATAAGCCCTGCAACGCTCAGATTATTGTAGTTGTCCAGCACTTCTGCTTTGAGACATGGGCACTTGGGAATCGCCTTATTATCCGGCCAAATACAGAGTCAATTCAATTAAGGAAATATCGCCGAATTCATGATGTCCGGGCCAACGATCCTGAGCTTTTGCCTGCTAATGACAAGGAAAGATTAACCCGCTCACAGTTCGCAGAGAAATATCTCCGCGCCGCCCTTAATGACAAATTCCGCAACCTTACATATTCAAAAACCAATCCATCGGCCCTCATTCACAACAAGTATTTCCGCCAGCTGCAACTCAGGCTGAGCGAGACATCACATATCATGAGCTTTGGTCGCTTCCTGCAAGCTTTTGTCTAGCGAAGGCACATAACGAGAGATACGGCAGCCAGCACTATACCAAGTCGTAATCGGCGCGGCGATCACTCCCCATCGCCGATTCAGAACCATGCTTGAGTTTCGCTTCGCGGCCTCACACGACTCCTCACCACGGGGCCGTTGTCATCAGCGCCGTTCACCAATTGCAACGGTAAACGCCACCCATCCCCTGCCGCGCCGCTCAGTCGCAGGCGGCCGGGCGGATCCCGTCATCATTCAGCCCCTTTTTCATCTTTGCCCCTCTGCCCTTATAATCAGCCCACACGACAAAACTTACTGTCCGACCGGACACAGCTTCATGAAACCACTTATAGTTTCAGACATTGACATCTCGCACTCGCGTTTAGTTGATTTGACGAAATTAGCTGACCAAGCCAAGCCGTTCTACGATTGGATAGAGTTCCGCTTTCAGAGGCATCTTTCACGGAGGAAGTCGCTTGACGAAATCTTAAGAACAGCCAACCGAGAAGAAATAAGATCTGCCATTCTGGACTGCTATTCGGCAGAAGGTGAAGTCAACTTGCCTCTATTATTTGATGGTGTTGGACGCAGTTATCCTCACTCGAAAGCGTGTTACTACATGTTTTCGTGGCTAATACGGG
>CAYVDS010000331.1:0-3339 GCA_964450145.1 uncultured bacterium
AGCAAAAAAAGAAATCCACTACATTTCCCTTGACAATATACATAGCAGATTTCGCTGGTCTTTCTCTGTGCAAATCTGCGCGAGGGTTTATGAATTCTATCCTTTTTCGCTGTTTCTCCGCAAGTTTGGAAAAAAGAAGCCACACCGCCGAGGGCGCAGAGGGGGAAAAGGAACGCAGCCGCTGGGGTGAATGAGAAATCGGGCGGTTCATGATATTATGGTATTTTAAGGTACGACTGGAACAGTGGAAAAATCCCCCCTCACCACCCATTATTAAAGGGGGGAACACGGGGAGGGGCGAGGGAAGCTTTGGCGACGAAGCTAGAGAAAACTATCGAATTAGTCCGCACGGAAGGCATCGAGACTGCACTCCGCTATTGCGCGTCCTACATCGGATGCAGGTTTCTTGGCCGGCGGCTGCTTTCGATCGAGGACATCTGCTACCAAAAGTGGCGGCGCAGGCACGCGCTTACCGAAGCCGACTTAAAGGCGATGCGAGCCGAGGTGCTCGAGTTCGACTATCGCCCGCTCGTGAGCGTGGTCACGCCGGTGTTCAACGTGGACGCAGTCCTTCTGCGCCGTGCGGTCGAATCGGTCCGGAAGCAGGCCTATTCGAATTGGGAATTGTGCATTGCAGACGATTGCTCGAGGCGGCCCGAAACGAGACACGAACTCGAACGCCTTTCTGAAATCGGCGGCCGCATAAAGGTGCGATTCCTCGAGCGTAATGAAGGGATCGCCCGCGCATCGAACGCTGCGTTGGAACTCGCCGAGGGCGAATACATCGCGCTGCTCGACCACGACGACGAACTTTCGGCCGACGCCCTGTTCGAGGTCGTGAAGTTGCTCAATAAGTATCCCGACACCGACATGATCTATTCGGATGAGGACAAGCTGGATGAGCGGGGCCGCCACGTCGAGGCGTTCCTCAAGCCCGATTGGTCGCCGGAATTGCTTTTGTCAAACATGTACACGTGCCATTTGGGCGTGTACAGGAAAAGTCTGATAGACGAGATCGGCGGATTTCGAGAGGGCTTCGAAGGCGCGCAAGACTATGACCTCGTCCTGCGGCTCACCGAGCGCACGAACAGAATCCGCCATCTCCCGAAAGTGCTTTATCATTGGCGCCGCTTGCCCGGCTCGACCGCCTCGAATTACTCAGTCAGCGGCACGGCGCATGGCGGACGGAAAGCACCCGCCGAATCGTCGTTCAAAGCCCTCGGGGAGGCTATGCGGCGAAGGGGGATAGAATCGCGGGTGGAACCCGGACTGTTCGAGGGAAGTTACCGGGTGAGGGCGGCGGTAAGAGAGAGTTCGCTTGTCTCGATTGTCGTTCCGACGAAGGACATGCCCCAATACCTGAAGAAATGCGTTCGCTCTATTGACGAAAACGACTATAGGAATTTCGAACTGCTAGTTGTCAATAACCGGAGCGAAAGACCCGAGACGCTCGAGTTTCTCGACCTGCTGGCACGGCGCGAAAACGCACGTGTTCTTCCATACGATAAGGCGTTCAACTTCGCCCAAATCAACAACTATGCAGCGAGCCATGCGCAGGGGGACTACCTGCTCCTGCTCAACGTCGATATTGAAGCGATTCGCAAAGACTGGCTTTCGGCCATGCTCGAAGCCGCGCAGACTCCTGCGGCGGCGATTGTCGGCTCGAAACTCTTGTATCCCGATGACACAGTTCAGCACGCGGGGATTGTCCTCTGGCATTGCGGAATCGCCGGACACCTTGCGAGTCGGCTCCCGCGCGACAACCACGGGTATTTCGGCATGATCGACGCGATGCGCAATTGCTCGGCCGTCACTGCCGCATGCATGCTCGTCAGGAAAAATGTCTTCGATGAACTCGGCGGATTCGACGAACAACTACCGGTATCGTATCAGGACGTGGATTTTTGCCTGCGCGCATGGGAACGCGGCTACCGTACCGTTTACACTCCGTTTTCTCTGCTCTACCATCACGAGAGCGCCGTGAGCGGCCCGCGCATAAATGAAGGCGAGGCCCAAGTGTTCCGCCACAAATGGGAGAAGCGCTTTCCCACAGACCCGTTCTATAATCCGAATTTCCCGACGGATAGATTGAACTATAGACTCAAATAAGAGTTCCCCCATCATTCCCTTCCGCTCCCCTTTTCGCTTCTTCCCCGTTTCCCCTTTTCTCCCCTTTTGTTAACGGTCTTGCCTTTTGTCAGATGTGACTATATAATGGCCTAACAGGCTTTTTCAAGGAGGAACACAATATGGGGATGCTTGAAATGAAACTCGATGGGGTCATGTATGATGTGCTCAAGAGGCCCATTGTCATACTCAGGTACGGCGAACGCATACTTCCTATTTTGGTGGGAAACGCCGAGGCTTTCGCAATAGCGAACGGGATGGAAAAGATTGACATGCCTCGGCCGATGACGCACGACCTGATCACTTTCATCTTGAAGGGATTTCAGACAGCTCTCCAGAGCGTGCAGGTTTACAAGCTCGAGGGAGGCACGTTTTACGCCTATTTGATACTCACTCAGGAAGGTAACGGTTCGACCGACATGAATGTCATTAAGATCGACTGCCGCCCGAGCGACGCGATAGCGATTGCGGTGAGGATGGCGAGCCCGATTTATGTTGAAGAGGAAGTGCTTCGGGTCGCCGGCCAGGACAGCATGCCGCAAGAGGAAGGCGAGGGGGGAGAAGAGGGCGAACCAGAGGGAGGAGAAGAAGATTTTCTGGAGTGATGAATCCATGCATTGCCTGATGATTCCTGCTTGAGCAGCCTGCCCCGATCAGTTCTTAACTGCCCGTCAGCGACGCATTCCCGACTTTCAGCTTAAACACAAGAAAGGGATTTAACCGCAAAGGCGCAAAGTGCGCAAAGAAACTGCAGCGAGGGAAAACCGCCAACGGGAAAGAATCATCGCCACAGGGCGCACAGCGCGGCGTTGCCGCAGCCAACCAAGAAACTCTGGGAACGCGAATCTCAGAAATCCTGCCAGGCGTGTAGCGAATCACGAGAACAGCTTCTTCATCATCATTCCCGCGAAAGCGGGAATCCATTCAGCCAGTGGCCAACGACCAATCTGGTTCTCGCTTTCGAGGCAATAATAAGCTATTGCATAACTGCAAGAATCACCGTTACAGGGGACAGCGGAAAAATCCCCCCTGCCCCCCTTTGTCAAAGGGGGGTAACACAAGCCCCATGGTGGAAAAGAGAGTCCCTTTGCTGAAAAACAAGTTGCTCCCCCTTTACAAAAGGGGGGGGCAGGGGGATTTTTCAAATGAACTATATAACGCGGATTTACGCAAGCAAGCACTAGTGTCGTGTCACACATGAATTGGCACGTG
>CAYVDS010000332.1:0-3339 GCA_964450145.1 uncultured bacterium
ATCGCTTTGGCGACAAACCGCTGACCCAAATCCACAAAATCCTGTCTGAATACAGCAAAATCTCCGATGGTAACCTTTTGTTCAGCGTCCTCCTTGCTCGTCGCCCCAATATCAATGAACATCTTGTTCATATCATTTATATTGCCGTCTCGGCTTTCCATATTGATAACGCCGATTTTACCATCGTCAAAAAGGACGCGAATACCAGTAAGTCGCGGTGTAGAAACGCCGCCGACTGCCGAAAATCGCAAAAATCCATCTTTGTCAATGTATGTGACGATGAGCCCTATTTCATCCGTATGCGCAGCAAGCATCACCTTCGCGCCCGAACTTGAACCTTTTTTAATTGCAATAAGCGAACCAAGTTTATCGAGCCGAACTTCGTCAACATAAGGAGTAATCTCCTCCCTTATCAATGCTGCTACGTTTTCCTCAGAACCTGAAGGCCCATAAGCCTCAGTAAGTCGTTTAATCAATTCCTTCACTGCTTCCCTCCTGGATAGTGGAATTCGGATTTCGGAATTCGGAATTCGGAATTATTTATTCTTCACGTTTCACGCATCACTCATCACATTTCATTTTTTAAGTATATCATTTGCAATGTATATTTCAAGAAAAATTTTTACCAACGAAATTCATTCTTCTTTCGTTTTATGTAAATAGGAGAAAGAATCGAAGGAATCAAACCCCGCTGAAGAATCTGAGACGCAAAACCTGAATGACCTGGAAAGCCAGATGTCTGAGTTGGGCGCGCAGTTACAGGTGATGGCGGAACGGCTTCGCCACGAATCGCTTTCTCCTGATGAAATTCAGCGGCTTGCAGATGGGATGCGAGAACTCGGAGAGAAACATGCTAAAATAGCGCAAAGGCAGGCTGCTTTGAGAATACAGATGGAAACGAAAGCAGAAGCAGAGACTGAACAATAACGTAACCAAACTTTTCTTTTAGAAAGAGAGGACAGACTAATGCAATACCAACCATTTGGGTGGAAAAATATTCCCAGGCGCCTTTACCTATTGAGGAAGAGGGGAATCGTGGTATTTCTTGTGTGCTGCGCGTTCACAGGGAACCTTTGGGCGGAGGAGCAGAAAAAAGAGTTCGAAATGGTTCACCCGGCGAAAACGCTGACGGCGATTCGCACCGAGAGGGTGCCGAGGATTGATGGGATACTCCATGACGACGTATGGAAAGCGGCACCGATTTCGGGTGACTTCATTCAACGGGAGCCCCGCGAACATCAAGGCGAACCCGCAACGGAGAAAACAACCGTCCAAGTCGCTTACGACGACGAGGCGTTGTATGTGGGCGTCATGTGCTACGACCGCGAACCGGACAAAATCGTCGCGCGGTTGGCGCGGCGGGACAGTGACATAGACGCCGATTGGGTAGAGTTGAGCATTGATTCCCAGCACGACCATCTCACAGGTTTCCGTTTCGCCGTCTGTGCCTCCGGGCAACTCAGCGACAATGCGCTTTTCCGCGACACCGAGAAAGAGGAATCGTGGAACGGGGTCTGGGAGGCGAAAGTTGCCATGCTCGACAACGGGTGGAGCGTCGAATACCGCATCCCCTATCACGTTCTCCGATTCAGTCCCCAAGAGGAATATGGTTGGGGGTTTCAAGTGCGGAGGGATGCTCTTCGCAAGAAGGAAAGGAGTCACTGGGTCCTCGTCCCCGACGGCGTGAACGGCTGGGTCTCCCATTTTGGGCATCTTGAGGGGATTCGCGGGATCCATCCGACGAACCATCTGGAGTTCACCCCCTACACGCGGGCGCGTTCCATCTTTGCGCCGAAAACGGACGTGAACACGGACGGGCGGGAGGTGAGCGCGGCGCTCGGCGGAGATTTGCGGTATGGGATTAACCCCAACGTCTCCCTGAACGCGACGATTAACCCGGACTTCGGACAGGTGGAAGCCGACCCCGCCGAGTTGAACCTGACCGTCTTCGAGACTTTCTTCGGCGAACGCCGCCCCTTCTTCGTGGAGGGCGGGACGCTCTTTGCGCCCCAAGAGGTGGATATTGACGGTATCGGTTCGCCTTATCGCTTGTTTTATTCGCGGCGCATCGGAAGGAGTCCGGGTCATTTCCATACGCCCGAAGGCAGCAGAGAGATTGCGCGTCCCGACGCGACGACGATTCTGGGCGCGGCGAAGGTCTCCGGCAAGACCGCGGGGAAAACCTCGTTCGCTCTCATTGAGGCGGTGACGCAGGAGGAGTTAGCCCGGATTGACATGCCGATGACGAATCCGGCAACGGGGTTGGAAGAGTTCAAACGGCAGGAGTTCCGCATCGAACCGCTCACGAATTTCCTCATCGGCAAAGTCCAGCAGGACTTCACAGGGAACTCTAACGTCTCGGCGACAGTGACCGCTGTAAACCGCGACGGTGCTCCGCCCGCCTACACGGGCGGGTTGGACGGACAACTCCGTTGGGGAAAGAACGCTTACAACCTTTCCGGTCGGGTTGCGGCGAGCCGCACGGGTTCTCTCGACGACCGGAAGAACGGCTATGCCGCTCAAGCCTACTTCTTCAAGTTCTCCGGGTGGTACGGGGGACAGGCATTCGCGGACTTCCACTCTCGCAACTTCAACGTGAACGACCTGGGCTTCATGGAGCGACCAGGGATTGTGCGCGTTGGGGCGCACGCTTACGCTCAACGACAGAAGCCGTGGCTCCTCGCCCGACGTTCCAATTACAACATCAACACATGGGCGTATTGGAACGGGGACGGAATGAACCTCGCGAAAGGCATCAACTTTGACAATCAAAATCAATTGAAGTTTTACGGCTCCGCGAGATGGGATCTCGGCCGCGAATGGGAGGCGAAAGACGACCTCGAAACGCGAGGCGGACCTGTCATCGTGAAACCCGGCAACTGGTGGGTACGGTTCAATCTCGGGTCCGACAAGAGCAAAGCGTTCATCGCGTTCGTCAATATGCGGTGGACTCAGCGCGAGCGTAACCGGGGATACCGCCGGGATTATGGTTTGACCATCGGTTATCGTCCTGCGTCGAACATTGAGCTCGCGATGCGACTTGGAGTCGGGAGGGACAAAAACAACGCCCAATGGGTCGCGAACGTGGACGAGGACGGAGACGGAACGAACGACCGCTTCCTGTTCAGCGAACTCGTCAGCCGGACGGTCGACCTGACGACCCGCGCCAACATCAGTTTCACGCCGACGCTGACGCTTCAGGCGTATTTCCAGCCGTTCGTCGCGGTCGGGGATTACGGGAAAATCAAGGCTCTGGCACGTCCCGATTCGTTCGAGTTCGTGCCCTACGACAAGCCGCTCGGCTTCAACCCGGACTTCCATCAGCGGTCGCTACGGGGG
>CAYVDS010000333.1:0-3338 GCA_964450145.1 uncultured bacterium
GCTGATTTGTAACCAATAACACGAGTATCCACGATGTGACTTTTGCTCGACGGCGACTGCAAGATTCAAGCGTTGCGACTCCCGCGTTCGGCAATGGCACACAATATGCTCATATACTAAACAAACATCGCGCCGCGCTCCTGATATATAAAAAATGCGGATAGGACGAAATGATAGGCAAGGAGCAGCGGCGCGATGGTTTTTTTGTCTTTCGACAGTGGCCAGTATTTGGCGAACTACGATAGTTACCTCCTGTGATTAAGCAATTCTATGAAGCCTTCCAGCCGCGTCTTTGTCTGCTCTTCCGAATAACCGCGCGGGTCGCTGATGTCCATGTCGAGCATGAGGAAAGGGATGCCGAGCTTCGCCATTGAATCCTTCAAGAGCCGGTATGCGCTAATTGAGTGGCGGCACGCTGGCGTCGCGAAAAGCAGCGCGCCGTCGATATTGTATTCCTCCACAATTTTGTCAAGGCCCTCGGTTCTTCTTGAAGCCGGCCCCACGAACAGGTCCTTCAAGCATTTCACCGCAAGCCCTTCAAATGGGCGATCTTCATCAATTTCGTCCCAGTAGACCCTGAAGGTTTCGCAGAGCGGAATGCTTACCTCGTTTTCTTTGAGGATATCGAACAGATTAGACTTGTATGTCGGCAGCCATGCAAACCAGTAAATCCTATGATTTTCGGGTCTCACCTTTCCGGCGTCGATTCTCTCTTGCGCCTCACGTCCGAATGCTTCGTACAACCTTACCAGGACCTCCGTCCCGTTAAAAAGCAGCCCATTGATTGAGAATCCGATGAGCTGGTTGCCGCCCCAAGGACATGGGCGGCGTTTCAACAACTCTAGCAGTTTCAGGCGCGAGCTTCTGGCCCTGTTGCCGCTTCGGACAGCAGCTCTCAGCCGGTCCTCATCGAGCTTCTGTCCTGTGACGGTCTCTAGCTTTTGAGAGATTTGCCGCAATTGTTTTTCCACATAGCGGATTGAATCTTTGCTTATTTCCGCGGGCACAAAGAGGAGATTCGATTCCTTGCCGTGGAATAGCGAAAGAATTTCATTCGCCTTGGCTTTCCCGGCGCAATAATACGAGGTAGTCAGGAGAATCGCAGGGTCGGGAAACTCGCCATTATACGAAGCGCCGAGACCGGTGCGATGGAAGGAGCATATGTCCATTGGATAACCGCGGTCCTCGGCCTCCTTCATCATAGGGAGTCCCAGTTCAGTGGTGGCCATCATCGCGCCCGCAATCTCGAAATCGAACGGAACGACATCAAACGCAGCGAGAAGCTCCATCGGAAACGCGTAAATAGACGTATAAACGACCTTGGCCTCCGGCTCATACGCTTTCAGAAAAAGCTTCGCCCACTCGTTGTACCACAACGCGCGCGCGTCTGCTTTTTCACTGAGAAGGGACGCCGTCTGCTGCTCCATCATCTCAAGCATTGTATTGAACATTTTACTCCGACCTCCTGCCGCCGGCGATTACCAGGAAAGTTTCCACCCGTGTGCGCATTTGTTCGATGCCGGACCACTCATAATCGTTTTCGAGAAAAAGGAAGGGTATTCCCGCTTCCTCGAGTGTCGTTCGCATTAATGAAACCTCATACATATAATGCTCGCAAAACTTCACCGTGCTGAAGATGATTCCATCGGCGGCGGAATCACTTGCCAGTCGCTTGATGTACTGGAAACGGGTCTCGATCCCTTCCATGCGGGCGCATGATGGTCTCAACAGATATCGTTTTGCCAAGGCCAACATTGGGTCTGCGGAATTCTCTTCAACAAGTGTCTCGTATTGCCTACTCCCGATGCACGAGTCAAACACCACGACGCGCCCGCCTAGCTCCTCGATAAGCGCAATCAAATCGGGCCGATGAATGACGTTCCCGGTCAGGAGAATTCTCGCTTGCTTGCCGGTGTTCGCTTCGCTTCGCGGATTCGCGATGAATTTCTGCAGCTTTTCCGCGAATTCTGGAGCGGGAGAACTCGTGCCTTCAAGGCACAAATCAAAGACGGACAAGCCGCGCACGCCTGAGTCCTCCTGCCGCTGGAGTTTGAAGACCTCGCCCATCAAGCGACGGATATTGTTACATGCGCTGACAGCGCTGTTCAGGTTCTCTCGGGTCACTGGCGAGCCGGAGAATTTACTCTGCAAACTCTGGGCGAATCTTCTAAGCTCGGAGGCGAAGAACTCGATTGAGTCCGGGTCATTCTTTTTGGGGACTTCGAGAAAAAGAGCGGGAACAGTTTTTGCATATTCCCTCCAGATGTCGCACAATCGCCTCATCCCGTCGCACGAATTTGCGAAGACGGCGCCACTCGCCCGCGATTCATCTCCCGCGAGAACCGATGCAAGGAGGCTTTTCAAGTAGGGGCACGTGTTCGAGTGAACATAGGCGTCGGCATCAGAGGAGCGGGCACGAGGAATCATTCGTTTCGGCGCCAGACCGGCCGCCATGATGATTTCCTGGGGGACATAGGAACAGAAGTACGCAACACTTGCTGAATCATTTGTATTCTGAGAGTTCATACTAGGCGTCACCTCCTAAGAAACCAGTTCATGGTTCCTGGTTCCTGGTTAAAACCAAAAACCAGAATATGTTGCGTCATTGCCGCGAACGCGGTAATCCATTTAGCAGGCGGATGAAGAAGCAATCTGGATTCCCGCCTTCGCGCGAATGACAAAGAAACCGGCTCGTTCGCGTTCCATTAGTCTATTCAAATATTGCTATTTAACGAATTACATTTGCCCGAAAATCTCACTTTCCGGGTACGAAATCCGACGAGAACTTGTGTAAGTAATCGGAGACTTCCTTGAACCTCTCATGGTTGATGGTATAGTAAACCCATTGCGCCTTCTTGTGGCGTTCGAGCAAGCCCGCGTCGTAAAGTTCCTTCAAGTGTTGCGATATCGTGGATTGCGCCATATCGAATTGGCCGACGATCTCGTCCACACAGCAAATAGAGCCCTGCTTCAAATCTGTCAGACCCAAGTCTTCCGGACAGCATTTGCAGGACGTTTCGCTGCTATCGATGGCTTCGAGAATTTTCAGCCGGTTTTCATTCGCAAGAGCTTTGAACACTCTGACTATTTGTTCTGCGTTCATGCGCGTACGCCTTTCCTGTTTCGGTAAATCTCGATATTGCGATTCTATTTTATACATTATCCCCCTGTCAAGTCCATCGTCTATTTTGCCCTCTTTCCCAACACTAGACCATGAACCACTAACCCGAAGCCCCGTCCCTTGCGTGGCAGTGGCCTTTTGTCTCTTCCTATCCGCTCTGGCGAAAATCCGCGTGATCAGCGGATGATGTCTCAGCGTTTCTGGCGGAGTTTGTTGA
>CAYVDS010000334.1:0-3313 GCA_964450145.1 uncultured bacterium
GTCCTCCCCGACGGGGTTCACAACGCGGTTTGCCCATCGCTTTGCCGTTTCCCTTCGGCGATTCGACGGCTCGCTCACTACAAGCCCGCGGACACCGATGTCCCTGAGCAATGCTGCGGCAAAGAGCCCGATCGGTCCGGCGCCAGTCACCACAACACCGTCGCCTTTGCCGATTTGCGCGAGCCGGACGCCGTGAAGGCTTACGGCCATCGCCTCTACCACAGCCGCCTGTTTGAATGTAAGATTGTCGGGAATCCGCGCCAGCATTCCATGTTTTACGGCGACGTATTCGGAGAAACCGCCTCGCACGTCTAATCGCGTCGGACAAATATGATGCCGCCCGCGCCGGCACCAGTGGCATTGACTACACGGAATCCGCCCGAGGATTGCAACCCTGTCGCCGACACGGAAACTTTCGATCTGTTTCCCCATCTCGACGATTGTTCCCGCGCTCTCATGGCCCAATCTGACGTTGGGACTGAGCGAACCGTGTTTATATAGATGTAAGTCCGTCCCGCAGACGCCGCATGCCGCCACTTTGACGAGCGCCTCATCCGATGCTATTTGCGGCTCAGGCGCTTCTTCGACCACCAACTCATGAGCATTCTTGAGCACTATTGTTTTCATGGCATAGCTCCTGCTTCTTCATTATTGTTTCCGTTGCGCCGGCCGGCGTTTCTCGCGCCTGCGCAGTGAGAATCCGACTACAGAATTTGGGCATGTCCAAAGTTACGGAAAACTCACAGGAGAACTCCCTCTCGCCAACATGGTCTTACCAGCTCGATGTTCTCCATCTTTGCATGGCCGAGCCGGCTAGCGGTTCTCTCAACCGCACTTGTCTATTCGATGTCGTAATCGTCGGGGATGACTTTCATGCGGTTCAACGCGGGATCATGCCCGGGCATTACAACGTCTGCCATTAAATCCAATTTGGCCAAAGTCCACAATCGCCAGGATTGAGGATGGATGGCCCGAAGTAGTACCTAATCCGTCCCCCCCAACTAGCAACAAAGCACTTGTTTTTGTACCGCCATATGTTTGGTAAATAATATCTTTTTCCTTTACTCTTTCAGCCTGACCACTTCGGCGCCTTCGTCGCAACTCACATAGATCGAGCCGTCTGAACCCACGGCGACACCGGAAAAGATGTATGATGGAGCGCCTTTGAATCCAGACTTCTCCCCTGTTTTGAGATTTTCCGCGAGGACGGTCTTCTTTCCACTCGCAAGATTGATCTTGACCAGGCGGCCGATTTTGCTTTCGATCGCCAGCAGGGAGCCGTCCTTCACAACGGCTATCCCGCCTACTTTTTTTAGTTGAAAAAATTGAATCATAAATGACTTAGTCCTTCATTCACCCCTCCTAATAAATAAGTTATCAGTTACTTACAATAATCATGCAACCCATTGGGCATATTGTCAAGTCATTCTTATCCGAGGCAATCAAGAAAAAATCAGGGTCTGGGGACGGACACGGCGGCAATAGCAGACTCCGCAATCGTTTTGTCGTGTCGCCTGTTCTTGACCAGATCAGGCGCAAAACCGCGCGGCGCCAGCGACGCCAGAATGGGTCGAAGAATGCAACCCAAGAAAACAGACGCAAGTATGCGCGAGTCACCTTCACGAACGACTCCCGACCGTTGTCCCTCTGCGATAAGCGTTTCAATGACGTCCACCGGATAGCGTGTTTTCCTCGGCACCTTCCACGTATATTCGGTCACGTTCAGAAGCACGAACCTGAATGCGCTCGTCTCCTCGCGATAGGTCTCCAGCATCAGTGTAACAATGTCCCCCAGTTTTTCGAGAGTCGGTCGAGGCAAAGCCGCAACCTTCTCCATCCTTTCAACTAGTATATTCAGGTAGTGCAGGTGGAGAGACTTCGCAAGGTCTTCTTTTGACTCAAAATGCCGATACATTGCGGCTTCCGATGTGCCGGAGGCCATCGCTATATCTTTGTTGCTCGCGCCGACATATCCTTTTTCGGCAAAGCAGCTCAATGCGGCCGACATAATCTTGTGCTTTTGACTGGGTCTCGGCATTCACACCTCCCGTCGCGGAAGCATTCCGCCATTCCTGCCGTTCATCGTGCCCCTTCTAGAAACTAAGTTCCGAGTTCCGGGTCTGCGAGAAGACATTCCGCTCTCCCTTTGAATAGAAAGATCACGGATTCCACCCTTTTATGAAAGGGGTGCAGGGGGGATTTTTTGCTATTCCGGCTCAGACACGTTTCTTACACAATTAACCACGCCCCGTCGCGGCCGGGCGCTCCAAAGTAACTGGTTAGTTACTATACTGCCCATTGCTCATGTTGTCAAGTCATTTTTGTCCGCTGCAGCAACGCAGAAACGCATTGCACAACGTGAGAAAGGTTAGCGTTCTTCCGTGAGTACGCCCTGTGGGGCGCACAAAGGAAAGGGAAGACATCACGCTCTCCCATTTCGTGGCACGGGGGGAACTCTTGTTTTGTTCAGAGCATCACACTATCACGGACAATATTCGTAGGGAATATCGTTAGCGCCGCCGGCCACCGCGGCATACAAAGGCGACACCGGGAACCTCGTCGAAGCTCTGTCATACCGGAAGAACTCGACGTGGCCGTCCATGAACAGCACGTTCGGCCCAAGGCGGCGAGCGCGGTGTTGGGGTTCATCGCATCTGGCAAAGACCGGGATTGACTTATTGTTAGCCGAAATTGCACATCTCTTGCCGCTTTGATAAGTGAAGATTTCGCCAGTACTCTTCAGTTATTCCGACCTCCAGAAAGGTCAAGAGTTCGTTTTCATCTCTGCACGCCGGCAAGGCATCATGAAGATGAATATTCCGCTTTCTTGTCTGCACGGTATGAGACCCAGAATCTCGGCTCCTTCTCAATCTTCCAAATGGTGAAGCATACCCAACCAGTTTGGGTCAAAGTTTGATTCCTTGTCCTGGAACCGATAGCCCGGAAGGTTTGATAATAACAAACCTGATGATATATACTCTGGAAAGTTACGCGGGCGCAGAGCTCATGTGGGAGACTGCTTGGACAACTCTTGCGTTACAAAGATTGCATTACTGCGGGGAGGGAAGGCCTTAATCCTGCCTGAGAGAGAATTGAAAGGAATCGGAGATGGTTGATGACGCGTTTGTCGAAAATGTAATAGAACTTTATCAGGGCCCCGCGGGCGTGCTCTATGAATTGCTTATGACTGAGCATATCCACCCAGGAGGAATAGAGGACACGAAGGTACTTGCGGAAAAAGCGGGGATAAAAGAAGGGATTAATTATACTAAGTTAAGTATTCTTGACATTTTCTTGAGTTGAGCATACAATA
>CAYVDS010000335.1:0-3287 GCA_964450145.1 uncultured bacterium
GGCAGATATACGCGCATACCCCTGTCATCGTCGCGCCATCGCAGGACGAGCTCGATGCACTATTGGATGAGTGGGACCTTGTGAAGGAAGAGTTATGAAGCAAAAGAAAACAAAGCCGCGAACCAAAAATCGAACAGAATCCAGGACAGTATTCGGAAGCGGGAAGGCCGGCTACGCGTATGCGTTGCGTGAGGGCGAGCGACGGCTGACACTCTATCTGCAAGACAAGCTACCACCCGCAGACCGAATCGTATTCAACCTGCTCTACGATTATTATTCTTGCCCGGAGGTTCAACAGGCAATTTATAGATTTGCAAAATCCCGTAAGTTGACGTTGCAGCGGGCGTTTCGTTGTTCCATGCCCGCCCCTACAGCTCCCGACGATATCTTGCCGCTTGCATTTGCTGCTGCGGACCTCCCGCTCTTCTGGCCCGCTCTGCACGCTACCATCACGCGATACAAAGGTGCCAAAGCTCTTCTCAAAGATTTCGTGCTTGACCTCGATTTCAAGTCGGACTCGTGGCAGGTGGCGTTTGAAGCCGCTCTGCCGATTGTTCGCCGGCTACATGAGTTTGAGGTGACATTTTTCGTTAAATTCAGCGGAAATATTAGTCTTCATCTGATTATTCCAGCGGAAGCTTTCCCAGCGGACGCCGCGTTAGACAATCGCCTACGCGAGCAGATACTCCGTTTTGTCCGCCGTCTACTTCCATCACCACGCTGTTTGGATATGTCCTTTTTCACACTGCCTGACCATTTTCTGCGTTTGCCGTATTCTATGAACGAGCATACTGGGCTTGTCAGTATTCCCATTCTTCTGGAAGACTATGAGTTTTTCCAGCCTCAGTGGGCAATCCCCGAAGAGGTTTGGGTATGGGACAACTGGTGGCAAATTCCCCCTGGTGCTGTCGAGCACACAATTAATTTTGGGAAATTTCTTGAGCGTTCTACCCTTAGCAGAGGAAGTGCATGAAATGTCTAAAGTAAACCAATTTTGAACTATCTAATCATGCTTGCGTTTATAGGGATGAGAGTCACCTCTGTTTATAACGAAGAGAGCGTATTGTCGATGGAGGTATTGGAATGGATAAGAATCGACGGGTTGTGAAGGTTCCAAAGAACTACTATCGCCAGGTTCACGAGACCAGATATCAAAGGATTTTGGGTACGGGCTCCATCTTCCGCCAAAAAGAGATGAATCCTTATGTTGCTCAAGCATGGAAGCAGTTTCGTTCATTTGCTTATCTCCCGTCTGGAGCGCTGGGTATCGAATTTGGATGCGGTACAGGAATTAACACTATCACCATCTCCCTGGAAGGATTCAGAATGATAGGCTTAGATATTTCTCCAACTGCAATCCGTAAAGCCACTGAATTAGCCACCAAACTTCCGAAGTCTTCGGTGGCTTCGGGGGCTTCTGGATGTTGTTTAGTGCGGTTCTTAGTGGGGGATATCTTCAATTCAGGACTTAGGACAGGTTCATTTGACTTTGCCTTAAATATCTGGACACTGCATTGTGTCGGCGAACAAAACCTGCGAGACAAACATTTGTCGGAATGTTATCGTGTCTTGAAGCCCGGTGGCTACGTGTATCTCCATAATGAGAACAGTGAACGAGATGTCCTTAGTCCCAACGAGGAGGTTGTGATTTGGGAGACCGATGTCTGGAATATTCCAGAACGCACCAATTGGTTCGATTTGCCGGATGGTGGCAAGATTCAGGTAAGTTTTCCGGGTCATATGCCGCCTGGTTTATGTGGAAGAAGGTCATTGAGGGAACACCGAGAAGAATTGGAACGCGCTGGGTTCCATGTATTGCAATGTTACGAAGAAATAATGCGTCCTCCTGATGCATCTGTACATGGCAATCGAGTAATGGTCGCTTTCGCTCAAAAGCCGGACAAACGCAAAGAGTAGAACTCGGATGACAATGTAAAGGAGCAGAAGCGCTTATAATCTGGAGGTGTTATTCATGTTTCCACTCATCAAGATGACTCAGGAACAGATTAAAAACTATCGCCCTGTCTGGGGAAAGTTTACCGGGATGACGTGGATTTTCGGCGGTTCTCATCGAACCTTCGCTTTCTACATCACGCTCGATGTTAGCGAGGAGGGACAGATTGCTCTTCAAGACCTACTGGTCGCCTGCTCATGTGAACATGAACCCCATGAGTTGGTTCAAGAAATCCAGAGGCTACAAGAGAATATCATAAACGGAGAATGGCAAATTGTAAGTCAAAACGCTCATCATATCTTGGGTATCTGGCAGGAGTTCCAATTGACTTTCCTCTCAGAGACCACCCGAGATGGAACGATTGCCACACACATGCTATTATCTTATGGAGAAACGGATAGGCATCGAGACGCTCATCTTCAACACGGCTTCTTGCTTCGTTCGGATTATCCCAAGCAGCCAAAGACAGCGAGGTCTCAATTCTATCCGGTTGGAACTAATTATGCTCCAGAGAAAGCAGAGTCTCTCAATGTCCATGAACTCGCCTGTCGTCTTCGAGGGAAGCCAATCGTCGCCTTCACTGGCGCGGGAATTTCGTTATCCAGCGGCATTCCCGTCTTCAGAGGGCCGGGAGGGTTAGATGAACATTTTCCTCTCCACGAGCGGTTTCCAGGCGAGGTAACGGACTGGATGATTAAGCGTCCTTATGAATTGGCTCAAGTGCTTGGGCATTTTCAGGCTTGCTTTATCACGGCTCAACCGAATGCTGCCCATTTCGCACTGGCGGAAATGGCGAAGAAGGGGATTCTCAAACACCTGATTACGGGCAATGATGACCTGCTGCATCTCTGAGGTGCCCTCGGTGATGGTGAACAGCCTGGCATCGCGGAAGTAGCGCTGCACCCGGTGCTCCGACATATAGCCATAGCCCCCGTGGACCTGCAGCGCCCGGTCGACGACGCTGCTTCCGGTATCGGTCGCGAGCCGCTTCGCCATCGCTGCGAACCTGGTCTTGTCGGGGGCGCCGGCCGTTACCTTGGCGGCGGCGACGTAGAGCAAGTAGCGCGCCGCCTGCAGCTCGGTTTCCATGTCGGCAAGCGTAAACTGCGTGTTCTGGAAGTCGGCGATGGCTTGCCCGAACTGCTTGCGCTCCTTGGTGTAGCTGACCGCCTCGTCGAGGCATCGCTGCGCCCCGCCAAGCGAGCAGGCGCCGATGTTGAGCCGCCCGCCGTCGAGGCCCATCATCGCGATCCTGAAGCCCTCGCCCTCGGCGCCGACGCGGTTGGCGACGGGCACCCGGACCTCGTCGAAATTGACCTGGGCGGTCGGCTGC
>CAYVDS010000336.1:0-3274 GCA_964450145.1 uncultured bacterium
GCCACAGATAAACACGGATGGACACAGATTTTAGGAAAAAGGAGAAGAGGAAATCACGACAGAAATTCGCGATTTTGAATGTGAGTAGTACAGATTTTAGGAAAAAGGAGAAGAGGAAATCGCGACAAGAATTCACTGCTGTCCAGGAAAAAGAATCTGAACCGCAGAGGGCGCAGAGGGTCGCAGAGGAAAACGTCAGAACGTAAATATTCTCAGTGTCCTCCGCGTCCTCTGTGGTAAGTAGTCCGTAACTTGGGTTTCATTTCTTTCTAGTTGCCGAAGAGGTCTCCTGCGTAATGAAACTCATTATCGCTCCGTGGCAACAGGCTTTTTCGGTGATTCTTTTCCCCTATCTTGGACAAGAGTGACGAGAATTCAAGATTTCGAACGTTGGAGAACACCGGGAGGAGGCACGGGCATGAGGAGCAAGATTGTGGGTGCGCTGTTGTTGATTGTTTTTGTATCAGCGATGGTATCAGGCTGCGTTGCGGTAGTGGCCGCTGGCGCTGCGGGCGGCGCCGGAACATACGTGTGGGCAAGCGGGAAGCTCACGTTTACGACCAGCAGCACCATAACGGAATGTCATGACGCGACCATCGCTGCTTTCCAGGATCTCGGCATCAAACTTGTGAGCGACAGCACTGATAAGCTTTCGGGCAGAATCAGGGGCACGACCACGGCGGGCGAATCAGTGGCGATTGACCTCGAACCGCAAGGCGCGCGCGTCACGAGCATAGACATCCGCGTGGGATTCTGGGGCAGTAAAGGCCAGTCGACAAAAGTGGCGGACACCATAAAGAGACACCTGTAACCGATTTTGGATTTTGGATTGCGGATTTTGGATTGAGAGCAAAAAGCGGGACCAATATTAACCGCAGAGGACGCCGAGGTTCACAGCGCGACGAAGCCGCAACCAAACAAAAAAGAAGAAGAAACGACGGAGCCACAGATAAATCCCGCGAAGCGCGGGAATAGACACAGATTTTGGGGAAAAGAAGAACCGAAAAAGAAAAAGAAGAAGCAGTGTTAACCACGGATTAACACGGATTAACACGGATCGGGCAAAAAGAAGAAAAAGAGACATTCTTAGCCACAGATAAACACGGATGGACACAGATTTTAGGAAAAAGGAGAAGAGGAAATCGCGACAAGAATTCACGATTCTGATAGTGAGTGGTACAGCGCGGCGAAGCCGCAACCAACCAAAAGAAACAATCATCCGCAGATTCCGCTGATTTTCACAGGTTTTGAGAAAAAAGAAGGAAGAAAATAAAGACAAAGAAAAAGACGTAATCCACGAAGCCCGCGAAGAGAGACGAAGGAAGAAGAACTAACCTACTTATTTGGACTGATTTACGCAGATTTTTGAAAAAAGAGAAAAAGAAATCACGACAATAATTCAAGATTTTGAACGTTAGCAGTACAGATGTAGGGAAAAGCGGTGAAAAAAACTCAGGTTGTCGAGAATTGTTTGAGTGCTTCGACGAGGGTGTCGAGTTCCTCTCGCGTGTTAAAGTAGTTGACTGAGATGCGCAGATATGAGGGCGGCGGGGTGAAGCGAGTAATAATGCCCTTTTTGAGCAGGAACGAAAAGGCGTCTCGCGAGCTTTTGCCCGCGATCTCTATCGCGACGAGGCCTGCTGAGCGCGCCCACTCATTTGGAGTTATCACCCGGACTCCGTTGATGCGCGCAAGTCGTTTTTTCAGGTAGTCTGTGTTCGCTTGAATCGCCGATTCTATGTTGTCAATTCCGAACTCTCCGAGAAAATCCAACGTCTTTATCCAGCCAGCTATGAGCGCAGCGTTGAAATCGCATATCTCGAATTTCTTGGCGGTCGTGTGGTATGCTACGTTGCCGGCGCGGTCGGCTTTTTTTGCCGACTCGTTTCCCGCGAACGTGAGTTTGAGCCGCGCGATTCGGTCCTTTCGGATGTAAAGCGCGCCGGTCGCATCGGGGCCCAGCATCCACTTATGGCCCGGAAAAGAGTAGTAATCGCATCCGGTGTCGTCCAGATCAATGCGGAACACGCCGACAGCTTGTGCGCCGTCCACCAGAAGTTCACAGCCCCGTTCGGCGCATAACGCTGCAAGCTCTTTTATGGGGAGTCGGAGGCCGGTATTGAAGCTGACGTGGCTGACGAGGACCAATCGCGTGCGGTCGTCGATTGCGCGGGTAAGTCTTCGAAGGGGATCACGCATCTCGCTCAGGTCAACGATTTCGAGATTCACGCCGTATCTGTCGCGAACGGCGTAAGCCGGAATGAGCCCGGCGCCGTGCTCGATGTTCGTGGTGACAATCTTCTGGCCGGGATGCCACTCGATTCCGCCGAGGACAATGTTGATGGCTTCTGTAGTGCTTCGTGTGATTGCGATCTCGTCGGGTCCAGCGCCGAGAAACGCGGCCATGCGTGTGCGCAGCGTCTCGATGTTTTTCCTCATGCGCTGGTAGACATGGTGCGAGACACCCTCGGCCGAAAGCCAGTCCAACACGCGCTTCTGCTCGTCCAATACACGAGCCGGCGATGGGCCTGACCAGCCGGTATTGAAAAACAGCTTGCTGTTGACCACAGGAAGCTCTTCTCGGACGCGTTGAAGTGGGCTCTTTGGACGGTTCATTGCGCAATTCTAGCAGGCAATTACCGCAGCGTCAAGGATGACTCCCAAAGTCAGGGGGAAACCGAAATTCCGCGGAGATCGGAATCAGGATTTGCGTTTATTCGGGGACACCTTGCAGCAAGGTGTCCCCGAAAAAACGCTTCGCGAATATGATAGGTTGCCTGCGGCCTAGCAGCTTTCTCATGTAGTCATGATATTGACCAAGGCGACCGCTGATGATATAATGTCGGTTGACAAACAGAGTTTAGAACCACCTGAATCTGTGTGGCTTATGACGTGGTTGAAACGGTGAGGATGTCCAATGGAAAATAAGAGAGTCATAATTGTCGGAGCGGGTCTTGGAGGGTTGTCGGCGGGTTACTGGCTGTTGCAGAGAGGATTCGAAGTTGAAATACTAGAAGCCTCTGATCGGCCTGGCGGACGGACGATTCTGATGGAACGCAAGGGCGACCGGGTGGACGTCGGCGCGCAATTCTACCATTCCAACTTCCGCAATGCGATCGAATTCATGAACGTCACCAATCTGAGTTCAACGAAAAGACCCGTTAAGGGAAACATTAGATACGCTCTCGAAGACGGTTCCTTTTACGTATATGACCGCCGCAACCCATATATGAAGCTGGTCGGTTTGCGCGGCAATTTACGGATGTATCAGCTT
>CAYVDS010000337.1:0-1742 GCA_964450145.1 uncultured bacterium
GCAAACGCGGGTCGCGCTTGACTTTATCCGCATCCACTTCGTCCACATTGAACGGCGGATTCGCCATCACGAAATCGGCCTTGCCCAAGAGTTCGTGCGGGTCTTCATAGTACGTGATCGCTTTTTGAATGTCGCCTTCGAGACCGTGTACCGCAAGATTCATTTTGGCAAGCCGAATCGTCGTCGCGTTTTTCTCCATCCCGTAAAACGTGAGGCGTTCGGTTGGGTTCGCGTGTAAGCGTTCGACAAAATGCGCGGACTGGACAAACATTCCGCCGGAACCGCTCGCCGGGTCGAGGACAATGCCCCTTGCCGGTTCGAGCACATTCGCGATGAGCGATACGAGCGAAATCGGCGTGAAAAATTCGCCATTGTCGTGCGCCTTAAGGTCGGCAAAGCCGGTGAGGAAATATTCATAGATGCGCCCGAAAATATCGCCGGACACGTTTTTCAGTTCGTCGGGGTTGAGCGTGCGGAGAAGTTGACCGAGCACCGCGTTATCAAGTTCTTGGTACTCGGCTTTGGGAAGGACGCCGCGCAGCGAATCGTAGTCGGCTTCAATAGATTCCATCGCGGCGATGATCGCTTGCGCGCGGTCGTCTTGGTCGGTGAGCGCAACGAGGTAATCGAATTGCGCGATAGGTTGCAAAAAGATCGCGCCCTTTTGTGAGAAATCGGCTTTGGTCAATTCGCGTGCCTTGCCGCCGCGCTTGGGCAAGTTCGCTTGAATCGAATCCTTGACGGCGAGATAGCGGCTGTAGGCGTGGCGCAAAAAGATCAGCCCCATCACGGGCAGGAAGTATTCGTTGCTGGCGTAATTGGAATTGGCGCGGAGCGTATCTGCCGCGTTCCACAATCGCTTTTCGATTGCTTCGATGTGTTCGAGTTGAGGCATAGAGGATAGCCGCTTTGTTTCTTGGAGTGACGCGCAAATGCAAACGCCTGCCCTGGAATTTGACCAGAGCAGGCGTTTCTGCTAAACTCTGTCGCGCCTGGGTGGTCACAGCACCCTGGGCTGATGCCCTGCTGGTTTTGTCAAGACCGAGCAGGGCTTTTCTTATTGCTCACGTTCATTCTACTACAAATGTCCATTATCGCCAAAAGGCGCGTTTTTTGCCCTTTCCCATTCTCGTGGTATACTGAACATGGTGCGCTGTGGCTTTGCACCCTGTTTGGCGAAGAGAAAGAAGCATCTTTTCAATAGCTTCGCGAGCTTCGAGTTCCTTTTGAGGATGAGGCATGAGGTGAAATAAAACAAAAGAGGCATTGAGATTTCTGGGGTAAACGTGCTATAATAGGTAGAGCAAAAAGGTAGTGGCAGCCACAATAATCGAACGCGTGAGCTATCAGCTAGCGGGGAGATTTGCTCCCAACGTAGATAATCCGATCCTCAAGATCAAGTTTCTTGGGATCGGGCCTGCCGCTCAAGCCGAGGGTGCCATCTGGTCGTTCATATTGATGTACGACGGCAACTAATTCTCGACGCGTCGTGTAGTAGAACCGTATCGGGCTATGTGTACACCACGGTGGTCCTGGAATCAGCATGACGGGATGGTTGTTTTTCATTCTGACGGCAATCAGTTCCCCCGACTGAACGCGTTCCAAATACCGGTCTTCATTAAAGATTCGCCGTATCTCATTTTCTGAAACGCGCTCGATACGTGCTCCAAATCCACTGTGAGGTGTAATCATGCTCTCCTCTGATTTGAGGGCTATGACTCAGGACTATCTCGACCATCGCA
>CAYVDS010000337.1:1752-3255 GCA_964450145.1 uncultured bacterium
CTGCTTATTCATACGATCCAAAGAGCGATGATGCAAACCTCGTTGCAACCATCGAACTGGGCCTTGCCGAGATGGGTGATTCTATCACCTCAGAAGACGAGTTGCGCGACAGCATTACAAAGTTGCTACGCGAGCAAGTTGTGGCTCTGACATGGATCCCCACTGCACCTGATCCATGTCAAGAGAACGTGAGCACAACCTCTTCCAGTCAAACAGTAGAGTTCCCTGGGCACTCGTCTATTCAACTAATCAGCTTGCCGGGGGAACTGGTGGTTGGAGATTAGGGATAACCACCCGATTGTACTTAACCCTGACCGGAAGCGCCGTGATTTGTTCCTCATCAATCAAGACTTTGAACCAGTAGAGTCCTTCAAATCTGAAGGCAAACACAAAGTCGATCACAATGTTTTGGCCTTTCTCTTCTCCTTCAAAATGGATTGTGAAAGTCGCGGGACTTTCTGTTTCGCCACTCGGTAGCTCGGGTACTAATTTTAGTTCATGTCGCCCCTGCGCTCGTCCTGACTTGAACATCAGGACGAGTTTGCTTTTATAGGGGAATGTTGGCATCTCAGACGGTGGGGTTACTCCCGCTTGAGTATGAATTACTGTGTCAATAATACGGATGAGAGAAAGTACCCCAGTCTTATCCTCAATGACCTGCTCACAAAAACATGCAACTTGAACGTAAGGTCCCTCTGTGAAAGCCATGTGTCCCCCTTTGCTCTGTTGAGCGAGAATAGCCGCCCAGCTAGTTCTTGGCCGGGCCGTGTGAGTATAGTGGTAAATCCGGCTCAACGATCAGAACACTCCGGGCTGCACCTTACTGATCTGCAAGAACCAGGTCGCGTTTTCTTCTTGGGCTTTTTCCATTCTACTACAAAAATAGGGGATTGCAAAACGTACAATTCGCTTGGCGCAGGCTCCAATTCGATTGACGGTGGATATTGGTCGTGATCGCCGTTGCCAATAGTGATGCAAATGAAAAGCGGGCAAGGTCTTTGTTTAACTCTGCCCGCTCACTTTTCACCTTTGAATTGTGATCCCAGATGGCGGCCTTCCCCCTGGCGATTTAGTTTCAAGGTATTCTCTCAGGGACGGCACATAGACCAGCCAATAATGCCCTAGCTTCTTGCCACTCACCCCCCGACCTTCTAGTAAAGCGTGTCGGATATTCGCGTCGCTTGTGCCCGCCATCTCGGCTGCTTGCTTCGTCGTAACGTACTTGGTTAGGTCTTTCGACATTGCATCTCCCTCAGTGCTAGGAGAGGGCGATAATGACGTGCGACGTTTCGCGGTGTGTTGCTTTGCCACTTGGCGCTTTGCCACCTGTGCTTCAAATAGTGGGCGGCACAAGGCTCGAACTCGTGACCCCTTCCGTGTAAAGGAAGTGCTCTACCAACTGAGCTACCCGCCCGGATTCCGATCTTGTCAGAAGCTACTTGTCACGGTCTTGGGCTACCTGTAGTTCCCAGATAGGGTTAGCCAGAGCACGAACCCGTGACC
>CAYVDS010000338.1:0-3218 GCA_964450145.1 uncultured bacterium
GTGATCCATCTTTCGCACTATTTGTTAACAAAAACTTCGTTGCTCGACTTTCCCCACTCCTTGTATCATTAACACAAATATCACGCGCGAAACGCACAGGGGGGGGTTCAGGCCCGAGTTTAGAGTTTTACGTCAACCAAGAGGAACCAATGGAAAAGATTGAATTCGTGCCATTCGTCATGATTCGTGCTATTAGTGTTCCAGTTTCTTCATCGGCGTCCATCAGCGTTCATCGGCGGTTTCAAAGCCAACCGGACAACTCCAGTCCAGAAACTTGTGGGAGAAAACACGTGTTCTTGCGTCACTTGCGTCACTGCGTCACGTTTTCTACCGCCTTGCACGACCCCCCTCGCCTTTTCGCCCTCTTCGCCTCTTGCCTTATCCTATCGGCTAATTATTTTTCTAAGGACATTTGTTCCCCCAATGCCCTTCATGCGTCGCATGCGTCACAGCCCTGTCCTCCAAGAACTTACAAAGCAAATATAGCGAAAACACCAATGAATTCGCCCCATATGTTTCTCCTTTTTGCTTTCTTTATCCTTCATCCTTCCTCTTCACATCCCTTATCCTTCGCCAATACCACCCCACGTTTTCCGGGACACTATGCTAAAAATGCCCTTCATGCGTCATATACGTCATACGTTTCTTCCTTCTCCTTTCTTCATCCTTCATCCCTCATCCTTCGTCTTCACATCCCTCATCCCTGTCCTTTCTCCTTCCTCCTCGCTCCGTGCGGCGCCACGCGATTGACAGCAATAAGCGCCTCATGTAGAATTGTGCACTTGAAACAGGCAATATTTTCAGGGATACCTCGATAGTCATGAACACAAACATCAGAAACGACTTCAAACTGTTCTGGATAAGCGTCCTCCTGCTTTTCCTCGAACTGCTCATCATTCGGTGGGTGTCGGCGGAGATTCGGATATTCGCCTATTTCCATAACCTTGTCCTGATCGTCTGTTTCCTCGGGATCGGCCTGGGCTGCGCCCGCTCGCAAGGGACAAGCAATTTTGCGTCCCCCCTCGTTATACTGGGCTTTCTTGTGTTCTTTATCTATTCTCCGGTGGACCTGGGAATTTTTTCCGCTGAGAATATGACCGCCTACCTTGGGAATCTCAAGGACTTCGTCATATGGTACCAAGCCGTCTCTTACGGCCCCAAGAAGATACGAGAAATCGTTCTCGGAGTCTTGATGCTCGGATCGCTGACGGCAGGCATCGTTTACTTGTTCGTGCCGTTCGGGCAGTTGCTTGGCCGATTGCTTGCGGAAACTGACAGGCCCCTTCGAGCGTATACAGTAAACATCATCGGCAGCCTCGCCGGCATCCTTCTGTTCACTGCGCTTTCCTTCGTCTCCGCGCCTCCGTCAGTCTGGTTCGCTGTTCTGTTTGTTCTTGTGATTGGGCTGCTCTTCGGAGAAAAGCGGGGAAAACTGCCGGTGGTCTCGGGTTTTGCGGCCATGAGCGTTGTCCTTGCGCTGCTGCTCTGGCATGAATTCATTGAGACAAGGAAGAACGTAAAAGAAGTGATCTGGTCGCCATATCAGAAGCTCGAGGTTATGCCGATGGACGTGCCCGCAGACTCCTCGGCCGTTAGAGTAGGTTATATCATAAACGTGAACAACGTTCCGTATCAGCAGGCGGTCAACCTCTCGTACGATTTCGTGAGGCAAAATCCTCGCATATACGGATTCCAGAATCCGGACCTTCTGAAATTCGACCATTACAATCTTCCCTACCTTTTCGGGAATGAGCTGGAGGATGTGCTCATCGTAGGGACGGGCGCCGGAAACGACGTAGCTGGCGCGCTGCGGAACGGCGCCAAGTACGTGGACGCTGTCGAAATCGACCCGCGCATAATACGGATTGGAAAGAACCTGCACCCGGAACAGCCATACGCCTCCGAGCGGGTCACCATAATCAACGATGACGCGCGCTCGTTCTTTCACCGCACCACGAAGCAATACGATCTCGTGGTCTTCGGCCTTCTTGATTCTCACACGTTGTCCTCAAACCTTTCCAATGTGAGGCTGGACAACTATGTCTATACTCTCGAAAGCATAAAGGAGGCGAAGAGTCTGCTCAAACCCAAGGGAGCGGTTGTCCTCATTTTCGACGTAAGAGACTCGTTCATAGGGCAGAGCCTGTTCGAAATAATGATGCGCGCGTTCGATGCTCAGCCGGTCTGTTTCAAGCTGGGGGACAGCATCCGCGGCTGGGGAGGCAATGTCTTCGTAGGCGGAGATAAGACCACAATCTCGCGCGTCATGGCGCAATATCCGTTCCTGCTCTCACTGGTGGACAAGACCTTCGCCTCGGCTGGCGCGCCCACGGTAATCCCGACCGATGACTGGCCTTACTTGTATCTGAGCGCGCGGCGTATCCCGTCGTTGTACTACATCATTTTCGGGTTCCTCATGCTGATTTCGGCGGCGATGGTGCGCCGCAATTTCAGCGGCCTGAAAGGAATCGACTGGCATTTCTTTTTCCTCGGAGCGGGTTTTTTGCTCATAGAGGTGCAGAACGTGAGCAAGCTCGCGCTGTTATTCGGCGCAACGTGGACAGTCAATTCAATCGTGATATCGGCCATCCTGGTCATGATTTTATTCGCCAATTACTACGTGTCTAAAGTCAAGATAGAGTCGCATGCGCCCTACTATGCGGGACTGACGATTGCCTTGATCCTTATTTATATTTTCCCGCTCGGGAAGCTGGCAGGCATGGCCTTCGCATCGAAAGCGGTAATATCGGGCATATTGCTGTCATTGCCGATATTCTTCGCCGGCATCATTTTCGCGCGTTCTTTTAAGACGGCGAAAGAATTGAATAAAGTGTTCGGTTCCAACCTGCTCGGCGCAATGCTCGGCGGAATGCTCGAGTGCGTGTCTTTCACAGTCGGCATACGAGCATTGCTTCTGCTCGCGCTCGTTTTGTATGTCCTATCTTATGTGACAATAAGGAAACCCGCCTGAGAAACCGGTTCCTGGTTCCTGGTTCCTAGTTCCTTGGTAAAATCTAAGACCTGAACACCTTACCTCATTCCCGGGAAAGCGGGATGCATTTTCGCAAGCAGCCGACGACCAATCTGGATTCCCGCCTTCGCGGGAATGATAAGGAGGTTGTGGCCTCGTGTTTCTTACACAATTAACCCCGCGCTGGGGGGTAGGCGCTCCTAAGAAACTGGTTTCAAGTTTCAGGTTTCAAGTTTCAAACAGAACT
>CAYVDS010000339.1:0-3178 GCA_964450145.1 uncultured bacterium
CTCCCGGCTATCCGCTCTGGCTGCTCCTCACAAAAGCGTTCTGCTTTCTCCCTATCGGCTCCGCAGCTTACCGCGCCAATATGTTGTCGGCGATATACGCTGCAGGCGCAGTTGCAGCTCTTACGTTGGTCATATCGAGAACGATTCCGTCGGTGTGCGGTCGAATAATCACGGCCGATGCCACCGGGGCTCGCTCAGTGGCCGGAATAACAGGCATCGCCTCGGGCGCCGCTGCCCTTTCTCTTGCTTTATCACCCACATTCTGGCAGCAATCGGTTATCGCGGAGGTCTACGCCCTTAATAACCTCATCTTCTGTGTTATCCTCTTGCTGCTGGCGCTATGGGGAGAATCGCCGCAAAAGAACGGCCCGCTATATCTCGCGGCATTTCTTTTTGGAGCAGGGCAGGCGAATCACCAAACGCTCGTCCTCATGGCGCCCGCAATACTTTTGTATGTTACTATGGTCAGGCCGCGGGCAATTATCTCGGCAAAGCTAATGACGGGATGCGTTCTTCTCTTCCTTCTGGGCCTTTGCTTCTACGTCTATTTACCGCTTCGGGCTTCGGCGCGTCCCCCTCTCAATTGGGGCAATCCCGTGACATGGGAGACCTTTTGGTTTCATGTGCTCCGCAAACAATACCGCAGCGTTCACATGGTGAGGCCACTGGCGGTCCTTGTCCCACAGTTGAAGTTCTTCTTTGTTTCAGTTGTAAAGGAATTCCCTGTTGTCTTCCTTCTGGTTCCGGCTCTACTTGCCTTCCCGTTTGCCCGAAAGGAAGGAAGAGCATGGATGCTATTCGTGGCCACAGCATTTGTCTGGACGGGTGTCTTTCTCGTGGTTCTTGCCAACACGGAACTCGACCTCAATGCGCAAGACCTCTTGAAAATCTATTTCCTGCCTCCGTTTATTATTGTAGCCGCATGTATCGGATACGGTATGGCTTTCATCAGCCTGCTGACGCTCAGAGCCATCGGAAACGCTCGCCGCAATGGAAGGGTTGTGGCAGCCGCAACAGTCTTGTGGCTCGCACTGCCCGCGGGCAGTCTCTTGCAGAATTACAGGGAAGCCACCATGCGAGGTCACGACTTCGGCGCTCTCTATGGCCATATGCTCATCGGAAACCTCGGACAGAAGGCGGTTTTGTTGGCGGGGACAGACTCGGCATATGCAATTCCCATGTACATGAAATGGGTAGAGGGTGAAAGGCCGGACATTGCGGTTTTGAGTGTCAACCGGCTGGCCGATGCTAACTATTCTCCTGAAGCCGTGCGAAATGCGCCGGATGTCGCGTTTCTGAGTCCAAAAGATTATCAGGAAGCTTTTTCACTGTATGCTCCAGGAAGCGGCGGAAGCAGCGGCGTGTATGGAGCACATCCAATAGCGCGTATCAACGGATACCTGATAAGCAAGATTCTCGAACGCAACATCTCCGGGAGGCCAATGTATTATGACGAAGGGATACCTATCGCGTGGATGCGAGATTTCGCGGTCCCTTCAGGTCTGCTGATGGAGTTGAAACAGAAACGAGTTGAATCATTCTCCGTCGAGACGGTCTCAGCCGACACGGCATTCTGGGATTCGCTCGAAAGAAAACTGCTTGACAACGACAGATTCCGGGCTGACACCGCTGCGCGCCAGAAATTCTCAAAGTCCCGTTCGAACATCGGAGCGCTGTATCTGCATCATAGGATGTATCCGGAGGGCGAGGCCGCTCTCAGACAAGCAATTCGCATCTCCGGCAGAAACATAGAAGCGTACGGGCAGCTTGCAGTCATGTATAAAGAGCAAGGGAAAAGTGAAGAAGCAGTCAGAACTTTCGACGAGTACTTGCGGCTTGACCCTTGGAATACAAGCGCTCGCGAGTTCGCGAACTCACTCAGGCAATGAGGAATAATGAGGGCGATCGATCGTCGCATTTGGCGCGCCCCCTTTGTAGGTGCGAATTTATTCGCAGACACAGGTGAAAACAGTCCAATAAAAACGTGCGAATAAATTCGCACCTACAAAGTCCATATTAATTCGCCAACCGCTGCCCGAATTCGCTGAGCACAGCTTTTCGATAAGCGCAAGTTCGGGCGATCAAATGTTAGAGCACACCGTAGCGGTGCGCCACCAACTGGTTGGCGCGCGCGAGGGAGGGAAATGTTCCAGCATCGGTCCACCATCCGTCAAGAATCTCATATGTCATGTTCCCGCGCTGGATGTAGGCGTTGTTTACGTCTGTAATTTCAAGCTCGCCCCGGCCAGAAGGTTTCAGCGTCTTGATTATGTTGAACACCGCAGCGTCGTACATATATATGCCGATCACCGCGTAGCGTGACTCGGGCTTTTTCGGTTTTTCATCGATCCTCATTACCTTCTCGCCATTCAACACGGCTACGCCGAAACGTTCGGGGTCATCAACCGGCTTCAGGAATATCTTTGCGCCCTCTCTTTGCTTCTTGAAATCATCGATCGCCTTCCGGATCGACCCTTCGATTATGTTGTCACCCAAAACCACGGTTATGAGGTCTCCGTCCGCGAAATGTTCCGCGAGTCCAAGGGCTTCCGCTATACCTCCCTCGCCTTCCTGATACGTGTAGTTTATATGTTTAAGACCGAATTCCTTGCCGTTTCCTATCAGCTTCAGGAAATCACCGGCGCTGTTGCCGCCGGTGACCAAAAGTATGTCCGTTATGCCTCCCTCGACGAGGGTCTCGATCGGATAGTAAATCATGGGCTTGTTATACACAGGCAGCAGATGCTTATTGGTGACCTTCGTAAGAGGATACAGGCGCGTTCCCAACCCGCCTGCGAGAACAACCCCTTTCATCTTGTATCTTCCTTTCTGTTACTCTGCTCAGCAGGGTTCAGGTTCAGGGCCTGTTGCCCAAACGCCAATAGCTTTGTCATTCTGAGCGAAGCCAAGAATCTCTGTTTACAAGCGTAACGCACCCTATGCAATGGTTCTATGCATAATCTGAAATGCGAAAACTTGACCCCTTATCGCCTTATTCCAGCGGCTTCACAAAGCTTCCGCTAAAGCCGGGGAGATTGCGAATCGACTGCAGTGCTTCCTTAGCTTCCTGTTCGCTATCATATGGGCCGATATAGACTCTGTACCATTTGCCCTTTTGTCCGTTTTTTTTTTATGATACGGCGGCCGCCGAGATCTACACGCTTGTCGACGATAACGC
>CAYVDS010000340.1:0-3174 GCA_964450145.1 uncultured bacterium
GTCGAACGTTTCACAACGGTACGTCGAGGTTCGTCCACGAGCTACGGGCCGTTCTTAGAGCACAGTAACGATCCCGACGAGATGATCCACACGCGCTTCACATAGGGATAAAAGCCATGGAACCAAGTGAGTGGGCTTGGAGCATAGATCACCGACAGGCCTGCCGAATTGTTGAAGCGCACGACCTCTGGGGCCAGACGATCTACCGGGTCTGGCTGCCCGGCCGCGACTCCGTGGTCCGCATTCCGGCCTCCAGGCTCAAATCTCTCGATGGCAGGGGTACCGGCTCGCCGGACAATATCGCCTACATCGCTGCTGGTGCGCGGTTGGCTGATGCCCTGACCCAAGACGTCCTACTCGCGCCCATTGAATCATCGGTTATCCCTTTACCCCATCAGATAAAGGCTTTATCAACAGCCGTTTCCAGCGACCGGGTGCGCTATCTGCTGGCGGATGAAGTCGGCCTGGGCAAGACCATAGAGGCCGGGCTCATCATGCGGGAGCTTAAACAGCGCGGGTTGGTTGCGCGAACGCTTGTTATTGCTCCTAAGGGTTTGGTTACGCAATGGGTTGCCGAGATGCGGACCCATTTTGGGGAGGAGTTTAGGCTCGTAATTCCAGGCGATATTTCTGCCTATAAGCGCTTTCTCAATAACGACAACGTCTGGCGAAGCCATCACCAAATCGTTTGCTCCATAGACTCCGTAAAGCCTCTCGATAACCGTCGGGGGTGGTCATACGAACAGGTTGCCGAATACAACCGCGAACGTTTTGAGGACCTGATAGCGGCCGGATGGGACCTGGTGATCGTGGACGAGGCTCACCGCCTCGGCGGGAGCACGGAGCAGATAGCCCGATACAGACTTGGCCGCGCGCTCGCCGAATCAGCGCCCTACGTTCTTTTGCTCTCTGCTACGCCGCATCAGGGAAAAACTGATGCTTTCCACCGCTTGATTTCCCTCATAGACCCCGAAGCTTTTCCGGATATCGAAAGCGTCGCCAGAGAGCGTGTCCAGCCGTACGTCATACGAAGCGAAAAGCGCCGCGCTATAACGGCTGAGGGCAAGCCGCTATTTAAACCAAGACGCACACAACTTTTTCCTGTCTCCTGGCAGGAACGACATAGAGGGCAAAGGCTTTTGTACGATGCGGTCACGGGCTACGTTCGCGAAGGCTACAATCAGGCAGTTCGCGAAAAGAAAAGCTATATCGGTTTCCTCATGGTTCTTATGCAGCGACTCGTAACATCAAGCACTCATGCCATCCGCGCCACTCTTGAACGGAGGCTCGAAGCACTGCAGGCGCCGGAAGAACAAATGACTTTTTTCCCGGTGTTCGATGAAGACTGGACCGACCTGGACGGGCAAGAGCAAATCGAGACACTTCTGAGGACGAGACTGACGGCCTTCAAGGATGAACGCGAAGAGGTTAAGCTCATTCTGAAAGCGGCAAAACATTGTGAAGAGACTGGCCCCGATGCCAAAGCCGAGGCCCTTCTTGATTGGATATACCGTTTGCAGCAAGAGGAAGGCGTCGCGGACCTTAAGATACTCGTCTTTACTGAGTTCATCCCGACGCAGGGAATGCTCGAAACATTTCTCACTGACCGTGGGTTTTCGGTTGTCTGTCTGAACGGGTCGATGGACATGCAGGAACGAATACGGGCTCAGGAGACATTTTCCAGGGAAGCTCGTATACTAATCTCTACCGATGCCGGCGGTGAAGGTTTGAATCTCCAGTTTTGCCATGTTGTCATCAACTACGATATCCCATGGAATCCCATGCGTCTCGAACAGCGAATCGGCAGAGTAGATAGAATCGGTCAAGAGCACCCGGTGCGAGCCGTCAACTTCGTATTCGAGGGGACAATCGAGCATCGGGTCAGACAGGTTCTCGAGGAGAAGCTTGCGGTCATCTTGAAAGAATTCGGCATGGATAAGGCGGGGGACGTCCTCGATTCGGCCGAGGCGGGGAAAATTTTCGATGAACTTTATGTCGAAGCGATACTCCGTCCGGAGGCGATAGACTCCACGGTGGAAAAGGTCATTGACCAAATCCACGGACAAGCTAAAGAGTCTCGTGACGCCACTGTTCTAAGAGGAGAAGATGAATTCGACCCACATGAGGCTCAGCGATTGATGTCGCATCCGCTCCCGCATTGGGTGGAACTCATGACAACGAGTTATCTTCGGGCGCATGGTGGAAAAGCGGAAAAGAGCGGCAGCACGTGGAAGCTCACATGGCCGGATGGAAAGACTTTATCTGGTGTAGTGTTCACGAGCAAAGAGGCGGGAGAGATAGCAGGATCGCGGCTCCTGACGTTGGAGGACGCAAGGGTCAGGAATCTCATGGCGCGAATGCCCCGTTTCGTGCCGGGGCAGCCGATACCACGCGTTTCGCTTTCAGACATCTCCGAAGAGATAATGGGTTTCTGGTCGTTGTGGAAGATCAGCCTCCACGCCGACGATTGGAACCGGCAACGAATAATGCCGCTCTTTCTTCATGACGACGGCCGATTCTTGCCACCGACCGCTCGACACGTGTGGGACCGGTTGCTTTCAGGCGCTCCCGAAATAAGCGGATACATAGAGGGTGAGCAGACACGACCTGTGTATGATAGGATTTTGGAAGAGGCAGAAACACATGGGAGACCTGTTTACGAAGAACTCCTCCAAGCACATAAAGAAAGAATTAATCGGGATCTCGGGAGAGGTGAGCATGCTTTTGCCGCGCGCAGACGCGCCGTAGAGCGAATAGGACTGCCGGCGGTGAGAAAGCATAGGCTGGCGCTGCTTGAACAGGAAGAGCGAGAATGGCGAGCAAGCACCAACAGAAAAGTGCAAGCCAGCCCTGAATTGATCCCTTTGATTATAGTTCGTCTCGGAGAATAAAGTGACTGATTGGCGTGACCAAATCCTCAGAGAGTTTACACCACGGGTGGCTCGTCTCACATTGGTGGCAGACCCGGACGGCTTGCTTCTGGAGGAAGGAGTTCTCCAAGGGATTCGAGAAAGGGGCTTTGAGCTGTTTCCCTTTGAGGACCACGTCGCTTTCCGCTTCGCCTATGAGTCCAAATTCCGTTCGCGCTGGGACAGGGGCGAGCATACCGACCTTGTAGTTGTCTTGAGATCGGAATCGAATTCGCTCGATTCTCTTCCATACGATCTGCTCGAG
>CAYVDS010000341.1:0-2873 GCA_964450145.1 uncultured bacterium
TAATCTGCCTTACCGACGAAATTAGTTCCAGCAAGTCGTTCGCATTACTTGAGACCCATCCCACCCAAGAAGGAGTTTTGCGATCTACGTGGCTTGTTAAAGGAGAAAGATCATCTGGGGCCACGGGAGTGGAAGTCCGCATAGGCTCCATAGTGGCGGAAAGTACGATTGAGGTGTTAGATTCAGAGAAACAAAAGTTCGAACACATTACGGAATTTTGTTTCAATAAAAAGAAATATTCTGTGATTGCTGGCAAGACTAAATCCGTGAAAATCCTTGCACCTTATCCTGACGTCATTAACCGGCGTGTCACCGTCGACATCGAGTGTTCGAGCCGTGCCTTCACTATAGCGGGAGAGAGGGTTCTCGTTCCCAGGCCCAATCTCGGCATTGCTATGTGCGAACTTCGCGTTTCGGCTAGCGAACCCGAGAGATTGGCGACATTGCAGGCTCGGATGGAAGGTCGTTCTGCAAGTGCGCAGTTGGTCTCAACTGTAGCCACAGGGACGCCAATCAAGATCGACATCCTCCCAGAGGATTTTGGGAACCAACGATTCTGTTGGAGATACAATACGCTTCAAATCGGCGCAAAACACCCCTCAGTTGGTCGCTACCTAGGTCTGGCACCGGAATTCGCGGGTCAGGAGGAGAAACACTTCAGGGTACTCCTAGCCGAGATTGTCGCCGAGGCTGTGTGTCAACGAATTCTCAGCAGAAAAGTTTCAGAAGAGCCCGAAGAATACCAAGAGGCCGACTGGGACGCGTATTATGCTGACTACACACGGTTGATGACGGAGTTTCTCCCAATTGCCCATGAGTCACAGGTAAGAGATCCTTAGACTTTCCAGATGATTGGGAATCCCATGGACAAGACAGAAGGACGCTGGTAAGCGCAAGCCGTTTGTTGCCACAAGCATTGTAGTGCTTGAGCCGCAAAAGGGATCGAGTTTCAGGCGCTGTCGTCAGTATTACCGCTTTCGTCTTGTATTAGGGCGTGCGGGTTGCGCTTGTTGTAGAGGTCGCGGAGAAGCGAGAAGTATTGTTTCTCGGAGAGTGGTTGTTGGGTTGTGGCATCTATGAGCTTTAGAATGGAGGCCGGTTTGGCTTTTGTCGAGGGCTGGAAGAGCATGAGGGCGAAGTGTTCGAATTTCTCGGCCGGGTCGGTATGTTCGGCGCGGCCGCTGATTGTGGAGAAGAGTTTGACGGCTCTTTGGAAGGTTGAGAGGGTTCGGGCGGATGTGGTGTCGAGATCGGCTGCCGCAGGGAGTGCGAGTATTGCGCAGATTACGGAGTACGGAAAGCGCATATGCAGTGTAATGGCTTCGGTGCAGAAGTCGGCAAATCGGTTCTTGAGGTTTTTGCCGAATGGAGCGAAGTTGATGGTCTTGAGAGATACCGCGAGCAGCAGCCCATGCTGTTCGTCGGAATAGCTTACGTCCACCCTTTTCGGGCCAAGGCCGCCTTGAAACGCTTTCTCGCCAGGACCGCCTCTCACGGGTTTGGTGGTCAAGAAGCCGACTTCGCGCAAGCCTTCGCTGACTTCCACTGCAAGGTGGGCCGAGAGTATTTCTGAGTATCGCTTCTTTTGCGCTTGGGTTGCGGTGTCCAAGGGGACTTGGCCGGTTGCGATGACGGCGTCGAGGAGGCTCATGCAGTGGCGATCCTTGAGTATCTTCGCTGGCGAAGTTTGTCGGCGGCGGTCTGGAGGAGGCTGCATTCGCGCGCAGTCAGGCCGAGGGCGTCTTTCAGGATAGCTTGATCCGAGCAAGATTGGACTATTTTGTCGCCGTCGCTTCGCGCCAATACGTCCAGCTTTTGGGCCAGGTCTTTCAAGTCTCCATTGTTTGTCTGCGGGAAGGCGACAACCACGTTCTCAGCCTCTGTCGGTTCGACTTTCAACATTCCACCGCCAAGGGAGTGCCCTTCGATTTCCGCGCTCAAGCGAGTAAGCGAAGTTTGCCACAGCGCCGCGAGCGCATCGTTTGTGACGGCGGCTTGAGGATGCAGTCGAAGTATGTGCAGGCTATTGGGCGCAACGACACCGGCGTCGTCCGCGACCAGGCGCGGCGCGCTTCCACTCATGTAGGACAGGAAGGCGTCGGGCTTATACACATGCGGAACACAATACCAAGGAGAGCGGGTGCGGCATTTATATGCTTTGGAGACACCTTGCTTTACGCCATTCTTCAGGTAGCGCTGAACGCTTTCGGGCAGGTCCGCCTCAGAGGCGATATACAGGAGATAGCCGGTTTCTCCCGAGTCGAGAGCCTTTTGCCAGTCCTGCTCAGTGAACCTCAAACCCACGAGCGCCCGGCCTCTGCGCACTGCCGGCCTAAGAAACTTCTGGGGAATCCCCCAAAGCCATATCGTGTGAGGGTCGAGATGAAAGAATTCGTTGGCGCCGGTAACATATCCGATCCCGACGTCCGCTATCTGGCCCAGCCGGCGCGTCGCGGGCGAGAGTTTCAATTCGCGGTAGAGGTCTCGCGCTTTCTTGGGGATAAAATACTCTGCCAGTCTCTCCTGTCCGCTGGACAGACCATGCGCCTTGAGACGCCGGACGCCGGAGAGCGGAATGCGACAATTGCCGCGGATATCGTCCAATAAGCCCGGGTGAGCAAGGTCGCGCCAGAGAAATTCTGAAGACGTGGAACCTTTATCGTCAGCCAATAGTAATAGTGTGTCCTCGCTCAGTTCGGGGAACAATTTCTTCCGGAACGTGAGAAGGACAATCTTTCTGAAGGAGCGGGAAAGGTGGGCGAGAATAGGCGCGGCATAGGCTGCGTGGCAGATTTCGCAGGGGACGACCATTGCGAGCCTGCCGCCGCGTTTGAGCATCGCGATACTTTGAACCAGGAACGGCGCCCAGGAGC
>CAYVDS010000341.1:2883-3162 GCA_964450145.1 uncultured bacterium
GCGAGCCCGCGCGCGAATTTCTCCCGAAAACCGCTGATATCGGATGAAGGGTGGATTGCCGACAATTGCGTCGAAATGATCTGCTTGCGCGGGATCGAGATCGAAGAAATCAGAAAGCCGCAGGTTTTGCTTTGTGACGCCAAAATCAGTCTGGAGCGTGGAGACGGCGCGGGCATGAGCGGCGGGGTCAATCTCAATGCCGAAAACGCTATTGGAAGGCTGACCTCCGAGATCGAGCCATCTGCGGCAAGCTGAAGGAAGGACGACGCCCTCGCCGAA
>CAYVDS010000342.1:0-3155 GCA_964450145.1 uncultured bacterium
TCAATCCATCCGCTGCGGAAGTCTGTGGCGACGGGCTCGACAACGACTGCGACGGTTTGGTCGACTCGAGTGATTCCGACTGCGCGCCGCCTCCGTCAATTGACGCTGACGGCGACGGTTATACGTCCGATACGGATTGCAACGACAACAATCCGCTCGTTAACCCGGGCATGACGGAAGTCCCATACAATGGAACCGATGACGATTGCAATCCCGCCACGCGCGACGATGACCTTGACGGCGACGGCTACGGAGTGGCGCAGGACTGCAACGACAATAACTCGTCGGTGCATCCGGGCGCTGCTGAGGTGTGCAGCGATGGGCTCGACAACGACTGTGACGGTTTGTTCGACTCGAATGATCCTGACTGTGCGCCGCCACCGCCAACCGACGCTGATGGCGACGGCTATCCGGCCGACACGGATTGCAACGACAACAATCCGCTTATCAATCCGGGCATGACGGAAGTGCCGTATAATGGGATTAACGATGACTGCAATTCCGCTACGCGCGATGACGACCTGGATAGGGACGGGTACAAAATCGCGCAAGATTGCAATGACAACAATGCGTCTGTCAATCCCGGCGCCGCAGAGGTCTGCGACGACGGACTCGACAACGATTGCGACGGGTTGTTCGACTCGAATGATCCTGACTGTGGCGCGTACAGCCTCGACGGCCAGATTTTGAGGCTGGATGCTCCCAGCGAAGTCAGAATCAAGCGGCCTTCCGGTGTTGAGAGGATCATCGCCGTCGTGATGAAGGCTAAAGGCGCAAGGGGTGAGACCGCAACCGGTACGCTCTATCTCCGCGAAAACGGGGCGCTAGTGGACAGCGTTCCTGTTGCGCTCAAAGCTGGCAAGGAGTTGAGGGAGACCTTCAACGTCACCATCACCGCTGCCGACGCTCCCTCATGCAAATGGGAAGCTACGCTCGAAATTCCAGTCGACCCGAAACCTTCGAACAACACAGCGACTGCGACAACAAAGGTGATTATCCCAACCACAGGGGCAAAGCCGCACAGGTCCGGCAACAACGCCGACAGTCGCGACTAAGCTCTGAATTGTACGAGAAAAAGGGGCGGCCTTTCTTTCAAAGCCGCCCCTTTTCCATTCCTACCCTCGGGTTTGCCCAAGAACCAATAGTTGCCTTTCTCTCTGAGCGTCTGACCGTCCCTGTTCTTGCGACTTTACGTGTTATTTAACCAGAAACTTGAAACCTGAAGCCAGAAACCGTTCTTCTGCCTCATATGCGGCATTGTGTGGACTATTTGGGATAAGAAGCAGACAAAAGAGCGAAAAGACTGGCATCTTTTCTAGGGGTTTATACGGACGGAAGCGAAAAATTTTAGTTGAGCGTTTGTCTGGGCAGAATCAGTTCTCGGTTCACTAACTCAAGACTACTCAACAACTTAGTTAATGGATCTCCGTGCTAAAGCTCGAAGGGTTAAATCACGAATCGGATATTTTTTATCGTAAAACCGGCGCCGATTTCTGTAATATCCCTTACAAATAGGGGTCGTTCTTGCTATCTAACCTATTGAAAATAAACGAGATAAATGTATCAAGAACGTGCATTAGCCGTGGCACGGTAGTTGCTCATATCAATACGGTATTTCTCAAAAAAAGTGTGCCATCAGCGAAGACTTTTGGCGAGCCCGCTAATGGCACAAGGGAAATGAGGGAATTGCTTTTTTTTCCCCTAAAAGAGAGTATACCACTCTCTTGCATGACTGTCAAACTGGGCGCAAAGGGAAACGACACCCCAACAACCGGGGAGCAACTTAGGGAGGTGGTGTGCAGTGCACACGGTCTACACGCGCTTGCACCATACGCGCGTGAGTTTTCGAATTGAAATAGGTCAACCTAGGAGTGGGATAAATGAGGTTTAGAGTAATATCAGCAATAGTAGTATTCGCTCTGATGGCAATTTGTTTGACGCTTTTCGCGCCTGCAAACGCCACAGCCGAATCCGGTTTTTTCAGCAGTTACTGCGCGAGCTGTCATTCGAACGATACGGCTACGTGCAACGGTTGTCACGCCCACGGCGTATGGAGTGGTTCGGACCGGACAACTATGAACTTGAGGGCCACCACCGACCTCACGCAGTATAGGCCCGGCCAGACGGTTACCGTCACATTCGGCGGAGGCTACCGCAGGGGATGGATTCGGGCCAAGCTCTATGATCATACGGGAGCGGAAGTGGATCGGGTTACCGGCCCGACGGGCATGGGCGACGACGGCTCGGGCTCGATGACAATGCAGTTTCCCGTGGTAATGTCCGCGCCGGCGCCTTCAACGCCGGGCTTTTACACATGGAATGCCGCATGGTTCGGCAATGCATTCGACGCCACATTCTTCAACAATTCGATACACAAGGAAGAGAAGGTTGCCACGAACCGCTTCGAGGTCGTTGCGCCACCTCCGGTCTGTGCCGATGCTGACAGGGATGGCTATCAGGATTCGGCCTGCAACGCTGACCCTGTCAATGGTGGCGGCGACTGCAACGACAACAATCCGGCCATAAGTCCGGGCGATCCGGAGGTTCCGTACAACGGTATTAACGAGGACTGCAGCGCATTGACACCCGATGACGACCTCGACGGCGATGGATACAGGATCGCGGTCGATTGCGACGACACCGACGCCTCGGTGCGTCCGGGCGCGGCTGAAGTCTGCGACGACGGCATCGACAACGACTGCGACGGGCAGATTGACTCGGCCGATCCTGACTGCGGTGCGCCTCCGGTGGATGCTGACGGCGACGGTTACGCCTCGGATATTGACTGTGATGACAGCGATCCGGCGGTCAATCCGGGCGCGGCGGAAGTCTGCGATGACGGCATCGACAACGACTGCGATGGTCGCGTTGATTCCGCTGACAGCGATTGCGCTCCGCAGACGTCTGAGATGCATTTGCTGAGACCGAAAAACCATGCGAAGCATGACAGAGAACATGCGCCGACATTCACATGGTCACCGGGGTCCAACAACCGGTTCAGGGTTGAGTTCTCTTACGACCCGAACTTCAGCACAATACTGCTGAGAACGCGGCCGCTCGACACTGCTTCCTACACTCCTTCGATGATGCTGTGGGACAGGCTTTCCACAGACAAGACCGTGTATTGGAGAGTGAAGGGCCGTGTAACGGAGGTC
>CAYVDS010000343.1:0-3110 GCA_964450145.1 uncultured bacterium
ACCACATCGGCTTGATGCGCGTGCTTCAAGGCAATGCGCTGATCGCGCTGACGGCAATGCTGTTCAGCTTGACGTTGCTGCGGAGAGGGAGAGAAGCGCAGGCGGCGGTGGCGACGACGGGAGATTAGAACAGCAACCAGGAGTATAATTTCATCGCAAGGGACAAGTCACTATGATGACCGAGATTGAGGCAGTTTATCGTAACGGCATATTGGAACTCAAGTCTGCTCTGCCGCTGAAAGAAGGCCAGGCGGTGAGGGTACTCGTGCTTGCCGACGAGAAAGCCAGCGTGCAAGAGCGTGTGACCGCCATGCACGCCGCCGCCGACGTTTGGTTGGCACAACAGAAACCCGATGCGGTTAAGCCCGCGCCGGAATACCCTCCTAAAGAATGGTCGAAACTTGACGCCGAATGGGACGAGTTGTTGGCAGAAATCCAGCAACACGAAGGCAGCTTGACCGAAGATGAAATCGCCGCCGAAGTTGATGAGGCCGTCAGGGGTGTCCGAGAGCAATTGAGCCGCAAGACTGGCGCATGATCATTGCGGTTATTGACACCGTGGTTTTCATACGAGGCACTCTCTCCCCCGGCGGAGCGAGCGCCTCTATTGTTCAGGCTTTCCGGCAACGCCGTTTCGCATTGCTGTCGTCACGCCAGCATATGGAAGAGATTTTTCGCGTCCTTGGCTATCCCCGCATTCAGCGCAGATTCTCTGTGGCCGACAAAGTTCGAAAAAAGGCCGTCAGTCAAATTTCGTTTCGCTCCCGGCTCATTTTCCCTACGGGCGCTTTGAGCATTTGCCGGGATACTCACGATGATTATCTGATCGAAATTGCTCTGCTCGGCGAAGCCAATTATCTTGTCACCGGAGATGCTGACTTGTATGACGACCCCGGTGTTGTTCAATTTCTCGGCGAGCGGGGTACGCAAGTTGTGAGAGCCGCGGAGTTTGCGCGGATATTGCGCGGCTCGGAAACTTGAACCATGCCCGACGATCCCGACTCCCCTCAACCATCCTCCCGCGGCAATGCGGCGCAAGGCGATGTCAATATGGGCACGCCAGTTCCGGCTGTGCGGAGACTCAAAATAGACCTCGCCGACCTAGAACTAGCCTTCGAGAATTCCTCGTGGGAAATGAACTGTTATCTCGATCTGGAATCGGGGGAGGTGGTCCTGATCACGGACGAGATGCGACGGGAGTATGAGAAATTCTGCGCCACGCTAACGGAAGAGCGGGAGGAGGCTCCGGAGGCTTTTGCCGCCGCGCTGGAGCAATACAATACACATGATTGGATAAAAGACCAACTACGGAGTATCGATCAGGTTGAAGCCGGTTTCGGCACGCGATATATCGCCATCCCCCGCATCGAGTCCGGCGATGCATATCGCGATATGGAAGACTTCATCGGCACGATTGGCGATCAGCGTTTGCAGGACGGGCTTTGGGATGCGATTCGGGGGCGGGGAGCATTCCGGCGATTCAAAGACGTGCTGGGATATTACCCGCATGACCGCGAGCGATGGTTCAAGTTCAAGAATGAACGCGCGAGAGAGTATATGATGGATTGGCTCAAGGCAAAAGGAATAGAGATTGTCGAATAGAAACGACAACGCCCTCCGCCGAATCAAGCATCCTGAGCGGAGCGCCCCTTCGACTTCGTGCGGAACTACACCGCACTTCGCTCAGGGTGCTTGCGCCGCGCGGTCGAAGGGCGCGGGTAGTGCGCGTGACCCGCGATTTGCGCCCAACATCCAACGGATTGCTCCGCGAAACGGACAAACGGACGCGTGCTGTCAGAATCCGTTTTTCCGTTTGAATCATCCGTTGGAAGAAGAAGCGCAGTTTGAAATTACGGCCACGGGCCCGCATAAAGTGGGCCATCGTGTGCCGAAAGCTTCGCTCGTACTGCGGCAACCCCAGGTTCTGGGAAAAGGCCGGGTTCCAACGCACTGTAGTAAAGCACCATCGACTCCAAGCTTGCTTCTCTCTTCTCATCGAGGGCAACTCCATTAATGTCAGCCCCCGTTCCGCTATCCCATTGTGCAGCGACATGAACAATGGCTTTGGCAAGTTCTTCGCGTTCTACAGGCAGTCTCTCGAGCCACTGTGTAAATCTAGCAAGCACACCTGGCTTGAAAAACCCCGTCTCGACAAACTTGGCGGAGGCCTCTCGAACAATACGCAATGCTTGATGCATCTGTTCTGCCGTGACCATATAAGCCCTCCTGAAGCGCTCAGACGATTCGAGCGGCGCTCATCGCCCTCCACACCTTCTCCGGCGTAAACGGCAGTTCCCGCATCCTAATCCCGACGGCGTGATAGATCGCATTGGCAACGGCGGGGGCCACACCGTCAATCGGAATTTCGGCCACGGCTTTCGCGCCGAAGGGGCCGCTCGGCTCGTAGGTGGGAACAAGGATGGCTTCCATCTCCGGCATTTCGTCGGCCTGAAAGATGTGATAGTCGCCGAAGCGGGTGGCGAGCAAGCGTCCTTTCTCGTCGTACGGCATCTCTTCGCTCAACGCATACCCCAACGCCTGCGTCATACCGCCTTCGACCTGCCCGATGGCCGTTTGCGGATTGATCGCCGTGCCGCAGTCCACCGCCATCACCATCTTCTTCACCGTCACCTGCCCGGTCTCGGTGTCAACCTCCACTTCCACAAACTGGGCGGCAAACGGCGGCGGCGAGTGGAGGCTCATGTGCGACGCCGTCGCCATGATCTGCTGCTGATCCACGGTATGCAGACTATTGAGCGCAACGTCGGCCAGCGAAACACTGCGGCCGTCGGGCGCGTACACACGGCGGTCTTTTAGATACCATCCCCCATACTCACGTTCTCCCACACTCCCATACATCATTAACGCCGCGCGCTCGAAAATTTGCTGGCGCACTTTCTCGGCCGCTTTCATCACCGCCCCGCCGGAAATGTAGGTGGTGCTCGAAGCGTAGGCGCCGGTGTCGAACGGCGTGAAGTCGGTGTCCGACGAATAGGTGAGAACGTCGGAGAGCGGACAGCCGAGCGTCTCGGCGGCGATCTGCGCCAGCACCGTATCCGATCCCGTGCCGAGATCGGTCGCGCCCATGTGCAGGTTGAAACTGCCGTCGT
>CAYVDS010000344.1:0-1622 GCA_964450145.1 uncultured bacterium
GGAAGCCACCGAGTTCGGCGCAGTAGCGGGTTTGGCGCCCATAGAACTCGATGAACCTGCGGGCGTGATAGAGGTCGTTGAGGGAATAAGCGCCGGTGTTTTCGATTTGTGGCTGTTGAGTGACTTGATTGGTCGCTGTCATGTCTTCCTCTTTTGCTGCGATTTTGGATTTTAGATTTTGGATTGAACAAGGAACGGGAACCGTAGTAGCACGCAGATGAACGCGGATCAGGGAAAAAGAAGACATTCTTAGCCACAGATAAACACTGATGGGCACAGATGTTACGAAAAAGAAGAAGAGAAAGTCGTGACAAGAATTCGTGATTTTAAACGCTAGTAGTATAGAGGGCTCAGAGTTCATCGAGAGGTCTTGTTCGTGTCGATGGCCGGATGTGATTGGTCGAAGTTTGGAAGCAGTCCGAAACCCGGTCGGGCAGTATTCAAGATGGATTGCTGTTCCCATATTTTCTGCCGTCAGGATGTTAGTCATTTTCCACTCCTTTGCACCCGGTGAACTCTGTGGCAAACAGTTTCTTTTCTGACGCTTATGGTACATGCCGGGGGGAAAACACAACTGCTATGCGACATCGCGACTGACGGGCTATTCGGATGATATCTCAACCGAGACCGTGCAAATCGACCCGTTGGACGAAGAGAGGATTCGGCAGTTTATTGCGAACTACGTCCGCCACTTAAGAACAAACGAACCGATCTCCACCACAAAATCACAAAGTCACGAAGAACAGGAGGAAGCGGCAAAGATAGAAAGAGGCATAAGCCACGAAATTTCACGAAAAGGCACGAAGAAAGAAGAGGAGCGACAACGAGATTTAGAGAAATCAATATTTTGTACGATAGAGGGTGAATCGCGGCTGCTAGAACTCGCCTCGAATCCCCTCATGCTCATGATGATGACAATGGTTTTGGCTGAATGTCCGGAAATGCCAAAATCCAGAGGCCAAATCTTCCAAATGTTTGTCTGGCATATTCATGATAGGGACTGCAAGCGAGGAATATGCAGTCTAGAGGAAGTTCACTGGACACATCTTCTTGGCGCACTCGCATATGAAATGATTGACGCTGGCGGCAAGGTCTCCATAGAGAAGACCCGGGCAATGGAGATATTCAAGGAGGCGAGAGACGGCCTTATTGAATCGGGCGGATTGTCTCCGAGCAAACATGGAGAGCTTCGCGACTCCTACGATGAACTCTGCCACAGTGGGCTCTTGAGGGACAGGGGAAATACTGTTGAGTTTTGGCATCAGCTCTTTCAAGAATATTTTGCTGCGTGCAGGTTGAAGGAATTCGGAATCGAGTTTTTGATCGAACAAGTCCCGAATCTTCTCGAATACTACCGTCGGGATGAAGTCATATTCAATTTGATGGGAATACTTCCGGTAGAGAATGCGGAAGAGCTTTTGATGCAAATCTGGAAATGCGATATTTCTATTGGCGCGAAATGCTTCTGCATTATGCCCGAAAAGACTGAAAGATCAGAATCTCTTGTGGATGAAGTGATCAAATGGTCGGAAGGGCCTGATGCGGATGCTCGCGCAAACGCCGCCTATCTGCTGGGCGAGATGAAATCAGAACGAGCAGTGGATCGGCTGATTGAGTTATTG
>CAYVDS010000344.1:1722-3103 GCA_964450145.1 uncultured bacterium
TGCTGGGCGAGATGAAATCAGAACGAGCAGTGGATCGGCTGATTGAGTTATTGAGTGATTCCAATCCTGCCGTGCGTGGAAACGCCGCGTATGCGTTGGGACAGATAAAGTCAGAGCGAGCGGAAGAGCGGCTCATCGAGTTGTTGGGGGACCGGGGTTGGTATCCGCTCATACGCGCAGCCTATGCGCTCGGCACGATTTCGCAAAGTTTGCCCCCAATCCGGCAAGTTGAAATAGCGAAGAAACTTAAGGAAAGATTTGAGGAATTGACAGCGGAGTGGAAAGTCAGGTTTCTGCCCGCCATTTCGAATCTTAGGGACACCGCAAAGCGAAGATTTCTTGATGTTTTTGGGCCGAATTTTGGGTGGAAGCATTGAAAAAAGCGAGGGGGAAAGGGGGAAAAGGGTAAACGGGAGAAGGAATAGTGAAGGGTGAGTAGCGAAGAGTGAAAGGGAATTGCGAAGGACCAATCGGTATCGGCTTGACTTGATGTGAAGAAGCTGTACCGGTGTTTGATGATGATGGTGAAAAGGTGAAACACGTTTACGACAAAGCCGCGACACGTTATTACTGTGACCGTTGTGGAACACCTATAGAGATAGAGTCCGAGACTTTTTACGAATTTTCCGGCCCAGATGACCCGAATTTCTGGTGTCCCTCGTGTGAAGACCTCCCCCATGCTGTGCTCCGTGGTGTGTCGGCGGAAGGCTTGCCAAGAGAATTGGCGTTGCCAAAAGGTTTTTCATGTCGATTGGTCCCCTACGCCCAACCAGGAACGGCGGAGAATAGTAATATTCTCTACAGACCTTACTCCACTCGTTCGTTCTTGCGGCAGTATGTAGACTGGCTTCGGTTCTTGGGCGCCAATGACATCTGTGATCTGCGATCCGACGTGGCCGTAAACGCCACATTTGACACTGAGCTCCAGCAATATACAAATCATCTCGAGTATCTGATCTCTGACATTTGTCACGGCAAGCCTTGTCATTTCCTTCAAATGGGTACGGTGAAACCCGCTGAGCCGGACTGCAAAGTCATAAACAAGTTGTGCAACGTAAACGATGTCCACGGCCTGTGCGAAACCGGTGATGCGCGGATCAGTGAAAAAGAAGAAGAAAAGAAGAACCTATCGCCACAGATATGCACGGCGCAGCGAAGCCGCAACCAGACTCGAAGCAACCACAGCGGATTACACGGATTACACGGATTAACAACTCAACAAGACCCTCAGAAGGTAATTCTCATAAAAGTTGGAATCAATTTAGCGACAATAAGTTATGCAAGTATCTCTTGAAAATCACGACAGAAATTAAAGAAGATGCAATGGTGTCAGCGGTCACTTAAAACCAGCCACATAGGGTCGAATCAAACCCCGCCATTT
>CAYVDS010000345.1:0-3082 GCA_964450145.1 uncultured bacterium
TGAGGCGAATATCGTAATGCTGGCCCGCTTTATGCGGCGACCAGGCCGGCAGCGCGAGCCTAAAGGTTTTCACCTTCGGCGTTTCCGGCTGGATATTTTTCACCGTGGCAATCTGCCACGCGAGTGGACCGTGCATATAAACTCCTTGTGAGGATGTACGGTGCATGCGGTAGCACCACAGTCAATCGAGGGGTCTTTTTTAGCCACAGAATCACACGGAAACACACCGAAAGATAGGAAAAAATTCTGTGAAATTCTGTGTGTTTCTGTGGCAAATTGCGTCGTCCACGATTAAGTGGGGCGCTACCGTGAATGCAACCAAGTTCGAGGACCTTGTTTTTATGCTATTTAGTCTCGGCAATGGCCCAAATGTTACATTTCGCTATGCAGACTTGTTGTCACTTTCAGCAAACCTTGATATAATCAAAGTAACAGCCCGGCGCGGTTCTCACTGACCGGCAAGGCTGGGCCCGCGGTGAACGACCACCCGGTGCGATTTGGAGCGCATACCACTCGCCCCCCTGGTCAAGTGCCATGGCGGGCTTTTGACTATTGCACCCTTAGAAAGACAACAAGCCCGTTTTCTCGCTCATAAGGATCTTGGATCTCAGGCACAGCGGTGAAACTTCAACTCACCAACGGGTATCGTCCTCGGTTTGATCAAATCTCTCGCATTTTGCAATATCTCCTCACCCAAGGCGACCGCAAAAAGATCGCTCGGCAGGAGATCATTTCCGCTTTGGGTATTCCCGATAACCAAGTTGAAAACCTGACCAGCATGATGACGGGGTTTGGTTTAGTTCATCCTCGGGTAACCACACTGACCGCTTTGGGGAAAGCGATTATCCAGCACGATCCCTATTTTGAAAAGGTCGAAACGCTTTGGATTATCCATTACACCGTTTCGAGTAACCCCGAGTGGGTAGTGTGGTATCGGATCGTCAACACAATCATTCCGATTTCAGATCGAATCTCCGTAGTATACGTTAGCGAACACTATTTCTCTGATCTGGCCGTCCATTTCTCCGAGAGAACCATCGCTGAAAAGTTGCCCAAGTAAGTTGGCGCTGTACTTGCCGCCTATGCTCTTTCCTAGGTGGCGCGTCTCAATATCCTTCAGCAAGAAGGCGGCGGTAATTTTATCCGCGCAAGCCAAGTCGAAATCCCTAGCTTGGCATTTCTTTTCTGTTTGTTGAGCTATCGAGATCGTTATTCTCCAGGATCGTCAGCAATGAACACATCAGACATTTGCCTGGCTCCGAACAGCCCTGGAAGGGTGCTCAATCTGCCGGAATACCAGGTGAGAACCATTCTAGGAGATTTGCACGGTGCCAACCTGATCCGTTTGGAGCAGTTTGCGAATCTGGATCAGGTGCGTTTATCGGATTCAGTAACGCAAGAACACATACTGGGGCGCATCTATGGCAACTGAGCTGCTAAGAGATAGTCTCGGATATTTTACTGCGCTTGACCTAGAGCGCTATCGTGCTGTCATTTTGCATGCTGCTCCAGAACAAGGCCGTGCTGTCACCCAGTTTGCCCAAAAGCTCTGCACCCGATTGGGCGGGGAATACCTAGACTTGCTCGATCTATTTATCAAGACGAAAGAGCTGAAAGAACACATAGATAGCTTTAGCCCGGAGAAATTGCGCGAGTTGCTTATCGAGGAATGTCGAAATAGTTCGCTCCTGTTCGTTGATCGGGCAGATTTCTTGCTGGATACTTGGCGTCGCGGAGAACGACAGGATTTCTACAGGATGCTTGGCAATCAATGGGATGGGTACAAAGAAGGGATGAGCACAAAGTTGGTTATTTGCTTGCAAACATCCCAGGAACTCGAAGATTTGAAGGTTGTTGACTCGCACGGCGAGAGCCGAAATTTCCGGCTCTCCGATTTCACGGAAATTGTCTGAGGGAGCTTGCTTATCATGGCGAAAATTCGAGACATAGTTCAGATCAACAGCGGCTACACGAGCTATGTGGATTTGTATGAAGACTATTACGACATCGTAATGAACCGCGGGCGTATGGAGCGATACAAGCCCATTGCTGCCCATCGGCAGGCATTTGAAAAAATAGCTAACGCGTTGAATCCCAAGGATCGCCGATTCTATTTTCTCTCGGGGAGTTATGGTACCGGCAAATCCCACCTGTTGTTAATGTTGGCGAATTACTTTGCCAATCCGAGTGACTTGCCGGAAATCGAAGCTTTCTTCAAAAACTATACAACCGCGCAAGACGAAGTCCTGTTGAAACCTGGCGAAACGCTCCAAGAACGGAAAGCCGGTTCCCTGAAAGACGTACGCAAAAGCGGACGCTACCTAGTTGCTCTCTGTCGTTACAGCTTGAACCTTGATTTCGAAGGCACTCTGCTTCGCGCTTTGGAAGAAGCTTTGCAGAAGGATGAATCGTCAATTCTCTTGGACACCCACTACCGCGAAGCGCTTCGACGGATCAGTGATTGGCAAGCGCGCCGTAACGAAAGCAGGTTTTATGCCGATCTCGAAGCGGCTATTACGAAGGTCTTTCCGGATTGGACAGTGAACAAGCTAGTGGACGGGCTGGAGCATTTCGATGGGCAAGCTCTGGCGGCGTTCAAGCGTTGCTACCAATGGGTCACCGACTCTGAATTCGCCTACAAGAAAGATAATCTGCACGACATCATTAGCGATTTCCTCAGAAACCCGGAATTCAAGGAGCGATACAAAGGCATTGTGTTTCTATATGACGAGTTTGGTGCTGGCATAGATGCGAATTTGGTCAACTACACCACGCTGCTCGATTTCGCACAATTCTGCGCAACGTCCACACTGGAAAAGGGTGGAACGGTGATCTTTATCGGCACCGGACACAAAGGGTTCCGCAATCATGGTCAAATTGGAGACCTGAACGCCGAGACACTGGAAGCGCGTGTCTCTGAAATTGGTTTACAAACTCAGGGCATGGAAGACATCATTGCAGCTATTGTTCAGCCGAAAAGAGATTCGCCGGGCTGGATTGACCACGTAGCCTCTAATTCAGGGACGTCTACTTGGTTCTCGAATGAATGTAAACGCCTCAATCTGTTCAACTGGTTGCCCGC
>CAYVDS010000346.1:0-3066 GCA_964450145.1 uncultured bacterium
TGCGACCGGAACTTCTGTGCAAACTTGACAGGGGGGCCTTTAATGGGTGACCCTTGATATGACCCAAGAGATGCGCTGACTTTATCGTTATAATGATGTAAACTATATTGACTAAAAACCAGTATTGTGTCCCCAGAATAATATATAGAGTTGCTGCCGTCATTATGCCTGGCATCGCTTTCGGATTAAAACAGGACGAGCAGTGCATCGGCGACATTCTTATCTCAACACAAATACGACTTTATGAGCCTGCCAAAATAGCCGAGGGTGGCCACGAGTATCCTCGTCCCATTATACCGGAAGCCGACAGTTTCTTGGTAAGCGTATTCCGAACGAATGGGCCGGCTTGGCAGAATCAAACGCGGAAAGTGGAATCGCGTCCCCGCTTACACCCTGGTTTGTTTCTTTCGGGCGAGAAGCTGGTGAATGATCCTCATATGGTATTTAAGCTTAAGCAGAATGCGCGTGATGCTATTGGTGGTGAGATGGAAGGGGCGGGTGTCTACTCCTCTGCTGCTCGCAAGAAGACCCCATGGATAATTGTAAAGTCGATTTGTGACTGGGGAATGCATAAGGCAGACGATTACCAGCCCACTGCCGCAAAGAACAGTGCTGATTTTGTCTGTCACGTGCTGGAGACTCGTTCATTCAGAGATTGGGCCAAAGACAGCAACCGTTGACGCATGGTGGCTATGGCAGGTATTTGTTAGGCAAGAAAAGCAGAGAAGGTCATCTCCAGAACCAAAGCCGGGAAGAATCTTTTTCCCTGCCTATGGCTCTCTGTTCAAGACTCTTGTTCCTGAGATAGGGTCTTTAGTCCTGCGCTTCGCGAGATTTCTCATGTGAATCGTATCGCAGTTCCTTGATGAATGGGTGGCGGAACCAATTACCACATTTCAAAATAAGAAGGGGCAGGTCTTAGAGTTTCTTGGCTGCATCGTAAGCTTTCGTCGTTAACGTAAAAAGTTCGTCGTTTTCACGCCTGAGAAAGCCCCCATTATGCAGCATCTCAATTGCGTCAACATATCGAGCCGTATCTTCAGGAGGAGATTCCTCGCGAAGGACTACCTCGTCACCTGCCTTTGCATACTTTCCAGCCATCGTCTCTGCTATCATGATGGTCCCTCTGTGCCTTCCATGTGCGGCTGCCATCTTGAGCAGTTTTTTTCCTTCGGTGGACAGGCCCCTCAATGATTCATCGAATTCTGCCATCATTCCTTCATTTAGTAAGAACGAATCAATCTCGACCACTCCTTCTGTATGCCAACCAGTTCCGTCGAGATCGACCGGGCAGCCTGCCCGCCGAAGCGCTTGAGCCAATTCCTGCCGCTTTTCGGATGAATTGTCCCAATGAATCACGTATCTGCCAGCGATGTCACTAAACGGCCGACATTTGCCAGCTTGAACAAGAACTGTCCGTTCAGGGTGCCTTCCGAAGGCCATGCCAGCTTCGAAAAGCACATTCGGGCGAGCTTGGGGGGTCGGCTCCTTTTCATAGGGTGGGTCGCTGTCCTGGAGGAAGTTCTCCCTGAGTTTGGCCATATCATCGGGAGTGAGTAGAACGACGACGGCTCCTGCAACTCCAAAAGCCGCATCAAGAACATCCTCAATAGAAGGATTTGCTTGCCTTGTCTCTTCAAGTACTTGGGACCATTCAAGTGGTTTTAGATGTATCGAGCGGAGAAACCGAAAAATGCCGTCTCGGGCCTGCAAATCTCTCCCGTGTACCACGAAGACTTTCGAGAAATCCGCGATTTGTTGTCTGGCAGGATACGCCTTATCCGCGGGTAAGGCCACCGGATTCTCGATAGCTTCAATCACTATCACAAGGGCTTCTTTCAGTTCTGTCCATCTGCTGACTATGTAATCATATGCATCATTGCTACTGTCAATCTTCTGACCTGGAGGAGGCCCTTTCTCCTCCAGGATTATTTCAATTTGCTGTCGTATGCTCTGCGAATGCACGAACAGGAGTAATTGGCGTATTATGACAGCCAATGCTTTGTTAGATGGCGACGACAATGATTTTCCGCCAACCTTAGGCTTAGGGTGTTCTTTATCGACGAACTCACGGGCAGCTTTTATCTTCTCCCTTACGTTCATAGGAAAGACCATCCCTTGTTGTCAGTGACCGTTTCTCGGGTTTTTGGTTCAAAAAAAGCAGATGAGTTTACATATTGCGCACAACTAATAAATCACTTAATACACCCCTCTGCAACCGTTTTCCTAATGCCAATACGCTCGATTCTTAATGGCCACAGACTACTATTTTCACTCAACAATGTCAAGCGCACTGTGCAAGGCACAGCGAAGGCGAAAGGAGCAAGGCGAAAGGCGAAAGGTATCCACGAAGATCTCGAAGGAACGCGAAGGGCGAAAGGGGGCTGCGCGAAGCGCGGCGCGAGGCCCAAAGTCGAAAGTCCAAGGTCCAAAGTCGCGAGCCGCGCGAGGCGCGGAGTTTCTGGTTTCTGGCTGAAGAAAGAGGAGAAAGCATTTGGAACCGCCAATGAACGCCGACGGGGAGGACTACTTACCATCAGCGACTCATGGGTGAAATATCTGCGCGAATCTGTAAATGAGCCTTTTTTTGAATCCCTTCCATAATTTCCTTTTCTTCTTCATCCCCCCATTCGTTTCCGAGTACTTTGCAGTATTCGGGTGGGATGGTGTATAATGAGCATTGGTTCAAAATGCATGGGGGAACTCAACATGTCCAGACCACAAAAATGCCGATGCGTGGCTGCGCATCCTGATGTTGTTTTCTTCAAGCCTGCGGGAATCCCGATGAGCAGGCTCGATGAGATTTCATTGACTGTTGACGAGTATGAGGCGATCCGTTGGGCGGATGACGAAGGCCTCCGGCATAACGAGGCAGCCGAGAAGATGGGAGTGTCGCGGCCGACTTTCACGCGAATTCTGGCTCGGGCCCATCAGAAGATAGCCACGGCGCTTGTCAATGGCAAAGCATTGCGCATCAATGGGGGGAATTATCGGGTGGTCGAACGTCCGGTCACGGCGGGGCGTGGTTAATTGTGAAAGAAACAGCCCTTAATTCGGGGACACCTT
>CAYVDS010000347.1:0-2588 GCA_964450145.1 uncultured bacterium
ACTCGGCATCCGGCCTGAGCGGCTGCTCCGCGAACTTGGGGAGACCGAGTTTATCAGAAGACATCAATGCCCGGTCCGCTCGCTTGCCGCCTTCGAAAAGAGTGAGTATCCGGAAGACTGGCATGAACTGATGCGACTGTATCTCGTTAGGCGAACGCGCACCTTCATTCAGCAGAACTATGCCGAGACCGATCCCGTAAACGGACGCAGATTCCTGACGTTTGAGAACGGCAAACGGTCGTATTGCCCGCCGCGCGCGCCGCAGACGCGCAAATTCAAGCGCAGAGCCAATCACCCGTCGGACCAATAGGCGCGGCTGTATGCCAGCGACGTCGTGGGCGTGGTGGCAAGCCTGAGCTTGCCGCGCTACGGTTTAGGGAATCACCTTCTGTCTCAGCCACATGAACCGCCCACACCCGCGGAAGCCAAGATCATTCAGGCTCTGTCGCGCGCCGGAAGGCGACTTATGGGGTTTTGCCGAACCAACCTGTTCAAACGCTTGGAAAGCGGGGGGCAAGCCTTTGTTCAATCCATAGAGCGGCACATACTGCGAAATCACATCTTTCTTCACGCGATTAAAGAAGGGAAGCCGCTCCCGTTGGGCACACAGGATGCCGAAATGCTCGATGCGCGCCTCTACGACAGGGACGCCGAAGATGTTAGCGTGCTCGGAAATATATTCGAAAATGACGAAGGCGAAAAAGATGCCGGCGCCGAGTTCAAGAACTTGTGTTCCGAGGACGATTTTGAGAAATGCGCTGAGAAGGTTTACGAACTCTATTCCACCAAGTTTAAGACACGATTCAAGTGGCTGAGGCCGGGTCTCTTTGGCAAAACGCTCGAGCAAGACCTCAAGAGCGATGCCCGGTCGCTGCTATCAGTCTTGAAGAAATGTCGCGATTGGGACCCAAACAAAGACGCCAAGCTGAATGCACTGGCTCAGTTATTGACCAAAACACATCCGACTGAAAAAGCGCTTGTTTTCACGCAGTTCGCCGACACCGTTCTCTATCTCGAATCAGAGCTTAAGAAGCGCGGAATCAATCGCTTAGCCGGCGTGACCGGCGACTCGCCCGACCCGACCGGACTTGCGTGGTGGTTTAGTCCGAAAAGCAACGAGAAGGAAGATATTATAAAACCCGAAGATGAATTGAGGGTTTTGATTACGACGGATGTATTGAGCGAGGGCCAGAACTTACAGGACTGCGCTGTCATCGTCAATTATGATTTGCCGTGGGCGATCATTCGTCTCGTTCAGCGCGCGGGCCGTGTTGACCGCATCGGGCAGAACTCCGAAAGAATACTTTGTTATTCATTCCTGCCGGCGGATGGTGTCGAACGAATCATCCGCCTGCGCGCGAGAGTTCGCCAGCGGCTCAGGACAAACGCCGAGGTTATAGGCACAGACGAAGCCTTCTTCGAGGACGACAGGAACGACGACGTGTTGCTCGATCTTTACAATGAGAAGGCGGGCATCCTCGACGGCGACGAAGAGACGGAAGTGGACCTCGCATCATACGCATATCAGATTTGGAAGAATGCCATAACAGCCGACCCGAAACTACAGAAGGCGATTCCCGAATTGCCTGCGGTTGTTTATTCGACACGAGAGCATTCGCCCACTGACCAACAGCCCGAGGGGGCGCTTGTCTATCTGCGCACCGCCTCTGACAATGACGCTCTGGCGTGGATGGATAAAAGCGGCGCCAGCGTGACCGAATCACAGTACGCGATACTCAAAGCCGCGGAATGCAAGCCTGGCACACCAGCGCTGCCGCGACAAGAAAAGCATCACGAACTCGTCCAAAAAGGCGTCGAGCTCATTGTTAAAGAGGAACGGTCCGTCGGCGGGCAGTTGGGCAACGCCCGGGGGGCCCGGTTCCGAGCATATGAACGGCTGAAACGCTACTCCGAAGAAATCAAGGGAATGCTTTTCGACACGGAAGACCTCCGGAAAGCCATTGACGAAATCTACCGGTATCCGCTTCGCGAATCCGCAAAGGACTCATTGAACCGTCAACTCAACAGCGGAATAACAGACGAGAAACTCGCCGAACTTGTGATTGCTTTGCGTACCGACGACCGCCTGTGCATCATCACCGAAGAAGGCAAAGCCCATGAGCCTCAGATCATTTGTTCCATGGGATTGTCGGCAAAGAATATTGAAGGGAACAGCAATGCCTGAGAGCAAACCGCCTGAGAGATACAGAATGTATGTGGATGAATCGGGTGATCACGTATTCCATGATGAGCAAATGCTGGCGAAACCCGAACATCGATATCTTGCCCTGGTGGGAGTCGTTCTCATCCTAAAGGAGTATCATGTCTTCCATAGATCGCTGGAGGATTTAAAACAGAAATATTTTCCCCATAATCCGGACGACCCCATCGTTTTTCACAGAAGGAGAATGGTCAGGCAGGAGGGGCCGTTCTGGCCACTATGCAAACCAGAAATCAGAAAGGCGTTCGACCTTGAAGTTGTCAGCCTTATAGGTAAGACGAATTTTTCAGTGCTGGCAGTTGTGATCGACAAACTGGAACTCAAGCGACGGTACCCCGACCCTTTCCATCCATATCATTTGGCCTTG
>CAYVDS010000347.1:2598-2992 GCA_964450145.1 uncultured bacterium
TATTGTAGTTATCTAAACCACATCAACCGGTGTGGCGACGTGATGGCTGAAAGTCGGGGCAAGTCCGAGGACGGCCTACTGAAGGATGCATATGCCTACAGCTATGCACACGGAGATATGCACAATAAGGCTGATTTCTTCAGACGAGCATTAACAAGCAAACAACTGAAGCTGAAGAAAAAGGAAGCGAACATAGCAGGTCTTCAATTGGCCGACTTATTGGCGTATCCGGTAAAACAGCAGATACTGCAGGAAAACGATCGGGTGGAGGAAGCGGCGCAGACATTCGGAAATACGCTTGCGCAAGCGATTGAAGATAAGTATGACCATCACGCGCACAGCGCGAGAGTTGGGGGACATTGCAGAGTTCTATTCCCCAAATAAAAAAGACCTC
>CAYVDS010000348.1:0-2983 GCA_964450145.1 uncultured bacterium
CTAATTCCCAATGCCCACCCTTGTCGGGACCGACTCGACGGAGCACGCCCTTGTCTTGGATCTTCTTCAGCTGGTACTTAATTCCGCTTTCGGTTATTCCGAGTTCAATCGCCATTTCCTGACGGCTAATCTCGGGTCTTTTCTGAATTAGCGAAATGGTTTTCTGGGTAGCTTTCTGGGCAGTTTTCTGGGTAGTTTTCAGCCCAGGCTCCTTTCCGGTTACCTCAGCGCCTGGCGCCTCTTCCTTCATGGCAAATTCGGGCGACCGGTGCAAGACTGCCCGGAAGAAAGCGTTCGGCTCAAAAGTCGGCTCGCGGAGACCCGCCGCAATCATGGCCTCCTTCATTTTCCGAATGCCCATGCCGATGCGCTCGACTTTGTGCAGGCGGAAGAAGGTATGCCACGCATCTCTTTGGGATTCGTACGGATTCTGAATGCACTTCGCCATAATATTTGGATTTTGCCGATGCAGCGGATAGAATATCTTGAAGTGGAGAAAGGCTAAGGGAAGAAAAGGTGAGGAGCAACGGAAAACACAACAGAGGAAGGTGTCGGCCTCGATCACGACATGTACAACTGCGGATGAATTTCGAAGAGATTGCTTTCATCAATTTATATAATTTCAGCAGATGTTGAAGTAACTATATCAAATGAAAGCTCTTGTCGGAGGTATCTCCCAGCACAGCGAAAAGCAAATTCGCAAATATTTCTGAACGTTGCTTGATTGGAGCAGCATGTCAGAGAGGGGAACGTTGTCTCGGAGGGACACAAGAATGTATGCTTATGAAACTGAGAAAGTTTTTGGGGCTTTCGCAAAAGCTTATGAGACTGCACTTGCGAATTACGAGGCCGCTTCAGCGCTCGCGGGACTTAAGCATCTCTCTTCGGCGACATCTTTGGCCATTTTGTCTCTTGAAGAAGTCGGAAAGATGATGCTTCTAGATGGGTTACTCTTTGCTCGAACTGGTGACGAGCGGTACAAACATTATGCGAAAGGCCATCTATCACATCGTATGAAACTGGACAGCCTTGAACTTTATCCACTTTTCTTAAATTATCTGACTACCGTTGATTCTCGCCGAGGCGAAAGCGAATATAAGCAAACGATGGTCACGATTTTCGCTGATTTGAAGGCAAAGCGGCAAAAACTCGTTGATATGCTTGGCGAGGGATTTGCTTTCGCCGATCTTGACACTCTGAAACAGAAAGGCTTCTACTCTCACGAGGTGTCATCCCTAGAGATAGTGGTTGACTCTTATTCGCGATTTTGTCCCAAGTATAAGACCGGCGCAATTATTCTGAAAGATCTGTGGGTCTTCTGTAATGTGTTATCCCCTGCGCTTTTCATCAATTCACGGTTCCTGTCGTCCGGGGTATAGTCGAGTGAGGTGGTAGAGGATGTTGGAAAAGGTCTCCGAGATACTCACGGCCTCTGACGAATGGGCCAAAACTGCTCGCCCGATTGCCGAGTTGCCCGCGAAAATATACGATGATATATCCGAGTTCTTAGGAAAGCTTTATGGCCCGGCAGGTGAAGAACTTGGGCTTGCTTTCCGCGACAAGATCAGGGCGTGGCGCATGAAGAACCCCGCAATCCGCCAAAAGTCACGTTAACCAACCACCAATCTTTGTCTTTTTCAGAAGCCGAAGTCAACCTAAGCTGCAATTCTTGGCCCACGAGATCCCTAGCTTTGGCGGCCTTTAACTCATTCAAATCTAAGTATCTGTAGTCGCCGCATATTATTTCGACTTTTCCTGTGCGACTGCTCTCGAAAATATCAACGATGCGTTGTAAGTCTTCGAGATACAGTTTTACTGGATGATACGTCTTGGAAATGGCTCTACTCACTTTCTCCATATTATGATAGATTTCTTGGTATTTCGATCAAGAGAGACTTATCGTTTTCCACGGCGGAGACTCTTTCGTTGTAGGTTTCCATGAGACGCTTGAAGCTATGGACGAGTTCGCTTTTTGAGAAAGTGGCGAGTTCTTCGATGTTTGGCGCTACAAAGGATTCGATGGATTCGACCGCGATTTTGCCCGGGGCTGCGCTTTCAGCGTTTTGTCTTGTGCCCACAACGATTCTTTCCGGCACAAGAAGGTATACTCGGAAACCGCTTTGGATGTTGCGTTTACACTTCTCGTACAAACCGGGCATGGGCGAGACCGTGACATGGAAAGCGGTGTCGCCGATAAGGAAATCTCCCGGGCGGTCTGATTGTTCGTCGGCTGTGCTATAGGATTTGTTTTCAACTTGGAGCCCCGGAAATCTGATTTGCAGCTTTGCGCCCACGAGGTATTGGGCCACGGGGCCTTCCTTGCCTTCTACTTGCGCCAGAGCCAAGAAGTCATGGATCGACTGACGCGCCGTCTGAGTCGGATCATAAACGATCTTCAATCGCTGCCGGCCATGATATTCGCGGACTCTTTCAATTAGGTATGCTTGAAGGGCATCCAGGATCTTAATTCTTGCGGAGCTGTCCAGTTTCTGCAAATCCGTTCTTTTCAGAGCATCCAGCATACTGCTGACTGCGCCAGCCGCTCCTCGGTTTGTTCTTCCGCCTTCCGTGAGGAACGGCCTTGTTTCGCCATGAGCTTTCAGAATTCGAGCGACTGCTACCCCGCTCAATCCGATGATTTGGGATTTTCCCGCGGCGGTTCTATGCGAATCCAGGTTAAGATCATATTTTTCTTTGAGACGCTCCAGAGCAACTAGAGCGGCTCCAATTGCGCCTCGCGCGGGACCGCCAGTAGCCCTATAGGTGGGTAAGTTTGCATACCATTCAGAGAAGATCTTCAGGGCGTCTCTTTCTTTTTGCGTCACGGATCAACCTCGCTTAGCGTAGGCTAAAAGTGGATGGCCTCTCATCAATTCTGCAACGGATGGGTTCAGATAGTGTTTTGCTATCCATTCTATAACGGGAACGCAGACGGCGTCTCCAAAGCCAAATAGCGCCTGATTGAGGGGCGCAAAGATTTTGA
>CAYVDS010000349.1:0-2964 GCA_964450145.1 uncultured bacterium
CAAACGGTCTCGCACGGATGGAAACAGGCGCGCCCGCACACTGCGGCGAACGGGTTCGGAGAGCGGGCTACGTCGATCGAATCGTTATATTTGTGTTCGCGGATGAGCTCGATGTAACGCGCTGCGTCGGTCGTTGCGGGACAGCCGAAGTTGCACGGGGCAATCATCATGGACTCGGTCTTAACCGCAGCGCACTTTTTCTTGCCATTTACATGTGCGTCGAACTCGGCCCGGAAATTGCCAAGCGCATCTGCGAGCGGTTTCTCCATCGCTATTCCGAAACCGCACAGGGCCGCATTGCGGATGTCGGCCGCGAGCGGCAGCAGCTTCTCGATGTCGCAGACGTCGCCCTCTCCGGCGGCGATCTTCTTCAGCAGGTCGTAGATGACGCGCGAGCCGACGCGGCACGGGAAACACTTGCCGCACGACTTCGCCTGTACCTGCTCGAAGAAATTGACCATGAGCTGGACGGCGCATACGTCCTCGCTCAAGACGACGAGACCGCCCCAGCCGACAACAGCCTTGAGGTCGGGCGGGCACGCTTTTCCTGCGAAGAACTTCTTGTGGGCCTCAGGAATTTTCGAAACGGTTTGCTCGCCGGCGAGCTTTCCGCATGGTTCCACAAACCAACTGTCAAATATTATTTCTGCCAACGATTATCTCTCCCAATACTCAATTTCCGCGCAATTTATGGGGTCATTGCGCAGCCTTGCTCCTAGTACGAGGAGACGGCGGGTGTTTTCGAGGGATGGCTGTCTGGACACGATGCCAACAGTCGCAATACACCCCGAAAGAATCGAAAACCTATCTTTTATAGCATGTTTTCCGGTGAATGTCAAGCCCTTTTTGCAGTGCGTCAAAGAGGAGGGACGTTGTCCACAGGTTTCACCACGGGGAACACGGGGAGCACGGAAAAAGAGGGGAAAGGAGTAGCACAAAAGAAGCAAGGACACAAATGCTATCGTTCATGGTTTATGGTCAAGACATACCGGCAGTCGATAGTCGAAGCCTTCGTCTTTGTGGTCACCTGCTGTCCTGATTTCTTTCCGACTACAAACCATGAACAATAAACTGTGAACCACAAACCCCTTGTGTCAACCAGAAACCAAGAACGAGGAACCAGGAACCCCGCGCTTTGCGCGGACTCCCTTCGCCTTTCGCCCTTCGCCTTTCGCCTTCCCTTACGCCTTCGGCGTAGGAAGCGTCATTGGCTTTATTGACTTATATATATTGTAGAAGAAGAGGGATATCGAGATGAGATGCGCCGCGCCGAAGAGCGAAAGCCCGGCCTGCAGCGCGCCGACGTACGGGGTCATCTCCACGCCGATCCAGCAAAGCGTCATGAGCGCAAGCGTCGTCACACCCAGATAATAGTGAACTACCATGAGGTTGCGGCTGTGGATCACGAGCCCGCTGAACCTCGGCAGCACATGATAGCCGACGCCATAAATCATCATCGCCATAAATCCGAGAAGGTTCAGATGAACATGAGCGCTGCGGAAATAAATCGCATGTGCGGGCAGGATCGCCATCTCCAGCCCGAGCACCGACCCGACCACAAAGCTGATCAAACTCGTCCTGATGAAAAGGATCACGTACTTGTCCATTTCGCTCCTCCGTAGAAAGCAGGTTCAAAGTTCAAAGGTCCGAGGTTCAAGGTAAAAAGAAACGAAAGAGGAATTCTCTATCCGTCTCCATCTGCGGTTTTGAGATGGCTTTTGTTCAAATCCAATAATAACAACATTCAACGCGCTCGCCTATGACTTTTGTCATGAATGCGTAAAACGCGCTAACAGCGAATTTGCGCCGTTCGCGACTCAAATTTTCTTTTTTGACTCTCCGAAGCCATTTATGTATCATAATAAACGTCTGTGTCTTCATTTCGGCCCTGCTCAAAAACGGAGCCTGCGCTGTGATAGGAAAATGGAGCCTTGTTAGTTGTCTTGCCATTAATCTCTTAGCGCCCTCTTGCCTTTTGGCTGAAGAACTCGTAAGAGTTGTGGAGGACGAGAGCGCGAAAGAAACCACCCTTTGCGTCATCAATGACCGGCCCATCGATGTGACCGTCAGTTTCAAGTTTCAACTGGAAAACGCGGAATTGAACCCAAGCCGCGAGACCTTTGTTGTTAAACCGGGAAAGCCGGTCCTTGCTTATCGGCTTACGAAAAAGGTTCCGCATACGCGGTGGCGTTATTATTACCGCTGGAATTACAAGTTGGGGAGTATGGAGGCTCGACATGATGACGCCTTTCTATATAGATTGCCATTTGAGGAAGGTAGGCAAGTGACGGTGTCACAAGGATTCGACGGGAAATTCAGCCACCATGGCGAATCAAGATATTCGATTGATTGGCGGGCCCCGGAGGGTACCCCTGTTCTCGCGGCGAGGGAAGGAACGGTTGTGGCCTTAGAGTCAAAGTATTCGGAAGGTGGGCCGACACCCGAATTCAAACAAAAGGCAAATTACGTTGTCGTGATGCATAATGATGGCACTCTAGGGCGCTACCTTCACCTCAAGAGAGACGGGGTGTCGGTCTGGGTAGGCAAGACGGTGCGAGAAGGCGAATTGATCGGGTATTCGGGCAATACGGGCTATTCCACCGTGCCACATCTGCATTTCAGTGTGTGCAAACCAAAAGATGGGTGGGAAACGGAATCGATTCCGATAAGATTCAAGACCGCCGAAGGGTTCGGCGTCACTCTCGAGGAAGGCAAACAGTATACCGTGTCAAGGTAGAAAACGTAAGAAGCGCCTAACCCACCAAGTCACCAAGGCACAAAGAGAGGATCAGGTTTGGATTTGATTCGTGAGGCGCGGGGACTGACAAACTGGCCTAGCTGAGGGCGCGGCTTTGACGTTCGTAACGAGGCGGGATCGGGAAGAAGGATTAGCAGGATTTCCTGCAATCGGGTTTGTGAATGTGTAGACCTGACCTAATACTGTTCACTTAATCATTACCACGC
>CAYVDS010000350.1:0-791 GCA_964450145.1 uncultured bacterium
AAACCAGTTCATGGTTCCTAGTTCCTGGTTCATGGTTAAAACCAAAAACCTGAATATGTTACGCCATTGCCGCGAAAGCGGGAATCCGTTTAGCAAATGGCCAACAACCAATTTGGATTCCCGCCTTTGCGGCAATGATAAGTAGATTGTGGCCTCGGGTTTCTTACCCAATCAACCCCGCGAAGAGGGGTCAGACGCTCCTAAGAAAATAAGTCCCGACTCTCGGGTTTCGAGTCCCGAGTTAACTACCACAAGACGCTCCCCACTTTTCTCCTACGCAAAGCGAAGCCGCTGATTCCCCCCTTTGACAAAGGGGGGCAGGGGGATTTTTCCGCTTTGACAGTATGATATTAAATAGTGCGGATGCCGTTGTGTCAAGCCGGAGGGATTGACCTCCGACAATTGACGCCTGTTTTTTCAAGTGTTATAATCCGAAACCGAAATGGGAGATCAGGGCGCGATCATCAAGAATAAGCGGGGGAGCTTAGTCCGGATTCTGGCGTTGATTCTCCTGCCCGCCGTCGTTTACGCCAACACCCTCAGAAATTCCTTCCAATACGACGACACTTACTTTATTCTGAACAACATCTACACGCACAGTCTTTCGGGCATAGGCCATTTTTTTGTCTCGCCGCGCCTTATAAGCAACATCCCTCTGAGCGGCTACAGGCCTCTCACGATGGCGACGTTCGCCTTGAACTACATTGCGAGCGGGGACAATGCTTTCGGCTATCACCTCGTCAATGTCGCGATACATGTCCTAAACACTTTGATTCTCTATGCCGCTGCCC
>CAYVDS010000350.1:801-2950 GCA_964450145.1 uncultured bacterium
CGTCATCATGAGATCGTTCGCGGTCACGAGGATAAGAGAAGTCGCCCTCGCGGTCGCTCTGCTTTTTGCCTGCCACCCGATTAACACGCAGCCCGTCAACTACATATCCGCCCGGTCGACCCTGTTGGCGGGCGGTTTTTCCCTGCTGTGCGTCCTTCTCTATGTGTGTGGCCATCAGCCCGCCTTAATTCGGGGACACGATGCCGCATCGTGTCCCCGAATTAAGGAAACCAGCCGCGGGTTTTTTATGAGCGAGGCGAAGAATCTCAGAAGAACGCTCTTGCTCGGCTCTCTCGCGGCTTACTTATGCGCCCTTCTCTCTAAAGAGGAGGCCGTGGCGGTTCCGGGTCTGCTCGCGCTTTATGAGGTCAGCCGATTTCGGCTACGGTTCGACAAGGAAAAAATGCGCCAGATTGCGCTGGGATTAGCCCCTTTTGCTGCGCTCACCGTTGGGTTCATGCTCTTTGTCATCAAAATCCTCGGTGTCATCGGCGAGACACAGCAGCCGCGCGGAATCTGGGAAAATCTCTTCACGCAGGCGCGGGCCATCTTTATCTATTTCCGGCTAATGGCGGCGCCGACCGGTCTCAGTATCGACCATGTGGTCGCGGCATCAGGTTCAATCCTTGATCCGGCGACGATTGCAGCGGTCGTTGCCGTGATCGTGCTTTTCGGGGGCTCGCTGTTCCTGATCCGTGTGCTGCCCATTGTTCCGTTTGGACTTTGGTGGTTTCTATTTGCTCTCGCGCCGAGTTCGACTCTTGTGGCGCTCAAGCTCGTGGTGAACGAGCAAAGGATGTATCTTCCGGCTGTCGGAGTCATGTTCATTATGGGATCGGCGTTCGGCGCTGCTCTTGAACGGACCCTGAGTATCCATCACAAAGGCTGGCGCAATGCGCTCATTTGCGGCTTCTCCGCCATTTTGGTTATCCTGAGCGCGCTCACAGTTCATAGAAACGCCGATTGGCGCAGCCCACTGTCACTCTGGACAAACGCGCTTAAGAGATATCCCGACAGCGCTCGCGCCAACACGCAGATGGCGAATCTGTATCTAGGGATGGGAAAGCTTGAGGAAGCTTTACAGTTCGCCCGGAAAGCGGCTGAATTGGCGTCTGACACGCCCGAGGCGCTAATCGCGCTCGCAAACGCATACTCGCGGCTGGGCCGCCAGCAAGAAGCGCTTGTCGAAGCGCGCGCCGCGGTCAGCCTGAACGCGGCATCTGCTGACGCACAGACTACTCTGGGTGTGGTGTACGCGCGATTGGGCCGATATGAAGAAGCTGAGGCCGCATGGAAAAGGGCGCTTGAGCTCGACCCGCAAAACGCCGAAGCGAGGGAGAACCTTCAACAAATGGGCGAAAGGCGAAAAAATAAGTCGCGGGTCATGGGTCGCGAGTCGCGGGCCCGAGAAACTGAATAAATATGGGAGGAAAAATGACAGCGATCAGGCAATTCGAGGACATTGAGGCTTGGAAAAAGGCGAGAGAACTGGCAAAAGTGATCTACTCTATTACTGCTGAAAGAGGTTTCTCGCGTGATTTTGCTCTCAGAGACCAGATTAGGCGCGCGGCAATTTCTGTTATGTCAAACATAGCCGAAGGATTCGAGAGAGGAGGCGATATTGAGTTCCGACGGTTCTTGAGCATTGCCAAAGGGTCCACAGGCGAGGTCAAGGCTCAATACATTGCGTCCGATGCGGGTTTCATCTCACCTGAACAGTTCGACAATCTTAAGCAGCTCGTTTCTGAGACCAGCCATCCGATCGGAGGTTTCATGAGATACTTATCCGCTCCCAGGAAGAAATGAACCGTCATTCGATGACCCGCTTCTCCGCTCTTTTGACTCGCGACTTGTGACCCGAGACTCGTGACTTCCCTTTCGCCTATTTTACAGTTTGCCCAACAGCATGAACACTCCCACCGCGATGAATGCGGCGCCTGCCAGCACATGCACAACTTTCTCCGGCACATATGCGGCAATCGCTCCACCGAAGACCACAGCCAACAGCGTAGCGAACAGCATTGCCGCCGCCGCCCCGATGAACACGGGCACAAGCGTCTTACTCTCCGCCGCGAGTCCGAGTATTGCAAGCTGAGTCTTGTCGCCCAATTCGGCCAGAAAGACTGCAGTGAAAGTGGAAATGATTATC
>CAYVDS010000351.1:0-2949 GCA_964450145.1 uncultured bacterium
GCTCATAACCCAAAGGCCGTCGGTTCAAATCCGACCCCCGCAACCAAAGATTTCTGTCCGCAGATTCCGCAGATTTCGCAGATTCCCGGTGATTTATCCATTCATTTTGATCCATCCATTCATTTAAGGTTGCTTTGACCGCCTTTTCGCATCGCTTCGCGACTTTGTAGCGAAAATTTTTCTTTGTTTCCGCGTCTCACATCCTGATTCGGGCCGTGGTATGACGCATTGTGACGCATGAAGCGCATTTTCCGTATAACGCGCGAGAAACAGACCGATAAACACGGAGGAGCAGAGACGCAACCAACCAAGCTTTGGGGACAGACCCTATTCTACGGCCCAAAAGACGCCAAACCGGCCGAATGAATTCGGCCTCACAGAAGCGCGGCCCGTAAATAGGGACAGTCCCCAATGCAGTGATAATTCGGGGACACGATGGGGCATCATGTCCCCGAATTATTATTTGAGGCAGAGACCCTGCCATAGTCTTGCTGAGGCTGTGCGTTCCTGTATGAAACCGCGTTCTTTTAATCGCAATCCGAGAGAGCGGATGCTCATCGGTTGTTCGCCGTTCTTTTCGCACCATTGTTTATGGGCGCGGTTGAGGTCGGCGGATTTTACGCGAGCGCCGGGAGTGAGCAGACAGCAGTCGTTGAGGAAATCGACGAGGACATCCATGTCGGTGCGATAGGCGCGAGTGGCGTCGCTGACTTCGGCGGGGTCGGCGAGTCCCTTTTTCTGGAAATCGAGACAGCCTGTGACAAGCCAATTGAGGATTCCCGGGGCCTCAGCGCGGAGTTTATGGTCGAGGTCTTTGTCCTGGCGGTCTTCGGGTATGGCGACATTGAACGGGATGAGGGCGATTCGACGCCAGATGGCGTGGTCCGTGCCATGGATAACCGGGAGATGGTTGCCGCACATAAAGATTTTATGAGTGGGAGTGAACTCGAAGTAGTCCTGCCGCATACGGCGGGAGATCAGGTGATCGCCTCCGGTGAGTTCTTTGACGGTGGCTTCTGCGAGGCGCTTTCCGAATTCGACTTCGGTGGTGACGGCGAGTCTGAGGCCTTTGAGGTCGGCGAATGCGGTTGGATGCGAGTCGTTTCGGGCAGTGAGGAGGATGTCGGACGGCAGCCTCCGGGCGTAGCTGCCCATGACGAACATAAGGGTTTTGAGGAGAGTGGTTTTGCCGTTGGCTCCTGAGCCATAGAGGAAGAGGAGTTTCTGTTCGTTGACGAGGCCGGTGAGCGCATAGCCGAAGGCGCGCTGGACGAACGAGGTAAGCGCGGGGTTGCCGTCGAACATTTCGGCAAGGAATTGCGTCCAGCGGTTTGGAGGGGGGCAGTCCGGGTTGTAGTGGACTGGCGCGACATTGGTGATGAGGTCATCCTGCCGATGCGGGCGCAGTTCGCCTGTTCGCAGGTTGATAGCGCCGTTCTTCACATTGAACAGCCAGGGGGGTCGGCGTCGAAGGCATCGGCGGTAGTGAGTATGTCGGGTAATGCCTGCAATTGTTTCATTGTGTTTTCGACGCTGCCGCAGCGTTCGGCGCGGATGATCCATTTTCTCAGGCGCGCGCGTTCGGTTTCGGAAGCGGCGCCTTTGGCGTTGTGGTAGAGTGTCCATGCGGCGGAGATTGTGGCGCGCCACACGACGGCGGCTTCATCTTTCACCCATCGCTCTCCGTCCCAAACGAAGAACCCTCCGAGTTTTCGGCAATAACGTATTGATGACCCGTGCAACTGGGCGATTTGGAAGGCGAGGTAGTGGTCGTTGAAGGCGAAGCACGGGCGAGTGGTGTTATTTGTTTTCGGGGCCGCATTGCTGTTGTTGTCCATGGTTTGATCTCCTTTGCGCGCAAGGCGCCGGGTGAGAGTTCAAAGTCCAAAGTGTGACCGTGTCAATCCAAGTCCTGAGGACTATAATGCCGGATAGGGGGAAAGTCGAGCAATGAACTTTCTGTTAATTTTTAGCGCCAATTGTGGAAGATGCATAGTACGAATGGGTTACGAATCTGATTTGGAACCGCCGATAGACGCTGATGAATGCGGACGTTTCGATTTCGGATTGCGGATCCTTCGGCTATGCTCAGGACGTGTTTCGGATTGAGAAGAATCAAAGAGGCGACCCACGAAGGGACACGAAGTAACACAAAGAGAGAGAAGAATCGGTAAGAAAAGATTTGAACCGCGAATGCATGCGAAAGGGCGCGAAAAAAGAGGATCTTGGACAGGATTGACAAGATTTGCGGGATTGCTTTCTCAGGAGATTGCAGGCGGCCTAATTCAAAATTCAAGACACGACCCCATAAGCACTCTGAAGGTGTACGATGAGGACTGAGCCAGTGTCTATAACAATAGTTGTATTATAGTAATATAGGTATTATGTCCCCGGAATTTCGGAATTTCGAGGACATGGCACGAGCGCTGGTCAAAGAAGAGGTGACTGTGAATGGAGTGTTCGTGAAGGTTGAATAAGAACCTGCAGCCAGCAAAGGCTGACAGTGAGGGCGCCCCTTCACCGGGGTGCCCTATCCTCTCATTTCTTCTTCCCCTTGCAACCCGTCGTGACCAGTACGACTCTCTCGAACGTTTTGGGGCCTCACAGGAAACAATTCCGTCATGGCTGATACAAAATCTTCAAGCTGCAAATCAGGCTTATAGTAGCGACTTTCTCTCAGGCGGATCATACCCAAACGGTCGAGGGCCGAAAAATGCTTCGATACAAGGTGTCCGGCCTCCACAACGTACGGTTCGTCCCCCAGTTGGTCGCGGAATCTGAGACCACGTTCCCACTCCTTCTCCGTTGTGGTTGCCAGAATTGTATATAAGTCCAGGGCATGATAGCGGCCGAATTCTTTGCTGGCGTCGTTGAGGCGATCCTTGAAAGCAAATAGCTTCATCATCAGAAACGTGTACGGATGCGGCAGCGATACCTCAGCTTGATAAT
>CAYVDS010000352.1:0-2916 GCA_964450145.1 uncultured bacterium
ACCAGTAGAACGAACTACTGGCGAATAGGGATGGAATATGTGGTTGGCCGAATGAATTCGGCCCCACATAATTACGGGACAGCCTCGACTTAGTAGTTTTCCTTCGTGGAGGGGAAAAGTTGGTTTTGTCTTTGCGCTCTTTGCGCCGAAAAAGCGGCTCCCCCTCAGATTACGAGTTCGAACGGCCAGGTGAAAACGCCTCCGTCCATGAATTTCGTGTCCTTGAACCCGCCGGCTTCGAGTATCTTGCAGGCCTCGTAGCCCCGCAGACTTATCTTGCAGAACGTAACTATCTCCTTATCCTTCGGCAACTCGCCCATGCGCTCTTTGAGCTGCCCGAGCGGGATCAGCATCGTACCCTCGATGTGCGTGTCGTCATACTCGTTCTGGTTTCTGACATCGAGAAAAATGAAATCTTCACGGGCCTCGATCTTGCGCTTGACGACCATCGGAGAGATGCCGCGCGCCTCTCCGGAGAGCTTGTTGCGGAGAACGTTAATGGCCGTGAGCGCCGGACCAATAGGCGATGAATATGGCGGCGCGTACGCGAGGTCAACGTTGCCCAGTGATTCAGCCGTCGCCTTCATATTGATGAGCGCGGCGAAGATGTCGGTCCGTTTGTCGGCGTCGCCTAGTCCGACGACTTGCTCGCCGAGCAATCTGCCGGTCTTTTTTTCGGCTACCAGCTTCGTTGCGATGAGCTTCGCGTTCGGATAGTAGTGCGAGCGGTCGTGCGCGGGGACAATGACCGTCTCGATGTCGTAGCCCATCGCGCGCGCGTCTCTCTCCGTCAGTCCCGTGCGTCCGACGTTCATGTCGAATGTCTTGAATATGAGCGTGCCGAGCACGCCCGGGAACGTTTCGCGGCCGCCGGTGATGTTGACGCCGACAACGCGGCCCTGCTTGTTGGCGGTCGAGCCGAGCGGGACGAACACGGGTTTGTCGCACACGAGATGGCGCACCTCGACGCAGTCGCCCGCCGCGTAGATGTTCGGGTCGCTTGTCTGCATGCGTTCGTCAACTTTGATCGCGCCGGTTGCGCCGATCTCGAGGCCGGCCTCTCTTGCAAGCGCCACATTAGGCTTGACACCGATGCCGAGCACGGCGAAATCGGCGTCGAGTGTGGACTTTTCCGTCACCACCTGCTTCAGGTTGCCGAGGTCGTCGCCTTTGAATTCGACCACGCCGTCGGAAGTACTGACCGTCACACCTTGGTCTTCAAGATGCCGCTTCACGATGACCGACATCTCGTAGTCGAGGGCGAGCATTATCTGATCGGCCTTCTCAACGAGCGTGGTCTCGACTCCGCGTTCGACGAGAGCCTCGGCCGCCTCGAGCCCGATAAACCCGCCTCCCACGATCACACCCTTTTTCCCTTTGCCGACGAGCCTTCGCAACACCTCTGAGTCTTCGATGGTCTGCAGCGTGTGGATGTTCTTCAGGTCGGCGCCGGGAATCAGCGGAACAATCGCTTGCGAGCCAGTTGCGATGAGCAGCTTATCGTACTCGAAAGAGAAATCTTCGCCTGTCTCGTGGTTCCTGCCCACTATCTTCCGATTCTTGCGGTCAATCGAGGTGGCTTCGTGGTGCGTGAGTATCTCGAGGCCTTTCATTTTCTTGAAGAATTGCGGGGTGCGGGGAACACCAAGGAGGTTCGAGTATAACGCATCCTGTCTTGAGACCTTGCCGCTCACATAGTACGGGAGCCCGCAAGCGGCGTATGAGATGAAGTGGCCTTTGTGAAGGACCGTTATCTTTATGTCCGGGTCGCGCCTGCGCGCCTTCGAGGCCGCCTTCAAGCCTGCGGCGCTTGCGCCAATCACGACAAAATGCTTAGTCTCTCCCATATCGTCTTCTCCCTTCGTGTCTTCTCTCTGCTCTAGGGTAGTGTCTCTAACGCTTCTTTACATTTGAGCTTCGGGGACAGTCCCGATTCTACGGCGCAAAGCGCCCGTAAATCTGGGACAGTCCCCTTCGCAGCACTTTAAGTTATTTCGGAGACACCACTCTAGGGTAAAATCCGCGGACCGCCTGCTTCTTCGTATTCTTGTTTCGAATGCACTGAAGAAGTGTATGGGCGGCCTCATCTACAATTTGATAGAAAACTTGGTTGCCTTCACGGCGCGCTTTTATCACGCCGTGATTGCGGAGTATGCCCAATTGGTGGCTCGTGAGCGCTTGTGACTTGCCTGCGGCTTGGGCGATTTTCGAGACCGGCTGCTCTCCGTCCTTCAGAAAATCAACGATCCGGAGCCGCAAGGGGTGTGACAGCGCCCTCAACGTGGGCGCCACCTCCTCGAGCAACTTCATATCGAGCATTTGGTCGTTTCGCTTACGCATGATCAATGGAAAGTATATAACGACATCGCGATATTGTCAAGTTCCTTAAGCTGATGCCATGCACAAAAAGAGCGGCGCAGATTTCGCGCCGCTCTTTCTCACGCAAGCGGGATGCGCTCGCATCTGTCAGATGCGCATGGTCATGCTGCTTTGTGGATGGCCGCGCGCGCTTTGTCGAATAGCGCCTTCGGCACTTCGGTCATATCATGAGCTGATACGGCATGCTCGGCGGCCTTCGCGAAGATTTCCTTTTCTGTTCTGCCGCGAATCACGAAGTCGCACTTTTTCTCGCCGACGTCGCTGCACCGCAGTTCTTTTTCAGCCGAGCGGATAAATGAGGTAGCTTTCTCCACCTCCGATTTGAACTCTCGTCGAAGCTTACCTGCAGGCCATTAATATATGTACTCCAGCCTGTTGCTGATTTCCCGACGTACAGAGCATCTTGTATCTCCGCATCTGTAGCGCCGAACGCCCTGGCAAACTGAGTGCTGCAATACGTTGTATAGTAGCACTTTGTCGCCGCTGTCACCGGTCACTTCAAACCCAGCCAGGGAGGGGCGGTTTAAAACCCGCCAT
>CAYVDS010000353.1:0-2896 GCA_964450145.1 uncultured bacterium
GATGGATGTCAAGCTTCACCTTTCTTCCACAATTAATCACGCCGAGGCGTGATCATGCGCTCCTATGTTGATTGCGGATTGCATGAGCAATTCACCGTCTTCGGTTTACAGTCTACGGTCTACAGTTCGTCACATTTTCCAAAACTGACCAATCGACAACTGTGAACCGCAAACTATAAACCGCAAACTGGTTTTCCCCTTCACTTTTGTTTTGGCATGAAACAAGCATGTGTATTATAGCGCATTCAGCAGGTTATTGTACCCTTCGACCGTCGCCTTAATCTCCGGCTCTCCATGCGCGCTCGTTACGAATCCTTTTCCCATCAGTGTCATCAGACCCTCGCCGCGCAAGAAAGTCTGATAGTCTGTCATCGCAGTCTTCCTCTCGAAAATCTGTGGCATCGCGTTCTCGCTGTCGATGTCAATATGGAGCGCTGCCGCGGTTTCGATGTGGATTATGGAGGCGTAATTATAAGCGAAGAAGGGGCTGTTTCTGTCTTCGAATAACTCATTCAGTTCACCAACCAATCTATCAGTCGTGGCCGCCGCCTTCTCGATGGCGCCGGTCCGCTCGATTTCGCAAATCGTGTGATACGTCGCGGCGCACGAGAGGGGATTCGCGGCGACTGTTCCCGCGACAAAACATGACGGACCGCCCGACATGATCCCCGAGTTCAAAATGTCCATGATCTCGGCCTTGCCTCCGATTGCTCCGCTCGAGGGGAAACAGCCACCCATGATTTTGCCGAAAACCGTGATCTCGGGGTCCACGCCGAAATACCCCTGGGCGCCACTCATCCCCAGCCTGAAGCCGGTCACGACCTCGTCGAAAATCAAGACGATATCATTTTCGCGCGTTATTCTTCTCAATTCCTTATGGAAGTCTTCGTTAATTGGGATCGTGCCCGACTCCGCGCCCAGCGGTTCCACAAGCACCGCAGCGATGCCGTCCTTCTCATTTTCCTCGATTGCGCGTTCAAGGGCCGCGATATCGTTCAGCGGAACAATCACGGTATTCTCGGTGACCGATTCCGGAATTCCGTGGGACATGAACCTTCCGCTCTTCGGCACCCAGAGGTCCACAACAAGCTGATCAGACCATCCGTGATACGTGCCGCGAAACTTGATTATCTTCTTCTTCCCGTTATAAGCGCGCGCAAGCCGAATCGCCGCCATATCCGCCTCGGTGCCAGATTGCAGGAATCTGATTTTTTGAACGGCGGGCATATGCTGAGTAATCTTTTCGGCAGCGAGCGTCTCATATTCGTCACAGAGGCCGTGGAACGAACCCTTCGTCCTGAGCAGGTCGATGATTTTCTCGATGACCGCCGGCGGATTGTGGCCGAGCAGCACCGGTCCGCCGCCGTTTAGGAAATCAACATACTTATTCCCATCCACGTCATACAGATATGCGCCGTCGCCACGGTCGATGAAGACGGGGTAGGGGACCGTGTGCGAAAGCATGTGTTCGCAGCCGCCCGGTATGACCTTTCTCGCCGCTTCGAACATCTTCGCCGATTTGGGTGTCTTCTTGCGCATGTCGGCGACAATCGTTTCCATCACATCTTTGCGGACGTGTCTCACCGGCTTAGAGGCGAGTTTATCCATTCTCTTCTTAATTTCTTGATAGTGCATTTTCGACACCTCCTTAAGAAAAGGGGAAAGGCGAAAGGAGCAAGGCGAAAGGGAATGAAGAGACGGGGGGAAAAGATTAAAAGGGGAAAAGGCGAAAAGTGAAAACTCAATAGAAGAAAAGAACTGTCCGTGGACCTCATTCCTCGCCCTTCTTTCACAATTAAGCACCACGGTCAGAACCCCGGCTCACCTTTCTTCCGTAGTAAACCACTCCGGAGGAGTGGTAAGGGTCTCATAAGAAATTCACGTTGCCAAGGTGGTTCTTGTGATAGTAGTAATCAACGCCATTGTACCGGATAATGACCGGGTCGTCAATGAACGCGAAAGAGGGACATTTCACCACGTGAGGCACGGGGAGATGGCAAAGATGATAAAGAGGAATCTTACCGCGGAGGGCGCAGAGGATCGCGGAGGAAAGGGGATGATGCTGAGGAGAATTGTGCAAGGCGCAGGGTTTATGGCTCGGGTTGGAAAGGGGCAGAAGTTATGCCCTAATGCTTTGACACGCAGGTCCCATATCCGACCCGATAGCGTTCTTAGCGCGCTCGGAAACCTCGGCGGCAAATATCCATTTTCTCAAGATACTGCGCTCGGCTACGGTGAGATCGACGAAGTCAATGCCGGCCTGAAACGCCAGACCTCGTTCCGCGTCATTCTTCGATATCCACACTACGCGCCCGGCCTTTTCGCCGAGGCGGAGGTCATGAAACAGCTTCGATTCGAGTTTGACTACCTCTCCGGTTCTGAGTGGCGTGTCGGTCGCGATTCGCATGCCGCCTTCGCTGATGTCGAGAATCTCACTCTCCATCCTGACCGTAATCTTGCCCGATATGGCCTTGCGGAAGAAGCGTCTGCTCTCGATCGACCGCTGCTGTCCGAGCAAAGCATTTTCGAGCTTCGAGACAAGGATCGATGGGTCGAGCGGCTCCGCAATAATGTCGGTTATGCCATTTCGAAACGCCGTCTCTACCTCTTCACGGGAGATTCCGTGGCTGAGCAGGATGAGTTGGACCGGCGGACTCTTTTTGACGTGTTTGAGCTTGTCCGCGAGGCGGAACGTGACCATCTTGCCGGGCTCGTGGCTAAGGATAGCGAGCTTTGGCGCCAGCTCAGTGTATTTCTTGAGCATTTCGGCTGGCGTTGGCGTGGTCAGCAGCCGATGCCTGATGTTCCTCAATGCCGAATTGACTGCCCCCAACAGTATCCTTTGCGGAATATAGCAAATGACGAGAGGAGCGGTCTGAGTGTAAATCAGTTCTTC
>CAYVDS010000354.1:0-2892 GCA_964450145.1 uncultured bacterium
GCATCCGGCGACTGCGGCCCCCGCGAACAGCACAAGTTCCCGAGTTTTCTCGTCGAGTGAACCCTCGATGTACTCGAATCGCAGGAATTTGTTGACCTTCTTGATACCGCCGCTATTTTCTTTCATGGCATCCTCCCAAAGGCGTTCTGAATCCGCAGATTTCGCAGATTCTCACTGATTAGGAAGTGAACCCCTTCTTTGTACACCTTTGTGGATTATATATCATCCTCTTGCTTCTTTTTCTCAGAATCGGCGAGAATCTGCGAAATCTGCGGATTCATCGTCTCTTCTTCTTTTTGATTGCTTGCGGCTTTGCCGCGCCGTGGATTCCCATTTGCGTCTTAGGCGTGCGCGGCCCTTTGTGGTGAGTAGTTGTCAGCGGGAATGATAGCAAGTGTCGCGCGGAATGGCAACAAGAATCGGCGGCGAGGTGCAAACGGAGGGTTAGCGCTTCTTCCAAGGCCTTTGGACAAACGCTATGGCCATGTGTATGAAGAAACCCAGCGCAACCCCGAGTACAATCCAGTCGAGCGACGGCGACCAAACCAAAGCGGATAGGCGGCGGACGCCCACGAAAACGCCGAAGCCAGCCGCGCCTCCAACGGCGCCCCACAGGATACAACTGAGCAAGTACTTGAAAGACATCTCATATATTCCATCGGCGATTCCAATGAATCCTCCGATAATAGCCACACAGAGCGCCTCGCGATACGGAGCTTTGAGTTCGCCTAGGACTGATACATCGAAGCCGGTGTTCAGCACAAGCGTGGCGACGGCGCCACCCAGCATACCGAGGGTAAGCGAAAGCAACCCCCTCACCCTTTTTTTGTAAACGATTCCGACAGCCGCCCCGATGAATGCCCCATACGTCAGAAGGCTCAACTGATAAAGCGCGTTATGAGAAAGCGGCCAGCGCGAATCTTTCTCGAGTGCCGCAATTATCAAGCCTCCGATAAGGCCGGCGAGCGCGCCTACTGCCATGCGCGCTTGTTCGCGTTCCGGGGCATGTTCGCCTAATCCCTCGGTTTTCTCAATTTTAGCTACATAGTCGACAACCCTTGCCGACCGCTCGGGAACCGGCGCCTTATACACCTCTGCATGGCTTAGCTGCGGCGCCTCGACTCCCGGGCGAGCGGATGGTGGCGGCGAGGGCGCCACGGGCGCGCTAAGTCTGAGGTCCTCTGTGTTCCTGAGCCACCACGGCAGGTACTTGCCCATGGAAACGCCAATGTCTTGCTTGCCAGTCAACACATCTTTGAGCTCGGCTGCGGTTTGCCACCTGCCGTCCGGCTCTTTCCTCAGACACTTCAACACTACGGTATTCATCCAGAGCGAAACGCCTTCGATCGGTTTTGGGTTCACGTGGAGATGCTGCAGGCTCACGTCTTTTCCGCGGAACGGCGGCGCGCCGCTCAACATCTCATACATCGTTATTCCCAACGAATAAATGTCCGTCCGGCCATCGAGCGGCTGCCCGAAAATCTGTTCCGGGCTCATGTATACGAGCGTTCCTCCTCCGAACCGGCCATCCTCCTCCATTTGGCTGATGTCAATGTTAGCGATTCCGAACTCCGCGAGCTTGACGCGGTGGTCGTTCGTGATCAAGATATTGCTTGGTTTTATATCTTTGTGAATGCCTTCTTCCGCATGAGCATACTTGAGAGCTTCGCACACTTCCGGGATATACTTCAACACCTCAGCCTCGGTGAAGCGCCGATCCTGCCTGCGAGACGCCATAGAAGCGAGCGACTCTCCTTCTACGAATTCCATGAACAGGTATTTCGCTCCCGGGGTTTCTTCAAAATTGTAGAGACGGATAATATTCGGGTGGGCGAGCTTCATGGCGGCCTTCGCTTCGCGTTTCAGGCTCTCGATGGCGGCGCCATCGTTGACAAGGCGGTCACGCAGAAACTTTACGACGACATCCATGCCCAACTGGCGGTCATAGGCCCGGTAGAGTACCCCCATGCCACCATGGGCAACCTTCTCCTTCAAGTCGTATCGTTTGCCCAGAATCCGGCTGTATCGCGTCGCCAAATCGGAATCATCCGCGTTATCCGAAGACGGAACGGGAACCTCGGCGGCGTCGGGCGACCCTTGACCGGTGCGGATATGCGAAAGACTCTGACTGCACTTGTAACAGAAATTGGCGTCGTCGCGATTTTCGGCTCCGCAGTTGTCGCAGTACATAATCTAAGCCCTCGGTTGAGTGCGCGGCGGAAACTCAGAATCCACGTAGCCAATGAGGTATCGCCTGAGCATCTCGATGGTGAGAACAATCGCCCGCGTCTGATTCATCGGGTCTATCCCCCCAAAAAAGAATTCCCAATAAGCGGCCCCTGTGTCGGACTCAATCGCAATGCAGGTCTTCCCTGACTCTTTCTCCTGAGCGCCCAACTCCTCCGCACCGGGCATCATCCCGAGCGTGGCTACCGCTATGTTGGAACCCGAGCGGCCGCGCATCGCTTTGGCCAGAGCGACAGAAAGCGCACCATGATTACATTTTTCGTCGACCCAGCGACAATTTTCGACTGCCGCAAACCGGCGGCGCGCCTCGTCGCTGTATGCAACGGCAGCTTCTATCAATGCGTGACTTCCTATTGATGCGAACCTCTGGGCTATTCCTCCTCCCGTCAGAGTTTCGAGCACTGCGAGAGACTTATTTTCTTGCGTAAGAAGTGTGTTAACAACACCTTCCAATGTGTCGCCATCGGCGCCGAATATAAGCGCCCCCAGGCGACGACGAATCTCCACCTCCATGTCTGAGATTTTAGCCTGAGCCTCCAACGAAGTCGAAGCCTTTGCAGTTATTCGAAGCAAAATCTGTGCCGGTTCAGCCAAAATGCCAAGTGTCGGATTTGATGAGCCTCGAATCAGGTAGCCCACTCTGGC
>CAYVDS010000355.1:0-2889 GCA_964450145.1 uncultured bacterium
GAGAGAGATTATAGCACATTTTTCATTAACTGAACAGTATTAAGACCTGACCCCTTACTTCGTTCTTACAGTTCAACAAGTTCCGCTCGCATGGTGTCGAGGTCAAGGATTGCAACCGTGCTCTTGCCCTCGAGCCAGCCGCCGCATTCGCCCGGGTTGATGACGAGGGGTTTAGTTTCGCGGGTTTCGGCGCGGTGGGTGTGGCCGTAGATGACTACGTCGTATGAGCCGCGGCTGGCCAATGTCTCGGCTATCTCGGGATAATGGGTTATCGCGATGACTTTCCCGTTTACCTCGAGCTGGTAAATGCCCTCGTGCAGTTGGCCGAAACCTTCGAATTGCTTGACCAGCCCGAATTTCTCGCCGTCATTGTTGCCGAACACTCCAACCAGCTTGCAATGAAGCCGCCGAAACTCGCGCGCCGTAAATGGCGCGATATAATCGCCCGCATGGAGCACAAGTCCCACGCGGTGTTCGTTGAAAAGGTCCACCGCCTTCTTGAGCATGTTCATGTTGTCGTGAGAGTCAGCCATTATTCCGATGAGCATATGAGTCTCCGAAGAAGTGTAAAGTGAGCTAAAGTGTCTAAAGTGAGCTAAAGTTAGAAATTGAAAACCGTGAACCGGAATCACCCTTTTCCAAGATAACAGTATGGAATCGTCGCGGAAGCCTGATACCATGGAGTGAAAATGACTTTTTCGGCAAGGGGAACCTCTTTTTGAAGGACAATAAGAACGAAACGAACTATACAAATGATCAAACACAGAGGGGTCGCAGACCCGAGGCGCAGAGGAGCGCGGAGGGATTACCTCCTTTGCTTTTCCTCTGCGAACCTCGGCGTCCTCGGCGGTTCAGATGTTTTTGTTTTGGACAGCAGTGAATTCTTTTCGTGATTTCCTCTTGTTTTTCAAAATCCGTGTTAATCCGTGGTTAATAATGCTTCTTCTTTTTCTTTTTCGCTTCTTCTTTTCCCCAAAATCTGTGTCTACCCGTGTTTATTTGTGGCTCCGTCGTTGCTTATTCTTTTTGTTTGGTTGGCTCTGCCGCGCTATGTAAACCTGCGAAATCTGCGGATTAACGGTTTCTTCTTTTTCTTTGCCACGCTGGTTCAACGTAGTACCAATCCTCTTCCAATAATTTCCATTGGTCTTCTGATATCGATAAAAGGTTTTCGCGGTCGCTGAGCAATCGCTGTAATACACTGAGAAAACGGGCGTTCGCGGCAAGGAAGGGCCTTGCGCCGGATTCGCGCATCCATTCACTTACCGTGTGTTCTGTGCCTGTGTGCTTTGCTCCTGCGCTGGTCTCGCAAAGAGGTTGCCGGAAGAACCAACGGCGTCGGTTCGCTATCGTAACGCAGCCGAGAGGATGCAACCGACACATGGTGGGTCTGTCAGCGTATATCGCGCAGAGGCGTTTGCCGTTGCGCGGCGCCGCGAGAAATTCGCAGACATTCTTGCCGCGTTGCTTGCCTCGGAATGCGAGTGTGGCGATCGGCACTGTGTCGTTCCGGGGAAATCCGAAGACTTCGAAAAGGCCTGTTATGGGCGCAAATCCAAAAATGTTTTTGAAGGACTCGCGCTTTATTTGAATTGTGCCGCGGGCTCTGAGTTCGGCGCTTGAGAGGCCGGTGGCCCTACTGAGACGAAGGACATCGTAAGGGCTGAGGACGATTCGATATTCGCCGCAGCAGCGTCCGCACGCTTTGCACTCGAACCGGAACGAAGAGCTGCGCCCGAGAAAGGTCACCCGGTCGTCAGGTTGTCGTTGTTTGGTCATTAAGAAACCGGTTCCTGGTTAAAGCCGAAGACAACAAGTTCACGGTCTACAGTTTACGGTTTACGGTTGAAAGAAGCAAGGGGGCCGGTTCTTTTGAGAGATTATATACGACAGAAGTGCGAAGTGTCTAAAAGAGTGTAAAGTGTCTAAAGTGAGCTAAAGTGTCTAAAGTTGGGCAGAAGGAAGAAGCAAGGCTTTAGACCCCGTTATCCCCGTGGTTTGAAAGAATCAGCGAGAATCAATGAATCTCGGATAGCGGGAATCATTGACACGTTTCAGAACGCCGTGTTAGAATTCGCGAAAGTGAGGCGAGCAAGAACCCTCCCTTGAGGCCGTCCCGTAATTGGCGAATCGACATAAACTTTTGTAGGTGCGAATTTATTCGCACAAGATTTTTGGCCTCTTCGCGAGCTGCTTGTGCGAATAAATTCGCACCCACAGAATTTCATCCCTGCCCCCCTTTACAAAGGGGGGAATGGAGAGTTTCTTTAGGGTTGCCGCCCTTACTGCGCGAGGTTGATTGTGGGAGAAACGCCGCTTAATTCGGGGACACGATGAAGCATCATGTCCCCGAATTAAGGGAAACGGTCGCCAGTTCCCGGGGAGAGTTATGAACGCTGAAATCATCATGATCGGGTCGGAGCTTCTGCTCGGCCAAATCATTGATACAAACGCCGCCTATTTGGCAGGACAACTTGCCGGCGCCGGAATCAACTTATTCTATAAGACGACTATCGGTGACAATTGGGGCCGGATGGCTGAGGTCATTGGAACCGCCATGAAACGTTCGGACATTGTCATAACCTCGGGCGGATTGGGGCCGACGGAAGACGACCTGACGCGCGAGGTGGTGGCCGAGGTAGTTGGCCAGCCGCTCGAATTCCGGCAAGGGCTTTTTGACCAGATCGAAGGCCTGTTCAAGCGGCACGGCTACACGATGAGCCCTAACAATCGCAAGCAGGCGTTTATCCCTCGCGCCGCAATCGCCATTGAAAACCCGGTAGGCACCGCTCCCGGATTCGTCGCCGAGAAGGACGGCAAAGTGATCGTCACTCTGCCCGGCGTCCCGCGCGAGCTGAAATTTCTCACGGAGCGATTTGTCATCCAATT
>CAYVDS010000356.1:0-2382 GCA_964450145.1 uncultured bacterium
GGGTCTGCTTTAACCAGCCGAACCGCCGGATACGCGATCCGTACGTCCGGTGGTGTGGGAGGGGGTGACCGTGAGGTCACTCCCTATCCCGATGGGCATTTCCCAGTTCCGCGAAAACCATTCGCGCTTGGTTAACCTACTTCGGCGGTCGAAGGCTCCAGTGCGGCATCACGTTCTTTTCTTAGGGTGTCGCCGCATTTTTTACATTCTTTGACGAAGGTGTTTAAGTTCTCGATATCGGCCAAGACTTCATTCGGCGCAGGTCGGTGAACATCTAACTTTTTAGATTTATCATGCCCAGCCATCCAAGTTGAGCACTTCGACATGTTCACGTCAATTGCCTTATACTGGTCGTTCGTCACACAGACTTGTTTTAGGCGAAGCGTTTGGACTTCGCTGCCGTGACGAACGAGCGTTTTGTTAAAAACCACTTCCTCAATAGCGGCTTCCCAGGTTTCACGCAAAAGCGCATACAAGAATGCGGCTTCCTTGTCGTATTTCACTTGGTCTGTATCGTACAAACTTTTGATGTTATTTAGATTAGTTCGGAGATGCTCTAAGCGGCCCTTTACCGGCATAGCGTGCCAGGGCAGCCCTTCATTAGGTACACCGGCAGCTTCGTTTTGCTGTAGAACCGTTTGAGCGGTGAAGTGTATCCCACCGAGCTCTCCGGCTTTTTCCTGGAGATCTAAGAGGAAGGCGATATCGTGCGTAAAAATTAGAACTTGGCGTTTTTGCGATTCCGAGACGAGCCGGGAAGCGATTGTTGCCCTGTAACGATGGTCAAGCGAACTCACCGGGTCATCCAGTACGATCGGGCCTGAATGGCGCCCTATACCGATCTCAGCGAAGAATCCGGCCAGCGCTACGACGCGTTGCTCTCCTTCACTAAGCACATCCGTTAAGCTGACCTTACGATCCGGCTTTGCACCTTTGAGTTCCAACTGGTGCAACGTCTCGCCCTTACTACCAGAAGGCTTCAAGTTAAGAGGGAGGTGGTCGGCGCCTAACAGTACCAACTCGGATTGAATTGCGCCCTTGAGTTGAGGGGTTAAAGCTTCAGACACGACATTCTTTCCTTTGCGGGTAATCGCAGCTGAATCAGTCGATGCGTGAGCCTGATCGCATTTATGGGCAATCTTCAGGTTCGCGAGGTGGGCAAGTATCTTTGCACGATTCGCAACAAAACATTTTTGCGCCATCAACTCTGCCTTATCGTTCTTCAATTTCTGCATTACTGCGGGATTTAAAGCTTTTTCAAAACCATCGGCATCCTTCTCCAGGGCATCAATGATTTGGGCAAGACATTGGATTGGGCTTTCTGGTAGAGGCTGCAGTTCATCTGCTCCGGCTTCCGTGTTCAATTTATCGAGGTATTCAAGTCGGGTATTAATGGAAGCCAGATAGGATTCCGTGGTAGTCGCTGCCTTTTCATCGCGTTGTCTTATTTCGCCAATTGTATTCAGGTGCTGACTTACCGTAGCCTGCTCTTTCAGTACGTTGATGCTCTCAATAGCAGAGTCTATGGTCTTCTTCGCATCTTCGAGCTTTTTTTTCGCGGCCTTTCCCATGAACTCTTTGAATCGAAGTAGCCTCTGTTTTGCGTCTTCGTTCAACAGCTGCATACAAAACACACAGCGACTTTCTATGCCTACCACAGGGAATTCATCATCAGGATAAGCCTTTTCCATGGAGTAAGCCTTGGCCGCGTTGTAAAGAATCTGCCAGGCAGTTTCCCCAGCACCGGCCAGAGGCTCATCCTGAAGCGTTGCCTGCGACGCAAGCTCAACAGCTTTCTCCGCCTCTGCCAAAATACCGAACATCTCCTTAAGCTTAGTCAGGCGCTCGTCGGACAGTGCGACAATTCGTTGTTCAATGTATGCTTTTAAATTGCTGACACGCTCTTTAAAACTTCTAATTTTCGCGGCTTGTTTAATTGGGTCATTAGCTTCCAATTCCGCTATCTGTTTAGTGAGCTTTTCCAGCTTGAGAGCGTCTTCGTCTGTCCAAACTACGACGGATTCGACTTCCTTCTCTTTAGAATTATGGGTGAGGCCGGACACGAAGATACCGAGTTTTGTTGCTGGCCCAATCTCCGGCCACTGCAGCGGCTCCGACTTTGGTTTCTCAGCACCAATCTCCTGCCTAATCCAGTTGAGAAGTTTCACCAGTTCCTCGAATACGTGAGCACCATATGGCAGATAGGTGGCCTCGTTCTTTTCATCGACTATCACACGTGCACATTTCGAGTCGAACACAGTAATATTGGTCAGAACCTCGTCGCAAGACTTCCCTTCCTCCCACTCAATTTCTTGGTCAGCTCCAACATTGATAGATAGCTTGAACGTGGCCTTCGCGGGCATCGCTGCCGAAGAAGTGCCG
>CAYVDS010000356.1:2392-2883 GCA_964450145.1 uncultured bacterium
GTAGACATTCGGGAGAATTCGTTCCTGTGTGTCTCTGGCACGACAAGCCCGTTTGAGCACACGAGCATAACCAGATTTTCCGGACCCGTTTTCACCATAGATTGCGGTAAGACCCTGATGACCGAATGGCAACGCCGATCCATCTGGAATTTTGTTGACGCTTCGGAGATCCTTGACGGCCTTAAGTACTATGTTTGCCTTCAATTTTGGTGCGCCGGACACCATGCCTTTCTGCAAAGGCTGCGGTTTCGGTGACGTGATGCCATCAGGTAGGAGACCGTGGAGTGCTTTCACCATGGAAAGAATTTCTTGACGGTCCTTGTCGGTCAGGGCATCTTGGACTAAGAGGCGTCGCACAGCATCGCTTTGCCATTCAGGCAAATCGGATTCTGCCCAATCGACTATGGAATTAAGTGCAGTCATATTCTGTGTGCCCAACAAGTGATTCTATAGTTTTCCGGATATCTCCAAAAACCGGAAACATCATTGCC
>CAYVDS010000357.1:0-2868 GCA_964450145.1 uncultured bacterium
CGGTCGGAATCAGGCTCGGGATTTTTCCATATCCCGCATTTGGCGCATCTGTCGCAGCAACGGTGGGTGATCATATAAATCAGTTCATTCCCCTTTACGCCATAGAACCTTCGAATCGGGGACTTGTACCACCTGTAGATGCTCCACTCAAGTGTTTTCAGGGATACCAACGGGACGAGGAAACATTTCTTCTCAATTCTTTTTGCAAAAGGACGTATTTCGCCCATGTAATCGCTCATCATGGCAGAAAGACTTACTATATGAGCTCCCTTTCTATATATCAAGCTCATGGGCATTTCCCGCATAGATTGACTCTGAAGAATCCCACAATAGCACCGCATAAAACCTGAGATGTTGCTGCTGTATCCATAGTCGTGCCACAGTTTGGCCTTCAAGCAGAAACCAATCTTGTATTTGCTGCGGATTCGCAGGCATAAGTCAACGTCCTCGCCGGCTGCCGTAGGAAATTTATCGTCAAAACGGAACTGGTCGGCAACCTCGGCTTTCATGCCGAAATTTAGCGTCGGCATATACCACAATTCCTTCTTGTCCGGTAGAAGCCACTTTCCGTTCAAAGTTCCGTTGATATCATGATAGTAATCGTACAATGTCTTGCCAAAGGAATATGTCATACCTCCAACAGCCCCGAAGTTTGTTCGCGTTAAGAATCGTGTCATTTGTTCATTCCATTGGTCTTTCAGAACACAATCATGGTCGACAAACAACAGGTGTTGCGCTTTTCAAGACCTCGCTTTCTCTATTCCGATATTTCGCGCTCTCGCCGGTCCGCCGTTATTGGAAAGTCGGATGTGTTCCACAAAATTGAACGGGAGTTTGTAGCGCCGCGGACTGGCATCGTCAACAACGTATACTGCGTCAAAAGGTTCGGTCTGCTTATGCACGCTCATAAGCAGGCGATTAAGACATTTTAAATCCCATTTCTTTCTAATGAAGCATGGGATGATGAGGACACTCATACTATGTCCATCCGCCTCTATACAGTACGACTCTCAATTATGCTCTTTTTGGAATTTCCAATTAGCACGTAAAGTATTAGCAAAATATCCAGGCCAACTCAAGCAAAATATCTGGTCGTTACAACATCGAAAGGAGAATTCAGATGGACAAAACGGTTTTTATGGCTGTCGAGAAAATCCCGGATGGTCTTGATTACGCCTACATCATCGGTCGGGACGGGTTCTACCTGAAGAAGCGGACGCCGCTCTTCGAGGCAGTCGTCAGGGTGAACGAAATCCCGGACTTGGCGGAATTGAAGCCAACCGCGGCGTTGCTTGCGCCCCCGATTCCTTACACGCTCATTGAAGAGGCGCTCGCATTCTTCAGGGCGGTCTATCAGAAATACCAGAGCGAGGCCATGGTGTTTCTGCTGTTTGAAAACAATGCGTGGAGCATTGAGCCGGGCGCGCAGGAGGTCGCATCCGCAAGCGTTTCTTACGAAAACGCCCTCCACAAGAGCGGGAAACGGCCAGCAGGCACAATCCACAGCCATTGCAACATGGGCGCGTCGTTTTCAGGCATTGATGACGGTGACGACATGCACTCGGACGGCGTTCACGTCACCATAGGCAAAATCTCTGAGGAATACCCGGAAATTGCCTGCTCGCTCGCGGTAAACGGGAGCAGGTTCCACGTCGAGCCGAAGGACCTGATTTCAGAACTGCCCGCGGTGAAACTGGAAAACCATCCCTGGCTTGAAAAGGTGAAGAAGAAGGACCTTGGAGCTGACGGGGCATGGAACTCCTGGCAAAGTCCAGTGAAAGAGCAGCCCAAAAAAGAAGAGCCCCTGAAGCAAGTGGATAATTCTGAGTTCGAGAATCTCAGCTTCATCCAGAAGGTTGCGCTCTACAACCGGCTGCGGGAAACGCTTTGCATAGAGGCGGAAATGGACTCGACCAAGGAGGCGTATCTCATGGAGGCAATGGCAGAGAAAGGAGAGGATTTCCTATGGCTGTAATAATAATCGGACTCGGAGGTATCGGCTCGGCACTCGTGGAGCCGCTTGCGAGATACCTGAACTACAACGGCGGGCCAAAGGAACTCACGCTCGTTGACGGTGATTCTTACGAGAAGCGCAACCTTGAACGCCAGAAGGCCGCCATTGAGGATTTGGACAGGAACAAGGCAGAGGTTCATGCAGTACGGCTCAGAAGCACCTTTAAAGGCCTTACAGTGGCTTGGCACGGGGAATATGCCACCGCAGCCAACATCCGCTCCCTCATCAGGGATGGGGATCTTGTCTTTGCATGCGTGGACAACCATTCCACGAGGAAAATGCTTCAGGACCACTGCCAGCGGCTTAGGGACGTTATTCTCATTTCCGGGGGGAATGAACTTTATGACGGCAATGCGCAGGTCTTTATCAAGCGCGCCGGCAGGCAGCTCACCCCAACGATTCATAAGTATCACCCGGAGATAGCGTTCCCAGCGGACAAGCCGCCAGACCAGTTATCTTGCGATGAGCTTGCGGCCATGGGGAACGAGCAACTGCTGTTTACGAACCTTACGGTCGCGGTGCTTATGCTCAATGCTTTCTACGGCGTCTCTCAATTAAAGGCCAAATATTCGGAGGTGTACTTCGATATTCGGACAAACAGGTTCAGGGCGATGGAAAGGAGGTAACACCGCCCGGCGTTAACTCAAGTTAATTCAGGCAACGTTTCAGTAAAAGGAGAATGAAAAATGGCAAAGGTTGTATGCGGCGTGAACGAACTCTCGAATGATTCGTTCAACGGGAAAAGCATCCGGCAGTTGCAGGATGAACTGCGGGTCATGCTCAACATCCCGGACAATCCGACGGTCATCCTCAACGATGAGGAAACGACCGACATGAACCGGCAGGTCGAATCG
>CAYVDS010000358.1:0-2838 GCA_964450145.1 uncultured bacterium
TTTCCTAAAATCTGTGTCCAGTCGTGTCTATCTGTAGCTAAGAATGTCTCTTTTTCTTCTTTTTGCCAAATCCGTGTAATCCGTGTAATCCGCTGTGGTTCCAATGCTTCTTCTTTTTCATTTGGTTGCGGCTTTGATGCGCTGTGCGCTCTGTGGCAAGATTAAACGGTTTCGCGTTTGATCTTGTGTTTCTGGATCTTGTAGTTTATGACGCGGGGGCTTATTCCGAGGAGCTTCGCGGCGTTTTTCTGCACCCAGCCCGTCCGTTCGAGCGCCTGAACGATGAGCATGCGCTCGACCTCCATGAGCTTGATTCCACCGTCGGGTATCTCGAGCGTCCCCTCTCGTTTCTTCGGTGGGCGTTTGTCGAACAGGGCGATGTGTTCGGGCATTATCTTTGAGGCGTCGCACATGATAACGGCTCGCTCAATGACGTTCTGAAGCTGGCGAATATTGCCCGGCCAATGGTAGTCCTGAAGCATTTTCATGGCGGGAACGGTTATTTCCATCATGCGACTGCATATTTGCAAAGCGTATTTCTTGAGAAAGAACCTAACGAGCGGCTCGATGTCCTCGGGCCTCTCGCGAAGAGGCGCCAGTTCGATGGTGACCACGTTAAGACGATAAAAAAGGTCTTCGCGGAATTGGCCCGTATTTATGAGGTCAGGCAGGTCTTTGTTCGTCGCGGCCATCACTCGCACGTCAACGTTAATCGTCTGGGTTCCGCCGAGCCGCTCGAACTGCTGTTCTTGCAGTACGCGCAGAATCTTGGCTTGTGTGCTGGCCCCCATGTCGCCGATCTCATCAAGAAAGATAGTGCCGCCGTTGGCCTGCTCGAAACGGCCCACCCGTTGCCGATGGGCTCCCGTAAAAGCGCCCTTCTCGTGTCCGAAAAGCTCGCTCTCGAGCAGGTTCTCGGGAAGGGCGGCGCAATTGACTTTGACAAAACTGTTCCGCGCGCGTGGACTATTGAAATGTATCGCGCCCGCTATCAACTCCTTGCCGGTGCCGGTCTCGCCCATGATAAGGACTGTCGCGTCTGTGGGCGCCACTTTGCTCAAAACCGAGAAAACACGTTTCATCGGCGGTGAAACACCGACGATGTCATCGACGCGGTAGATGACAGGCTGAGTGTGCCGGAGAAAGTCGACTTCATTTTTCAGCCGGCGGTTCTCGATGGATTTCCATATGCGTTCGAGTATCTCTTCGGCGCCAGCCGGCTGATGCACGAAATCGACAGCGCCCCGCCGCATCGCTTCCGTCACATGTTCGACGTCCGCGTTGGGCGAAATAGGGATAAGCATTGACTGCGGGCTCTTCGAAAGGAACTTGTCGATGAAATCCGCCGCCATTGAGTCAAACTTGTTCACTTCGAGCAGCGCGACGTCGTACTGCAACTTCGCGGCAGAGGAGATAGCGGCCTGGAAGGACTGCGCCCAGTCGAGTTTCAGCTTGTCGTGCCCTATCAGCCGAATCAGCGGTTCCTTTAGGGCTCCGTCCTTGCTTATGAGAAGGATATGCTTCATATAGAGTGTCTAGAGTGCCTAAATTGTCTAAAGTGAGCTTAAAGTGTCTAAAGTGTACTAGAGTCCGAAGCGCCTCACCCCTCTGCGCAGGCTCAATAACGAAAGAAAGAGCATGTTCGTCAGGGTCATTGCGAGCGGAGCGAAGCAATCTCTCCGCTTCTTTCGTCTTTTTCGCTTTTGAACTCGGTGCTCGAAACTCAGAACTCGAGACTCCGCCTACTTCAGGCGGTTCTCTTTAGCCTTTAACCTTTCGCCTTCCTTAGGAGCGCCCGACCTCGCTGTCGCGTGGTTAATTGTATAAGAAACGCGAGTTCTGTTTGAAACTTAAAACCTGAAACTTGAAACCAGTTTCTTAGGAGACGGCTTGCACTAACGCATGCACGCGCGATTTGTATTCCTCATACTTGCCGACGAACTTTTCGAGTGTCTCGTGGTCGAGGTCGGGCCGCTCGGCCAGGATGATCTTCCATGCCAGATTCTTGCCGAAAGTTTCGGGTGAAGCTGTGCTCTCGGTAAAATTCAAGTCAGGTTCGCATGCGAGAATATCGGCAAGGTGAACAATGGCAGTCAGAGCCGGGTTACCGCCCGGCGCCGGGAGCGCGAGAACGTCCAACGGGCGGTGATGATACATGATGCCCTCGACGAGGGCCGCCGGCAAACTCCACCGCTGCGCCAGCCACGAACCTAATGTGGCGTGGTCAACGCCAAATACCTGCGACTCGGCATCGAGCAGCGGGATACTTTCTTTTTCACTAAGGTTCCAGACTTCGTTCAGCCGCGCATGAAAATACTGGTCCATGATCAGTTTTCCGATATCATGGAGCAAGCCGGCCACGAACTCGACGCCCTCGGTCTCAAACCTGAGCTCGCGCGCGAGCATTTGCGCCGCAGACCCGCAGCCGAACGAATGCCGCCAGAACTTGGAACGGTCAAAACGCACGGCGGACTTCTGCGAGGCAAACATTCGCACCAGAGAAATGCTCGTTACAATATTGATTATTTCATTGAGTCCGACAATTGCAAGCGCGAGTTTGAGAGAGCCGACCTTCTCGCGGACGCCGTAAAAAGGCGAGTTTGCGACCTTTAGAATATTAGCCGTGAGAGCAGGGTCTCTCGATACCGTCTTTGAAATTTCCGCCATCGAGGACTCTTCGTTGGCAATGAGTTCCAGAATCCTCATCGGGATGTCCGGAAGAGTGGGAAGCGCGCCTATTTCTTCGACTTCGAGCTTGATTTTTTCGAGCGTTTTCGTGAACATATCGATTAGAAACGAGTTCCTGTTGGTTCTTGATTTCTAGGTCTTGGTTTATAA
>CAYVDS010000359.1:0-2798 GCA_964450145.1 uncultured bacterium
ATCCAGCCGCCGAAAACCACGAGCCTGATAAGTGCGCTGTTCAGTTACCGCATTGGGTCATTTGCAGAGTCAGACGTGTCATCTTCTTTGGGTCGGCCCATGAAAAGATCGTTGCCTTATGATATACTACTTCTCGGTTGATAATCGGATTGTGCCCAAATCTACTATCGCAAAAGGAAATGGGAAATCCATGATTTGGGCGATCACAAGAAGATGAGGGGGAATAATTCTGTCCAAGAGATACTCCGAAAAGGAATTCGATAAGCAATTCCAACAAAGACGGAATTTGCTGGCGAAAATCTCAGCCAAAACCTGGGGGATATGGAAAGTAGAACTGGAATCCTTCCTGAAAGAGAATTGCTATCTTCCTCAGAATGAGACGGCTGCGATATCATATTCTATGCCGAAGACGACCGCACTCTGTTATGATCGTGTCTGGGATCCGATTGGCATGGATGTCCCCGACTCTTGCCGCTTCTCCGGCACCACGGGAGGTGAGTTTATTATTGTGTATGCTGTAAATTGGATTCTCAACCAACGGCATCAACTGCTTGCCCGTGGGTCTACGCCTGGCACCAGTGTTTTCTCCTGGCATACAGATCTTATGGACGTGACCAAAGTAGTTGGAAAGAGAATCGATGCTGAGAGTGAAGCCGCCGTGAGAGGAGCTACCGATTATCTGCCAGGGAAGTCGCACGACATCTCTCTGAAACTCATAACCTGCGCGCAGTTCCGATATACATGAGTGAGGCAGACCGCGACATGGAATATGCAAATGGAAACCGTGCAGCAGTCGCTGCCGTCCTGTTCAACCTTAAGATAACAGACGAAGAGAAGTTGACATGGAGTCAGGTCATTGAGTTCCGTGAGGACAAAGAGGCGCGTAAGAAATATCGCCGTTTGCTTCACTGGCTCGATAACGAAATGGTCGGGAAGTCTCACGCCTTCATCGAAGACGAAATAGCGATGAAGCTTGAGGACTACGAGTGGGCACTCAAGAAGCATGACATCAAAACTGTTCTGGGCACAGTCTCCGATACGCTGGACGGCGAGTACTTGAAAGGTGTCGCTGCTGTTAGCGGTGTGGTCTCTCTCGCGGCTTCTCCTCTATTTGGCCTCCTGGCCGGAACTGGCTTAGTTGTGAGCAAGGTGGGAGTCCAGCTTGTGCAGAACTGGTTGGACTTCAAAGAAATCGAACGAGGCCCTAATTCGGAGATTGCAGTGGTTTATGATATAAAGAAACTCTAAAGTGTAATGAGAGAGGAAAGCAAGAAGGTCCGCACATTGGACAGATTCGATCTTGCGGCCATGTAGTGTTCCGGCGGACACGCAACAATGCTCAGGAAACCGAATACAATTGAATAGTCCTTAAGAGGCTGCGCATCGATACCCCATTTTCTTCCCCCGGAGAAAGGAACTAATCATGGGATTTCTCGACCGAGATGGCCTGATGAGTAAATAAGATTTGAAGATTGAACGAGTGGATCTCGGTGGTGGCGATTTCGTGTTTGTCCACGAGATGACAGGAAATCAGCGTGACCAATTCGAGAACTCGCTTCTGCAAGAAATGGAGGGGGGAGAAGGCGGCGACAGGCCTTCTAATCTCTCACTCGAAAACTTCCGGGCGAAATTGGCAGTGTGCACATTGTGCGATGAAAAGGGCAATCTACTTCTGAGGCCGCGTGATGCTCAGAAACTCAGCACAAACATGAGCGCTGCGCGGCTGGAGCTTATAGCGAATCGTGCACGAAAGCTAAATAGGATAAGTACCAAGGACCAAAATGACATGCTAGTCCTAAGAAACTCTGGCCTAAGCCAGAGCACCCGGCTGTATAGAAGACAAAAAGAGCAAGAGGAAACAAACCCCTTTGCAAGGGAATGTGAGAAGGTTGGTCTCGGCAGCAGAGGCAAGAATGGCCAATTCATAGGTGTATATGTGCCACATGAATTAGCTCATGCTCTGGCCCTAGTCGGCGCATATTATGGCTGTCCACGATCCACAATCTTGCGCAAGTCGTTTGAAGAAAAAATTGCAGCAGAAAAGAGTGCTGAGGAGCTAATTGACTTACTTGCACATCGAGCATGCTCTGCATGGGTCAAGGAGAACCCCGCACCGCTCAAGCAGATGAACAGTAAAGAAACTGAGGAAAAATACAAGAGATACATTGACGAGTTGCGCAAGGGACTCGGTAAGCATGCAGTGAGCGAGGAACACATCAAACAAATCATTGAGAAGTTTATGGAAAAAACAAAGGGATTAGGTTCACACATTTGACAAAGCCACTTTCCTCAGTACCACCCTTTCCCCCTCCGATTAGCATAGTGGTACGCGCGACGTATCCGCGCTTTTGGCAACAATCTCTCGATTCTTGTGTAAAACGCATGAACTGGCACACCTGACAGAACGACCATGTCCGGCTTAAGGACGCTCAGAAGATTTTCCGTATGCCTTGAATAGCATTCATCGAGCATTTGGCCTGGGTATCGGTCGCCCCTTGTTGCGCACCATGCAATATTGGCAAAAGCTGCTACGTCGAGTAGTTTGTTTACGGACGGCAGGCCCAATAGGTCTTTGTAGAATGGCAAGAACCTTCCTCTGCCCCACTCCGGCATGTCTCTTCTCTGAAATTCAAAAATCTCCCGCAGAGACCCGTTCCCATCGCGAAATGCTTCGCTTAATCTCCGTGTTAGCTGACGAACCAAATCGGAGCGTCCTGTCAGCGGTCACTTAAAACCAGCCACATAGGGTCGAATCAAACCCAGCCATTTTGAGATGGAATAGTGTATATCTTCTTTGC
>CAYVDS010000360.1:0-2774 GCA_964450145.1 uncultured bacterium
TCACACAGGTCTTCGCGAAAACCGTCGCCCGTGTGAAAAGCTCCGCAGGCGCCGCAGATTTTCGCTCGTGTGAAACGCGACTCCGGGTCTCCCGGCGGTATAAGGCTTCGGACAACCCTGTATTTGCGCCCCTCATGATAGAGGATATTGCGCGGGCCGAATTCTGAGAGCGCAAGGAACCTCGGACGGGCAATAAACGATTCCTTCTCCTCTCTGGGAATAAATGCGCGGATAGGCAGGCGCGGGAAATTGTAACCCGGCAGAAAGCCCTCACTGGCAAGATACCGGTACGGATAGAAATCGGAGTCGTCCCGATTAACCCATTTGCAGAGCAAGTCCTTTTGGCGTTGGGCCTCTATTTCGCGTCGCAAAGCTTCTTGCTGTTCTTCGCGGCTGAGCCTATTACGATGCGCATTGCGTGTAGTCTCCTGGGCGTCTACGAGTTGGCGATGCGCAGTCTTGTATAGTTCCCTCCAACGGTCAAAGGCCCCGTTGAATTCGCGCGATGAGTTGCGGACCACGGCGTTTAGCCAATCGTCGGAATACCAGCCGGCAGCGCCAAGGTCCGGTTCGCACTGCCTCATAATCTCGCGACAGGAATCCAAACAGCGCCGCATCCTTTGCTCCGAAAGCTCGATTTGCTGCGCCACATCGGAATTGAGCGGCAGATCGTCCGGCTGCAGGGCGAGCATTTCGGCACTTGAAGCGCCGGGCGGAAGCCCTGCTTCCGCGAGCCATAGTGCTCGAATATGCGATTTCACCAAATCTTCGTTCGCCAAATCCAGTCTTGGAGGAACGACCACACCCGCCACCATGCTGGGCCGACGCCTGAAGAAATATTGGTCATGGCCGCTCCCCATTGAGCAATACGTGATGATGAACGCAGGTTGCCCCGACCGGCCCGCCCTCCCGCTCCGTTGAGCGTAATTTGCCGGAGTGGGAGGCACATTCCGCAAGCCGACAGTGTTGAGGTCGGCAATGTCTATGCCGAGTTCCATTGTCGGCGAACAAAACAGACACGCCAGGTTTCCATCGCGGAATTGTCCCTCTCGTTTTTCCCGGTCATCGCGCGAGGTCTGTCCCGTGTGCTCGCCCGCTTCCAGCAACCCGAGACGCATGGACTCTTCCCGGTAAAAGCGAGTGAAAAATCGATTTGCCTCCCGCTGGATGATTGCTTCGCGCGGGGTCGGTATTCGTCTGGAGCGCACCAGGTCCATTTCGGGTTGTGCTCCATCGCCCCCTGTCCATCGCATCGAGTCCGCTTGAAGCTGGACGCGGAAACCCTGCTCGTCCGTCTGCATTGCAAGATAGCCTGCGCGGCTCAGCACGTTGATGAGAGTTCGCAGCAGCTCCTCGTATCCGGCGGCGTCAAGTTGAGCCGTCAAACCCGGCCAGGTCCGTGAAGAACGCAGGTACTTGCCAAGCACGCTTGTCGCTGCAAGGCTGCGGTCACCACGCTGGCTTTCTCCCCATGCGAACCATTTGCTTTCTGCCAGCCGTTCATCATCATCAAAGACCCATGGCGCTTTCAGGGTGCCGTTGACCCTCCTTTTAAGGGTCTCCTGCCGGGCGCCTTCGAGACATTGGGCGTCCATCGCCAGCGACCGGCGCAAGTGGTCAAGAAAAGCTTTCGCCGTTTCGTATCGCATTTCAAATGTGGCCGATGCTAAGACCGCATTTCCGGCCCAGATCGCAGCGTCCCGACAAACGCTATCGAGACTTCCGTATTCAATCCTCAGCAGTCCGCATTGCTCAAGGTTCGGCTGAACCACTCGCCAACCACGGCGCAGGTCGTGATAAATGCGATACTCGACATATTCCGTGAGCGCTTGGACGTTCTTGCGCGGCTGGTCGCCTATATCTCCCGGATTCCTGGCATAGACATCCGGTGAAAGATTCAACGCCTTTACCACTTCGGTCGCAATGTTTGCGTGGTCGAGTGAACCGTTTTTCTCGACCGCCCGGTAAATCGCGCTACGAAGCAAACCTGTCCGTATAAAATCATTAAAATGGCCCGCTTGCAGCGCCGCGTCCTGCCGGTTGTCTGTGAAGCAGAGTATCTTCCGGGCGTTCGATTCCACGTCCGGGTAGTGCTGCATCTGGCTTACGGTCGAAAGAGAAAGAAGCGTGGTTGCAGTGCTGCGGCCCTCACTCGACAGCCGGGCCAGCTTGGTGAATTCCTTGGTTCGTTTATCGTATACTTCCCCGCATGAGAGACAGACAAAAAACGGCGCTTTCAGGAACCAGCCGGGAACCATTCCTGTCTTCGACCTCTCGGAATAACTTCCGTCGGGCGAAACGTAGATTGGCTGAGGAACAAACTCACGGTATTCGGTCTTAAGAATTCGCCCTTTTCGTGTGGGCCTGAACCATGTGTCAGGTAAGTCATCCACGCGGTCGTCACTCCAAAGCGGTTCTTGCCCGGTATCGATGGCAAGATAGCCATCCGACTGCCCTACATCCTGCATGTCGCTGAGTTCTCCCGGCAACCGTGGCTCCAACCTCCCGTCGGTTTCATTGAGAGTGACTTGATAGTATTCCTGACCGCACAAACGACAAAATACGAGCGGCGCCAGCAGCCGGTCTTTGCATTCGTCGCCGTCTGTGTAAAGCTGTCCGCTCAATGTCAGGTGGCGCGAGTCGGACGGCTCAAATGTGGCATACACCGAGTCGCCCTGTGAGACGAACTGATGCAGTCGCACCGCAAAGACCGGACTGCCGTCGGGATGTCGCAGTTCGCTCCCTTTAATCAGCATCCGGCGTATCGTTTCTTC
>CAYVDS010000361.1:0-1453 GCA_964450145.1 uncultured bacterium
CGAACGGCGCAGGACGTCAGCGTGCCGCGTATGCAAGACGTGTCTGACAACGCTGTAGCACGCCGCCGTGCGGAGCGGAGCGGAGCATGGTCGGCGTGCGATTGTTTGCAGACGTGCGTCAGTGCGTCGTTCAGCGAAGCGAAGCGGAGCGGTCAATCACTCGCGCGCTTGCGATTCATTTCGTTCTGCAACCATTCCCAACCTTGTCAAACGTGAACGAATAGCACTTGGTTGTCGTTGAAAAATGCGCGCCAATTCTTCGGTAGTTACGCCTTCTCCGAATTTTTGCTTGAGCGAATTGTCTTCTTCATCTGTCCATTTTTCGTATGCTTTTGGATACTCCGCGCGAATCCTAGCCAACCGCTCATCATGCTTGCTTGGTTTGTCGGTGAAATCAAAAGATGGCGTGTCTTCTTCCAAACCCCGAAGATTTATTTTGAGTGACTGCGTATATGACTTTCGTTTTCTGTCTGTGAGTTTGAATGTAATTGTATGCTGACCAGTCAAAGCGTTATCAGCAAAATCTATCTTGACCGCATAGTACCCGTGACCTTGTCGCGCAACGGGGAAACTCAACATGCTGGCGGTATCAGTTACTTCAATGAATTGACTGCCACCGAAATTTCTGCCTGTATCTACAACACGAAATAGAATTAGAACCGATTCGCCTTGTTTGGGCGCATTGGTTGAATACCAGAATTGGGCGACATGGGGCGTATCTTGGTCTTTCGGCAATTGAATTTCGTGAGGATAGTCGTAGAAAAGAAACTGTTCCCCTAACCTGTCCTGAATGTTGATGAACAGTATGTTGTCTATCATCTCATTCGCCACTTGAGCAGGCAGGTCGGCTTTCTTGTAGAAATACCACGATATTGCAATGGATACTATCGCGCCGATAACCGCACCAATTACCTGATTGAGGATAATGTCCATGTGTCGTCGCCCTACTTCTCTTTATCGAACTGCACGGTGACTCGCAAACCACCAGAGCGTTTTTTGTTGTTACCGAAGGACACTGACTCGACAATTCCAGCAGATTTGGGTTTGGCGCAATCACTAACGATTCTGGGGCTTTGCTCTACAGGTTGTCTGATAACGCGCTTGAAGGAAAGAAGCAATCGAACGGCTTTGCGCGTACCAATCCAACGTTTCAAAGATAACCATTGTCGCTCACCGTCAGGAGAAGTGACATATCCTTCGTCCTTTCCGCCCAATTGCGAACGTACTTGCGAGATGCGAAGACCTTCCGAATAGCGCGGGTCGTCTCGCTCTAGTTCAGTGATTTCAAGTTCCCATTGATTTGATTTTTTGCTGGTATTCATTATTCACGTTTCCTTTGGGTGAAACAGTTGCCGTATTCGCCGCGCCATACTTGCGGGGACGCGCACGCTGGATTACAACGGCATGTCTGCAAACGCTACCGCCCGCCGATTCCGCCGCCAAGTGTCTTGCG
>CAYVDS010000361.1:1463-2555 GCA_964450145.1 uncultured bacterium
AGTACGTTTGCCAGCGCAAACCGTGCACACCAAAAGTTCGCGACGGTGGCGGAATCGGCGGGCAGGTGTTCTCCGCTCGTGCTGTGAAGTTCATACTCTATGAGTTGTAGTAGTTCATTGTGCAGTCACGATTAGAAAAACACCGAGAACGGCAATGAGCAAAAAGACTATCTGCCATAGGCGATGTTGCATCAGGTGTCTGTTTTTTGGAAAGGGAAGCCATCCTTTCTCATGTTCCTTGATTGCATCTTCTCGGGTTTTGAGAAACAAATTCCTTTGTGAGGATATTCGGTCTTCATCGTTAAGAGGTTTGCCGTCGGGCGCAAAATATGAATCCACAATCTTCCGATAGGCATCTTCGAGATGCTCGTGGTATCTGAATCGTTCCCAGTATTTCATAACGGCGACGAACCCAAAGACACCGATGAAAATTAGGAAAGCAGGAATTAGCCAATCATCATGTTTCAAAGGTAGAGGTTTATCTTTGGGAAGTAGTGCAACGAGAGCAGCAGAGAGGGCGAGCAAAATCGTAGAGAGTTGCGCGCGTTGGCTCTCGTTGTGGCGCTCCCAATCCTGTTGATTCCTTAACTCATTCCAGGCGAGGGTGGCTTTGTCACTGTCTTCTAACATCTTTACTCACTCCTTTTGGGTAGCATAGTTTGGATTAATGCGGCATGGCGGAGAACGCTGTAGCACACCGACAACGGCGGACGAATTGAAAGTGACTACCGTTTGGCAACCGATACCGCCGTTGTCGGTGTGCGTGTGTTAGCCGACGCCTTCAGTGTGTTCGTCCGCTATTGTCCACACCATTTCCATTTTCCGTCCTCTTGCACCATGCGCCATGTCCTGACACATCCGTCTTCCCTTGTTGACCAATAGTCTGCTGACCGAAGAGGTTGAAAACTGAAGCCCACATCCCTGCTTGCTGAACATTCGCTTGTTGCGCGGCGCAGGTTCGCTCAGCGATTTTGTTACCGTCGAGATTCGCAAAGGCAGTCATCCATTCTTTGGCTCCACCTTCTGGAGAATCTCCTAGACCGCACGCTGTCAAGAGACTCGTGAGGGCTAGAAACAAAATCGCATAACTCA
>CAYVDS010000361.1:2565-2773 GCA_964450145.1 uncultured bacterium
CTCCGTGATGAGCGCAGAAACGAACTGAAAGGGAATGTCGCCAAACGCTGAAGCAGGGCGCAATGCGGCACGATTCAACGTCGCAGAGCAAGCCAACATCGCGCGCCGCATTGTCGCCCTGCGTGTGTTCTCTGCCGTGCGTCTTCGTCAAATGCTCTGCACGGTTTTTCCGAATCGCACATCAGCGCACACGCCATAGATATAGTGT
>CAYVDS010000362.1:0-2718 GCA_964450145.1 uncultured bacterium
GGTAGAAGAAGGGCTCGAGATACTCACGGGCATGAAATCCGGCAAGCCCACCAAGACCGGCAAATATCCGAAAGGGACCATTGACCGGCTCGTGGTCGACCGGCTTGAATCGCTCGCGAAGAGCCTGAAGGAATACGCGTCAGACGCAGAAAAAAGCAAAGACGCGGAAAATCGCAGGTAGATGCTGAAACCTCTTGAGGGATAAGATAGGCAGACACGGTTTGTACGTTCAAGAAGTCTCCCATGTGGCTCGAGGCAGGCCTGCTGACGTGCTGCCTCATTGTTTTTCTTGTGATTGACGCAGGTCTTCTCGTTTTCGGATTATCGGATTCTTTCGGGGGGTTCCACGGCCTCAACGAGGCGTGGTATGCGTCCGTCGCCCGAAACTACGCCACCCACTCGCTCCTCACGCCGACATACAAAAACATGCTCGACCTTTACATCCCGCCCTTGCTATCGTACCTGCTTTACGCGAGCTTCTCGATGTTCGGAGATAGCGAATGGGCCGCGCGTCTCGTGCCGGTGGCTTTCTCGATGCTATCGCTATTGGGGTTGTATCTGCTGGGCCGGTTGACGCTGCGGAAGGAAGCTGCGCTCGAGGCAGCGGTGCTTTTCGCTTCGACTCCGATTTTCTTGCTTCTCGGCAGGAACGTGCAGACGGACATTCTGTTCGTCTCGCTTTCGGTCTGGGCCGTCTATTTTTACGTGAGAGCGAGAACCCACGGCGGAAGGCTCGACCTTTTCATAGCAGGCCTGTTCCTTGGGGCGGCGATGTTCAGCAAGCAGTTCGCCGTTATCATGCTGGTTGCCATTGTAGTTTGGGAATTACTGGGGCGCGAGCGCAGGCGGCTCTTTACCCTCAATTTCGCGTTATTCCTGCTGGGTATCGCGCTTGTTCTCGTTCCGTTTTACGGATATCATCTCATTCGCGATCCCGGCTACTTGCTTTCGACTCAGCTCCACGGCTCGGCCAGTAAGGCCGGAATCGCGTCGGGATTGACCCTCAACCTCCTCTTCGCCGAGATGCTTTGGGGGTGCTCGCCCTTGTTTCTCGTTGGCGGCCTAGTTGGAATGGGCTTGACGCTCACGCGCCCGACGCGTCAAGCAATCCTGATAGCTCTGCTCATCCTTTTCAATTTCGTGTTCTACTTCTTTCTCCACAAACACAGCTATTACTTCTTCGGACTCGTCCCATTTCTGTCGCTCTGCTTCGCAGGGCTTTCAGACAGGCTTCCCGGAAGGGCATACGCAGCGCTTCTGCTCTTTGCACTGGCGACCGGCACAGCGTCTGGCGCGCATCAACTGGCGGGATGCAAGTATGGATACGACGAGCTTAGGACGGTCGGCGAGTACGCGCGGACATGCAGCCGGCCGGTGGCAATGGTGGACAAGTCTTTCTCCGATAGCTATGCTCCCATTCTCGAATATTACGCGCCGAACGTCACGATAATCGCCCGCGGCTCGGGACTTTCGGCTTCAGAAAAAGAGGCCCGTCTGGCGGCGGACGTGCATCTCTCTTTTTCCGATCTTCCCATTGCCGGCGGCGGGAGCGAACCGATCCCGATCGAAGGAACAAGGTATGGCTTGAGGATCGGAAATAGCGTCTATGGGCACGTTCCGGGCAACATTCATTTGTTCACGCCTTCGCTTCCGACAAAGATCAAGGACTATCGGATTTCTGGATCATTTGGTCCATTCGTGAGACTGAAACTGACGAGCTTCTATATGATTGCGCGACCATAAGGAGGGGAAAGGCGAAAGGAACAAGGCGAAAGGGAACGGCCCGAGGCGGGCATAGTCTCTAGTTTCGAGTCCTGAGTTTCGACTCTCAGGAACCAGAGCCCGACATCTCTCTTTCCCACTCGATGTAGGTGTTCATATAGCGCTCGAGTCCCAGATGGTCCCTGTCGGAAACCGCCTGCGGATAGTCCGGCTCGACAACCTCGACAGCGCTAAGGAACACCTCTCCTGTATATCCGTCAATGCTGACAGTGTCCGTGGGGCCGAGTTTGAGCGAGTCGATTCTTAGAGTCTCAGCCTCCCTGTCGATCTCGATCGTCTGGCATCCAGTGACACACGGCTTGGCCATCCGGCGCGAGTTGATTGCGGCGTGCGATGTCATGCCGCCTTCACAGGTGAGCACGCCGCGCGAGGCCGCGATGCCCCCGATATCCTTCGGCGTTGTGCGAATCGCCGCGAGAATTACATCCTCGCCCTCCTGTGCTCTCGCGATGGCGTCTTTTCGGTTGAAGGCAAGCTTGCCCACGGCGACGCCGGGCGAGGCAGGATTCCCTTGCGCGATCAAGTGTTTTGGAGAACTCGGACTGAAGACGGGCAGGAGCAACTGTCTCAGGCCTGCCTCCTCAAGTCGCGCGACGGCGGTGCGTTTGTCGATAATACCCTCATGAACAAGGTCGATCGCGATTTTCAAAGCGGCATGGTCAGTCCGCTTGGCGGGCCTCGTCTGAAGCACGTGGAGCGTATTGTTTTCAACGGTGAATTCGATGTCCTGCATGTCACACAGATGAGATTCAAGCTTGCGCGCTACAGCCGAGAGCTCTTCGAATGCGTGAGGGAATCTGCGCTCGAATGAGGCTGGCGCGGCGGCGTCCTCTCCGTCCCCTGCGATCAGTGGCAGCGGCTTCCCCAGTCCGCACACAAGCACTTCCCCCTGCGAGCAGGGCAGATATTCTCCGAAAAACTCGCGTTCGCCGGTGA
>CAYVDS010000363.1:0-1955 GCA_964450145.1 uncultured bacterium
GACGAGTGCGACTGGTAGACGCTCCGGGGGGTTGGCGTCCTGAAGGTCGATGTTGCCGCCTGCAACGTTTGCATTTTCCTTCTCGATGAGCGCCAGCAGTTCGCTCATGGGTATTTTGTATGTCGCGAGCCGATCAGGGTTGGGCTCGATCCTGATTTCCCTTTCAAGCCCTCCTATCACAGCGGCGTCGAGCACGCCCGGAATTGCCTCGATCATGTCTTCGAGATCGTCCGCAATGCTTTTCAAGCGCGCCAGACCGACGTCTCCCGATATATTGAGAACCATTATAGGGAAATCCGAGAAGCTGACTTCAGTGATTGCCGGATCGTCCGCATCCTCCGGAAGGTCCGGCTTAGCCTGGTCAACCTTGTCCCTGACCTTCTGCAACGCGTCGTCGATGTCTACGTCGGGCAGGAACTCGATTTCGATGATGGATATCCCTTCTGCCGAAGTCGATTCGATTTCTTCGACGTCGCGTAACGCTTTCAGCTTTTTTTCGAGAGGTATGGTTACGGTGTTCTCCATGTCGGTGGGAGAAACACCCGTGTACGTGGTCGTGACGAAAATATACGGCACCGGAATATCGGGAGCGGCCTCACGTGGCAGCGTGATGTAGCAGTACAAACCGAACAGAACAATCATCACGATCAGCACATACACTGACGTGCGGTTTTTTATTGCAGCATCGCTGATGATCATGATTGAGCCTCGACCATGCCTTGCACGCGGACGGGAGCCCCGTCCTCCAACTCGCGGTGTCCTTCCACGATGAGCCTGTCGTTCGGTTCGATGCCGCTCACTATCTGGACTCGATCACCCTCCAGAATTCCCAACTCGACCACACGTTCCTCGGCTTTCCCGTCCTTTTCGACAAAGACCACTTTGATGTCTCCGCGAGGAATAACAGCGAACAAGGGTACCGTAATGGCGTTGGGAATCTCGCGTCTCAGCATGCTTGCCGTCGCGATCATTGACGGCAGAATCTCGCGTTTGGGGTTAGGGACTGTGATCTCCACATCATACGTGCGGGTCTCAGGGTCTCCAACTACGCTGATATAGGTGACCGAGCCTTCAAACCGCTTGTCAATAAAATCGAATGAAATCTGAACGGTTTCGCCCTTGTGCACATAAGGGGCGTCCTTTTCCGGCGCCTTGACCAGTATTTTCACAGGGTCTATGACAACCATGTCGGCCACTCGATCGCCTTGATTCACGTATTCACCCGCGTCAAAGCGCCATTTGTTCAGCACGCCCGCGACAGGAGTTCGAACGGTTGATTTGTCGAGTTGCACTTTCGCGACCTCGAGCCTCGCCGCCGCTGTGGCGGCATTGGCCTTGCACTGGTCCAACTGCTCGTTACTCATAATACCTTCTTTATGCAACTGCTCTATCCGCTTGCAATTGTTGAGCGCAAGGTCATGAGCCGCCTGCGCTTCGTCCACTTGCGCCTTGAATGTGCGCTGGTCAATCCGGAGAAGCGGAGTCCCGGCCGCTGCAATGAATTGGCCCTCTTTCGGGCCGATCCAATCGATGCGGCCTCCCACCTCCGCCGGAACCTCGGTCATAAGATAGGGCTCTGCGCTCGCCGGCAGTTCGATCCACTCCTTGAGCGAAGTCGTTTTCACTTCCAGTACTCTTATGTTGGCGCTTTTGCTCTCTGGAGGGGTTTCCGTCGATGTCGTGGGCTCAGGAAGCAGCACCATTATCCCGCCTGCCACGGCAACGCCAAGTATGACAACCACTGCAATCCCCACAATGATCCCTTTCTTCTTAGCCATCACAAATTCTCCGACGCCTTCTCAGCGCAGTTCTTTGTTTCTTCCGGTCTCAAACCGTTCACCATGTCTGCTACAATAATCTTCGCGAGCTCCGGCGGAAGGTCGCCTCGCCCGTCCAGAAAACTCATCACATAGTCGTTGATTATTCCGCGCAGGTACAGCACGGCAGCTTCTTCT
>CAYVDS010000363.1:1965-2715 GCA_964450145.1 uncultured bacterium
TCCGGAATAGCTCTTCGCCATATGAGTGAAAGTCATAATCGATCTTCTGCTTTTCAGGGCCAAAATTGATCGCGTAGACGAATCGAGCAAAATCCGTGTGCTCTTTGCAATAATCAAAATGAGCTTTTACCGCCCACACTAACAGCGAAAGAACGTCGTTCGTCGGCGCTTCACAGATTTCCTTTATCTGCTGGCGGAAGTCCTCCAGACCCGAGCGGATAATGTGCTGGCAAAGGTTCTCTTTGCTCTGAAAATAATAATAGATGACCGGCTTCGTAACACCGGAAGCCTCGGCGATCTCTCGCATTGAACTTGCATCGTAACCCTTTTCAGCCAAAACAGATATGGCTTTCTTCTCGATTGTTTGCCTTGTGTTTTGATGAGGCAAGATCACCTGTTTGTTTTGCCTGGTTTCCAAATCAATAGGCTCCCTTTTACCTACCGGTAAGTATACACAATCGTGGGCTTATTGTCAAGACTACGGGGCACTGGAAATGGGCGCAGCCTGTGCGTACCCGTAGAATTGACAGTTACGCGTTATACCGCGGCGGCAAGGTTTCGCACACATACCAGACTTGCGGATTGACATTCAGCGTGCAACAAATTATTATAATGGATAGCGCTCCGCTTTTAAGTAGCCGACCTCGGCTACGTGGGGGAGAGATTGTCCTTAATCCGGAGACACGACGCCGCATCGTGAGCTTATTCGGGGACACCTTGCGGCAAGGTGTCCCCGAATAAGCGGCCAGT
>CAYVDS010000364.1:0-2711 GCA_964450145.1 uncultured bacterium
ACTTGAGTGTCTTCGAGTATTATCCGCACATTATCGCGAGTGTTGACTTTGTGAAAGCCCAGGGCCGGCGAGATGCATTCCTGCTCCACTGTCCCGATTTGGTGATTGTGGATGAGGCGCACGGTTGCGCAAAACCGGCTGGACAATCGGTAGCGCAACAACAGAGACACCAGCTTATATTTGACCTGGCAAAAGATGAATCGAAACATGTAATCCTTGTTACGGCCACACCTCACAGTGGGTTCGACGAGCCGTTTTTATCGCTGCTGGGCTTTATTCGGCCATCCTTCGGCAAATTGGATTGGGAGAAATTGCAGGAGTCTCAGCGCGTGGACCTCGCGCATCATTTCATCCAGCGCCGCCGCGCGGATGTCAAACAATGGATGGGGGCAGAGACCTCCTTCCCGGAGCGCGAACCGCTGGAGGTTTCTTATAGGCTGTCTGCCGAATACACCAAATTGTTCCAGGACATCTATAAGTTCGCGAGAGAGATTGTAGTAGCCGAAGGTTCGGAGAAAGGCTTCCGGCGGCGTGTGCGCTACTGGGCGGCGCTTGCGCTGCTGCGCTGTGTGATGTCGAGCCCGGCTGCCGCGAGAACCGCCCTACTGGGACGAATCGAGCGACTTACCGGAGACGAAGACTTTGACGACGAAGGATACTCTCCCTATATCCTTGACCCAATAGACGCTGAGCGAACGCTGGATGTGGCGCCGTCGCATTTGGTCGGTGAAGAAGAGAATTCGGCGGACGAGCCCGAAAGGCGGAAACTGCGCGATTTTGCGAAGCGAGCGGAGGGATTAAAGGGAGACAGCGACATAAAAATCAAGAAAGCGGCAGAGATGGTGAAAACTCTGTTGCGAGAAGGATTCAGGCCGATTGTCTTTTGCCGCTATATCGCTACCTCAGACTACGTTGCCGAGGAACTGAAAACGAGGCTGAATCCGGAATTCCATGACTTGCGCGTCATCTCGATTACCGGCGCTGTCTCTGACGAAGAGCGAGAGATTCGCGTGGAGGAACTTGGCACATCCGCCAGGCATGTCCTTGTGGCGACTGATTGCCTCAGTGAGGGCATAAACCTTCAGGAGCATTTTGATGCGGTCATCCATTACGACCTCCCGTGGAATCCGAATCGCTTGGAACAGCGTGAAGGGCGCGTTGACCGGTTCGGGCAACAAAAGAAAAAGGTCAAGGCTGTTCTTCTTTATGGCGCGGACAACCCCATTGATGGAGCAGTATTGGACGTTCTCCTCCGCAAAGCTCGCCGAATACACAAGGAGCTTGGTATAATGGTGCCCATACCTGTGGACAGCGAAAGCGTGATGGAAACAGTCCTCAAGGCGCTATTCCTGCGGGAGCCTGAAAGCTCACAAATGGATTTATTCCGCGATGCATCGGCTCCGATAACTGAGGTGCATCGTAAATGGGACCGGGCTGCGGAAAAGGAGAAAAAGAGCCGGACCCGGTTTGCGCAGCATGCCATTAAACCGGACGAAGTGGCGAAAGAGTTGGAAGTGACCGATAAGACCTTGGGTGATTCGGCGGATGTCGAGCGGTTTGTCAGAACCGCCTGCCAGCGATTAGGGAGCCCGGTCTCTCAATCAGCAAAAGGCTGGTCTTTCGATATTTCGCGTTTGCCGCCAGGCATTCAAGAGAGACTGCCCGACAAGAAGCTCAGCCTCATAACATTCGACGAGAATGAGATCACCGACGCGACATACATTTCCAGACTTCATCCGCTGACAAATACCTTGGCGGAATATTTGCTGGACATTGCCCTGGACCCGGAGGGCGACCGCATGCTTTCCGCGAGATGCGGTGTCACTCGCTCCCGGGAAGTGAAGCTTTTGACAACCCTTCTCATTCTCCGATTGAGGTTTCTTGTGAAAGACGCCGATTCGGAATCTCCGTTGGTGGCGGAAGAGTGTGTTCTTGCAGGATTTCGCGGCGGGATCGAGGATGCGAAATGGCTCCCCCAGGAAGAAGTTGAGTCGCTTTTAGACCGGGTCAAACCCTCCGCCTTTCCTTTTGATCAAGCTAAACACTGGCTTGAAACACCCCTTCGCGGTTTCGACGCCCTTAAGGAACCCATTCGGAAGCTCGCACAAAGACGCGCAACGGAGTTGGAGCAGTCATACGGACGTGTCAGGTCGGTCATAAAGCGGAAGCGGGCCTCAATAACACCCGTACTCCCCGCAGACGTGCTTGCCGTGCTGATGATTGTTCCACAGCCGATAACGTAGAGCTTCATGGTAGTTACACGAAAGCAGCGTCATGAAACTACAATTTCTAGGTGACTCAAGAGATAGAGGAGAACATAGGGGTCAGACCTACACATTGACAGAACCACCATTACCAACGCGAGTAACTTCTCTCCATTTGTCCGGAATTGTGAGGTGCGAAAGGGCTCGGAGCTGATGCCGACTTGTTCGCACACAACCTTGAAGAACGCATAGTTCATCGAGTTCGCGGCATCATATACCTTGACCGGAGTCACCTCATGGCCCCTTTTGCCCCTTTGTGGCCGCTAACGTCTCGCGGAGGCCAATGTCCTGTTTGTCCAGTTTATGTCTGGTTTCATCTTGCGTGAGCCATTTGAGCCAATTATGAGCCGTTTCCCGATGCTCCATCCTATGGCCCGTTTGACCCCTTTGTGGCCCCTTTGTCGGGTTTGTCGGGTTTATGACGGGTTGCGCCTGAGCTTACTGAGC
>CAYVDS010000365.1:0-2705 GCA_964450145.1 uncultured bacterium
AGGGGTTTTTGCAGATTTTTGGCAAAACCCAAGCCCAAAGTGTTCAAAATGAGTTAAACCCTTCATTAGGGCTGCACGGGCCCGCAGAGGGCAATGACTCAACTTGTGGTTGGGGCAACAAGAGGCCGACGGGGTGATGCCGTTCATAAACCAGACATAAACTGGACAAACAGGACATTGGACTCCGCAGACGTTAGGGGCCGCAAAGGGGCCATAGGATGGAGCAGGTAGAACCAGCTCCGAGCCCTTTCGCACCTCACGAGATTACGTTTCCTTCTTTGTTCTTCAATCCGAAATCCAAAATCCAAGATCGAGCGTCTTTTCCCTTTTTCCTTTTTCTCCCCGGAAGGCCTTGTTCTTTTCATATTCTTGTCCGGGAATTCTCGAATTCGCGCTTTCTTGATTTCCATTCAATCCAAAATCCAATACCGCCAAAACGCGGGACTAAAATCCAAAATCAAGTTTCCCTTTCGCCCTTCGCCTCCTACGTCCCTTTCGTCTTGCTCCTTTTACCTTCGCTTCCCGTTTCCCCGTTCAACCTTTTCCCCATTTTTCCGTTTTGCTCTCTGCCACAATCCAAAGCTCGTGTGCATCGTCCTTGACGGCTCCCGTAAGGGGGTAACTGCTTGTTGATCCGGTGTCTTGTTCCTGTCGAGTCTCTTTTGTCAAATCACATTCAATTTTACTTGACAAGCCTCATCCCATATGATATATTCCTTGTTCAGCTTTCGTTTTTTATTAAAAAGCAAATTGCAGGAGACCGCCGGATTCAGACGGATGGGAAAATATTGCACAACCTCTGGATGACAGGCAACCCCATGAGATTCGCGGCGGCATAACTCTCCTATCACAAAAAGGCGCGGGCTTCTGAAAGTCTGATTATGATTCGAAAATGGTCCTACGGAAATACGTGTTTTTTGTCACCGAAGCATTAATCTATAGGCAAATTGACTATTAGGAATTAATAATTTACTAATTCGTCTTCCTGGTGGGTTGAGAGACTGCAAAGGGAGAAAAGTTACCCTTGAAGAAGGAACCGTTCACTGTTCGTGAGACAGCGGCAGAGCTTTTCATCCACTCAGCAGTAAAGCGAGCGCCTGCCCGCAACTCCTCCACCGTGGGCGTAGCTCATTTCTCGCAGATTCCAGGGACGCCCGACAGCACAGATATAAATGGCCTCGTATCTGTCCGGACACTTGTCGAACGCGCAATCAAATCTTCACGTTGTGACTTTCTGTCTTTGGTAAAGAATAAGTGCGTTTTCCTAAAACCCAACCTCGTCCGTCCGAACATCTCCCCGAATTCCAATACCACCACTGATACGCGAGTTATAGAAGCTTTAGCCGAACTCACACGCGACGCGGGCGCAAAACAGGTGATCGTAGGAGAAAAGCCCGGAGTCGGAATTACGTCGAGGTACGTGTTTCGCGTGTCCGGTTTGAAGAAAAGACTTGGTTCGTTGGGAATCGATATCTGCTATCTTGACCAGGCTGAGATGGTGAAGGTGGCTAACCCCAAAGGCAGAATATTCAGGCACGTTATACTCCCGAGGCCTGTTCTGGAAGCCGATCTGATCATAAACCTGCCCAAGATGAAAACACACATGCATACACTAATCAGCGCCGGAATTAAGAATCTGTGCGGTCTGATAATGGATGAGCAACGGCTGCTTTTCCATCGCCAGGATATCAATCAGAAAATCGTAGACCTCCTCCACATAGTCAAGCCAGCCTTGACAGTGGTGGATGCCATTTGGCCGACCGAAGGCCAGGCGCCGCTTTTCGGAAAACCAGTCAGAGATTTTAATTGCGTCGTTGCTGGGGAAGACGTAGTTTCAGTGGATGTTGTTTGTGCGCGACTAATGGGCATCGATCCCAAGGAAGTTGCGATGATACGGCTTGCGGATTTCGAAGGACACGGGCAAGCCAATGAGGAATTGATTTCAGTCGAGGGGGCTTCTGTTCAAGAACTGAAAAGAAACTTTGAACGCCCTGTCCTCAGCAGCGCCGGGTGTTTTCGAAATATCATCAGTATCGAGGGAGGCGCATGCAGCGGGTGCCTATCCAGCTTGCGCCACAGTCTGGATAGGCTTTCGCTCGAAGGGATTTTGCAGGGACTGCCTACACTTACAGTTTATGTTGGGAAACCCATGCCGAACTCTCCTTCTTTGGAAACGTGGGAAGGAGAACTTTGGCTCTTCGGGAACTGTAGCGTGGATATTTCTCTTAACAACAACAGGAAGATGACTGCCTCAAACTTTGTGCAAGGGTGTCCCCCCCATGTTTTCGATTTCTACAAGCGAATAAAGAGCAAGCGCTCTGCGCTCCCGGTAAAGTGCGAAGAGGAGTCGTAATGAAGAATTCGGCCCTCACGTTAGATCAGATTCTGGTCAGCTCGACAGAACTATTCCCGCATGAAGACGCCTTGGTGTGCCTGAACCAATCAATAACTTACCGTGAATTGAATAATCGTGTTGACCAACTGGCCACCTTGCTGCTTGAAATAGGCCGCGGAGACCGGCCAAAGATCGGGATGATTACGGGAAGGACCCCCGCGTTAGTGACTTCGTTCTTTGCAATAGCCCGGGCTGGGGCGATTATTGTTCCGGTGAACTGCCATTTGAAAGAAGATCTGTTTGTCGAGTTTATCAAAGAGAACTGCATTGAAGCTTTGGTAGTATCCTAAGAATTGATGAAAAAGATACC
>CAYVDS010000366.1:0-2650 GCA_964450145.1 uncultured bacterium
TACCCTGCAGCTTGCTGCAGGGTGGTTCATTATCATCCATCCCTTCTATGAGAAATCCGGCCGATCTCGGGAAATTCCATCCGGAAATCCCTGCCATCGGCCTTAAAGACAGACGTCCATCGTCAGCATCAGTACCCCTCGACGGGGTGGGGGACGATTGTGTCTCGGAATCTGCCGTGAACCGGGCCGGTATCCGGCGGATATTTTTTTAGATCCGAAGCGTGTTATGCGAAAACCGGATAAAACGCCGAGACCATCCTGTGATTCCGAAAACTTCTTCTAAATAAGAACGCATATGATGACGCGCGATATTCGTATCCTCATTTCAAGAGAGACGTGCTCAATGTCCTTACTGACGCGTACGGCGCAGACGTGAAAGCCGGTGACAAGGCAATTGCAATTGCCGCCCGAGGAAGCCGACGAAAGGCAGACGTTATTGCGGCCATTTCAATTCCGCCGCTACTACAAGTTCCGGAGCGTAGGCGATCAATCTTACGATGAAGGTATTTGCTTCTATAACGCAGCAGGGGAAAAAATTGCCAATTACCCTAAACAGCACTCAACGAATCTTACTCGTAAGCACCAGAACACGAGCAACTGGCTGAAGCCAATGGTTCGAGTTCTTAAGAATATGCGCGGAAAGCTTGTAGAGGATGGCTACATTAAGGCCGGTGTTGCTCCTTCTTACTACCTTGAAGGGCTCCTCTACAACGTGCCAAGTACCAAGTTTGCGACGAGTTTTGAAGACTGCTTTGTCAACACAATAAACTGGATCCAGAACGAAACTGACAAGAGCAAGTTGGTCTGTGCGAACGAGCAGTACTACCTTCTATGGGACAACTCGCATACATGCTGGCCGAAGCCGAATTGCGAAGCGTTCCTCAACTCGGCAATCAGGCTGTGGAACGACTGGTGATTTGTGTAAGGGGTCTCTTTGTGCTGGTCGCATGTGCAACTGGTCTAAGCGGAAGATTCGTGCAACAACGCCACCGAACAACGGTTTGTAGTGCGACACGCCGCAAGCGGCGCGCGCCTGAAGCCGGAGGTCGCACTGAAGGGGCCAAGGCATGAAGAACGAGAAAATCGAGGAAATTCTCCATCCCCGGATTCTTCGACACTGTCGGCGGCTCTTTCTGGACGGTCACTACGCCCAAGCCAGTGTCGAGGCCTACAAGCAGCTCGACGGCGCTATGCACGAGAAGACCGGCTCATCGTGGTTTGGTCGACGACTTTCCAGGATGTTCGAGGCCGGGGGGAAGAAAGTCCTTCTGCGTACGCCGTTCGGTTCTAAGATGCAGGCCGCCGCAGCGGCCTACTTCGACGGCGCTTACCAGTACTATCGGAACTACGCAGTCCATGAAGGCGACAAGATCGATCGCTTGGCCTGTCTACGGTCGCTGGTTGCTGCGAGTGAGCTACTTGAACTCGTCGGCGCCTCCGATCTGTCGTATCAAGAGATTGGGGGCCTGGAGGGTCTGGTGGGCGTTGGGGCATTCTCCAGCAAGGGGGCTGTTATCGACCTTCTGCGATTCCTTGATGGTCAGCCGATCGTAGACGAGGTGGTCGATGGTTTTTTCGAGGATCTTGCGCAGTGTGGTTTCGACGACAGGCAGCTTCGTGCTTTATTTGATGTCGGCTTGATCGCCTACGAAGTAACGTTGCTGCCGCAGGACCCCCGAACAAACCCGGATCAAGCTTGGGATATCGGGGCATTTGAGATCACGCCGTTGGGTAGGCAGGCAATCGAGGAAGCGGCAGGCGTCTAACGGATGCGTGGATCTGTTGATCTTTCTTGTGACGTGCGTTGTATGGGGAGCGCGTGTGCCGATCCGGACCGCAGTTAACGCACAACGTTATTTTCCAAGAAATACTACATCGACGAGTGAAAAGCCAACTGGGATAATCATCATATGGCACTGAAGAAATCCGAACTCTACTCCTCTCTCTGGTCCAGTTGCGACGAACTGCGCGGCGGGATGGACGCCGGCCAGTACAAGGACTACGTCTTGGTGCTCCTGTTCATCAAGTACATCAGCGACAAATACGCGGGCCTGCCCTATGCCCCGATCACGATCCCCGCCGGCGCGAGCTTCAAGGACATGGTTGCGCTCAAGGGCAAGCCCTCCATTGGCGACGACATTAACAAAAAGGTCATCGCCCCGCTGGCCACCCCCCTCCATCACGCGAGAAGGTTGCCCTTGCATTATTGTACAGGTGGAGCTAACCGACTACCCCCCTTACCGGAATTACCTCAATCAATTGCCGGTGCGGCATGAAAAGTGGCTGTATTGAAATGGAATCAACAAACGGTGGCAACGGACGGTTTTATGCGCCTGAACTCGCTCTGGCCAGGGTGGCCGCCCGCGTGGCGCAGGGGGGGCACAACGTTCCGGAAGAAGTTGTCCGCCGAAGATTCCGTACCGGCTTACGGAACTTTGAGGAGATTTATAAGAACCTCGTGGATGCATGGATTTTATATGACAACTCGGGCAGCACGCCGGTGCTGCTGGACTGGAGAGAAAAGAGATGAGTCCAAGGAAAACCATACCGAAAAAGTCGGATCTCGCGGGGGTGTTGAATCCCACGAAGAAGCAAGTGATTCCCTTAGCGCCGGAGGCGATAAAGAATGTCGATGGATCCGACAAACAGG
>CAYVDS010000367.1:0-2619 GCA_964450145.1 uncultured bacterium
CCAAAAAGAAGAAGCTTTGGATCACGAAGGATATTCGGGGTCTGCGTCAGCAAGGACATGGAAGCCACTGTTTGATGCGCTCGTACACTTCTCTGCAAGAGAGCAGGTCCAGATGCCTCATGCCGTGCCCGATCCATTGATGCGACTCCGGAAAAGACAGGTTCCGGCCGGGGTCCGCGTGGCGGCCGAGGGCGCTATCCAAGGGCACGAGTCCGTCGCCGACGAGTCTCTTGCTCAGAGCGCTCGCTCTTGAGATCGAGGCCCCGACGGCGTAGCATTGAACGCCGTCCGGCAGCGGCACGACGCGCCGTTTGTCCTTTGAGTGAGCGAAGCGGTCCAGATGTTCCCAGTCCTCGTCGAGCAGGTTCCCGTAGCGGAGGTCGGTGATGCCGGCGCTGCGAATCTCCCCGAGGCGAGCGAGCGCCGCCGTGTATGGGCTGATACTCAGAATGACATGAAGCCAATTGCCGCCGCGTTCCAGCAACGCCCCATGGTGCGGCGTGCCAAGGAAAACGATCTTGCGGAGGCGCCGCAGCCAATTGTGTCCCGCAACCTTGCCGTAGTGGCAGGCGCTGCGAGTAACCAACCCGCCCATGCTGTGCCCGATAATGACCAGTTCCTCCATGGGTACCGGCCAGACTTTCAACAGGGCTTCGATAAGGTCGGCAAACGCGCGACCGTTGGTGGAGATGTGGAGCCCGCTATTGTAGTGTAGATAAACCTGCGTGAGGCCGGCATCGGCGGCCAGGGCCGCACCGTGGTCGTGCCCCTTCCGCCTCCACTGCCGATCATTCATGCACAGTCCGTGCGCGAGTAGAAGGACTTTGGGGCTTGGCCGGGGGATCGCCTCTGCCAGGGACTGCTTCGTCAGCTCAAGCGGCTGTCCCTTCCGACGCAGCCGCATGGGAATTGCCAGCGGGTTCTCGCTGGCAGCGAGGTGGTAGCCCAGGACACCGTTCAGCGCCGCAAGGAAGGCTTCGCGCTCGGCCGACGACGCTCCGTGACTAAGTTGCGGAACAAACTGCGCGAGCGCAGCATCAATCCCGCCACCCACCAGACGGGTCACTCCTCGGATGTTTTTATAAACCAATCCGGTGACGCCCCCGGTGCGTTCCTGCGTAAACGCGCCAAGAATGCCGGGAACGCGGGAAATGTTGCGGTGCATGGTCTCGACAACGTTGGTCAGCCCGATAGTCGCCTCGATAGCAAGCCGGCTGTACCCGCGAATGTCAGAGAGGAGAATAGGGGGGTTCTCGAGCATTGCGCGCTCACCGGTGATTGGGAACAGTAGAATGGGTCCTCATAATTAACTTAAAGTATATGCGGACACGGACGGAAATGCAAGCGCGTTGTGATTGCGGATATCGGATTGGGGATTTCGGATCGAATACAAGAGGTTTTGTTTGAATGGATTCCCGCCTTCGCCTTCGCGGGAATAACAAGAGATAAGCTGTTCATTCATAATTCGTGTTTCAAGGGGCTGTTCTTTTTCCAAATCCGCGTTTATCTGCTTGCATCTGCGGCCAAAATACCTCTTTTTCTTCTTCTCTGAATCCGTGTTCATCCGTGGTTCCATGCTCCTTCTTTTCCTTGGAGACTTGGCGCTTTTGTGGTGAAGTTATTTGGTTGGAGCTTCGCCGCGCTGCGCAATCTGCGGATATGCGTAGTTTTTCGACTTGATCGCATTTTCCTCTTGACAAGCCGGGAAGCTGGCGGTATAATATAAATAACTAACCCAGTTAGTAAGTTAAATATTCGATATAAAGAAAAACAGGAGAGGCTGATATGTCACCGAGAGTGATGCCGGAAAACCGGATACCCGACATTGTGAAGGCGGCAATCAGAGTGTTCAGCCGCAAGGGGTACCGCATGACCCAAATGGATGAGATCGCCGACGCGGCAGAGGTCTCGAAGGCGACACTCTACTATTATTTCAAGAGCAAGGCGCACCTGTTCCAGTACGTGCTCGAGACCGGAGCGCCGGACGGCGACGGCCTTTTGCCTCCTCCCCAGACGGTTATCTCCTTGAGCGACAAGGAGCTTCTTGCGCTCATAAAGAGAAGACTGAAAAACGAAAGCCGCATGCAAAGCATCCATGATTATATTGAGAAAGCGCCGGAACAGGTTGACCTCGCGGAGGAACTCGCCGCAATAGTCAGCAACTTGTGGGATATTAACGAGAGAAACCGCGTCCAGATTATCATCCTCGAAAGATCGTTTCTCGAATTCCCGGAATTAGGCGAGATATATCACAAGTATGGGCGAAAGCAAGTGTTGAATCAACTGGAGAAATACCTCGCTCTCAGGATCGAACAGTGCGTGATTCGTCCGTTGCATTCGGTTCCGGCCACCGCGCGTTTCATACTGGAATTGCTGGCGTGGTTCGGCTATAAACAGACAATGAGCGGCCGCCGCATCTTTGAAAGACCCGAAGCCTTGCCCGACCTTGTGTCGATTCTCTCACGCGGACTCAAGGCATAAAAGGATTTTGGGTGAAGCGGCGAAAGGGGAAAAGGCGAAAAGGGAACCGAATCTGCAGATTGCGCAGATGATCAAAGAGTCTTGGGGGAAAAGGTTAGTGTGCCAAGAGAAGCGTATTAGTTCTTGCCGGTGCAAGTC
>CAYVDS010000368.1:0-2617 GCA_964450145.1 uncultured bacterium
TCAGTTGTCCACACCATCCACAAACCAGGTCGTGGACTTGGTGCGATTCAATTTCTACCAAAGTACACGTCTGCGGGTGTGCGATAGTCCAAGGATTGATGCGGCCGTTCGTGATCATAGAACTCGAAGTAGCGCGTCAATCCTTGCCGTGCTTCGCGCGGCGAGCCGTAATCGTGCAGATACACTTCTTCATACTTGACCGAGCGCCACAGCCGTTCTACGAAAATGTTGTCCAAGGCGCGCCCGCGACCGTCCATACTGATTTGCACGTGAGCAGCTTGCAGCAAGTCCGTGTATTGCGGACTGGTGAAATGGCTGCCTTGGTCGCTGTTCCAAATTTCAGGGGTCGCTTGCGCGAGCGCACGTTGCACGGCACTCAACACAAACGGCAGTTCCAACGTTTGATCGAGTTCCCAACTAATCACATAGCGCGAGAACCAATCCAAAACGGCGACGAGATACAGCCAGTGGGTCTGGAGGCGCACGTAGGTGATGTCAATGCCCCAGACTTGATTCGGGCGCGTGACCTTCAAATGACGCAGTAAATACGGGTAAATTTTGTGCTGGGCGCTCCGTTTGCTCAAGTTGGGCCCAGGCACAATGCCCGCGATGCCCATCTCGCGCATATGGCGTTGCACGGCTTTGCGATTGACGATGAAGTCCGGCTGAAGCGCCACCACGATTTTGCGCGAACCATAGAACGGATACCGCGTGTAGATTTCATCAATGCGATGTTTGAGCGCGACTTCTTCCGCCGAGGGTAGCACGGGCTGATAATAGAGTCCCGTACGATTCAGACTCAACAGATCGGCTTGGGTCGCCAGGCTCAGCGGGCGCTCCGCACCGCGCTCAAGGAGCGCCAAGCGTTCCGTCCGGGTCAGATGGGATGCCAGATTTTTTTTTGAGCCAATTGACCTGGGTCGTCAATCGGCCAATCTCGGCATACAGTTCGTGCAGACGTTTCTCGTAACTGGCTTTCAGCGCACTCTCGGCTTTGTGATCCGAACTGAACAAACTCGCCAGACCTTTGAGGGCGGTCGCTTTCCATTCGTACACCTGGTTCGGATGCACGTGATACTGGGAAGCAATCTGAGCTACTGACTTTTCTTCTTTCAGAAGTTCGAGCACGACTTCGGCTTTGAAGGTGTCTGAATAATGTTTTCGCATGGTGGCATTTTACCACCTTATTCTGCCCGCATTTTGTGTCCGAATTCTTGGGTCCATTATAATCCTTCAAATTCTGGATCTACAACAGCTACTTTTCCAACTAACTCAATGCTACCGTTTGAGCGAATGAGGAGCAAGTCGCCAGTTGTTAGCGACAAATTTTCTATTTCCTTTTTGTCAAAATGTGAAAATTTCAAATCAGTGGCGTCAATTTTTCCATCAACAATATTGGGAATGCGAAGGACGGGAATACCGTTCGTAAGTTCATAAATGCTCTTCTTCGCAGTTCCATAGCGAATATCTATAATTACGGAACCGAGCGAACAAGATTCCCATTTAGTAACAATTTCATGCTCTTTTCTCCATTCTTGTGTCAATTGCCCCGAAGTGGCAGCGGCAAGAACGGCTTGGCGAAAGCGTTTGAGTATTTGTGGAATTCGGTCAAGATGGGATTGGCACGAGTCCACGCGCGTCAGCAAGTCATCGAGTTTATCGACGATGCGTTTCTGCTCATTGAGCGGAGCAACTGGAATCTCTAAATTACGAATATAGTCGCCACTAATGCCTGCAAACGTTGAACCAGTACCCTCCAGCGCAAGCCAAGATTCGATGCTTCGAAAATAATGAAATAGATATTTCTGGTTTAATGGTTCATCGGCTCGAATAGTTGCAAGTCCCCGACCAATGCAACACTTTTCCGGTGCTAGGTTAGTTGGACCAACTGGCGCGCGCACTGAAAGAAGGATATCTCCAGCCTCAGCAATTCTTTTAGGTTCTGTACACCACTTGAGAATTGTTGGATATAGTTTTCCGAATTCGGCCTTACCTTGAAAAAATGGGAGCCCATTGCCACTCTCATTGTAACTTCGAGAATCAGGAGACTGTCCCATTTGTACCGTAGCGATTTCGGAGAGAATTTCTTGACTCCAGCGTTCAGGCAAAACTTTCACTCGTCTATCCCTTCACCAAGTTCTATCAGAATCCCACGTAATTCTCCAATCGCTGCTTCCAATTCATTCATTGCTTCATTGGCAAGAATTGCAGGTTCCGACTGATCATTATCGGCACTTTCGCCACGTTCAGCAATCCATTCACGCGTAAAGTGACGGAAGCGTCCTTGTTCACCAGTGTCGGTACGTTTGGCAAGACTCGCGGGGCGACCTAATGGGTCGTTACCGAACGCAATCTCAAAATTCTTGAAATGGTCACGCTCGAGTGGTATACGCTGACCAAAGTTCGGCATGTTGGCACGCAAATCATAGACCCAGGTTTTTCTGGTATTATCCTTGTCCTTTTTTCCACGAGTAAAGAAGAGAACATTGGTCTTGACGCCTTGGGCATAAAAAATACCTGATGGTAAACGCAATATAGTATGCAGGTTGCATTTGTCCATGAGGTCAGTGCGAATCGGTTTACCTACATTACCCTCAAACAAAACATTATCGGGCAA
>CAYVDS010000369.1:0-2615 GCA_964450145.1 uncultured bacterium
TTCCTGTTGAGCAGTGGTGAGAGTGTTCGCGATCACCTTTTGTTGTTCCAGTGCAGGAAGGGGGAAAGGGATTGTACCAAGGTCTGTAAAATTGACGGTTTCACGAACACTGCCTTGGGCGCTTTTGCGGATGCGCTCCTTGGCTTCGTGGGATGACAGCCAGTGGAGGAAGAAGTCGGAGTTGACCTTTTTTTCGTTGACCTTGAACACCACATACATCGGGCTGAGGACGCCCTTACCCCAGCCGTCCTGTCGGGCAATGGAACCGACATTGATACGGGAAGGATTGTAGGCGTACTGGCCGCATGTGACGATTTTGTAATTGCTCAGATCGCTGCTGGCAACCCGCCGTTCAAAATGGTCTTCAGGGAGCACAAAGCCGCTGCGGTTGGTAACGCTGAGAACACGGTCAATGGTTCCGTTGCTATTCCGCTGTGATACCTCTGTGGTGAAGTCGCGTGTATGTCTGCGGGGATGTTCATGGTTGGAGATCAACTCGCTCAATAGCCAGGAATACCGCCTCTTCTTCATCTTAATCAGCCGCTCGATTTTTTCGATGGCTTGGTCCCAGGTGGAAAGCAAAGAGGCGATTGCAATCTGTTCTTCGACTGGAACTATAAATATTGGCAAGTTACCAATGATTTCAGTATTAAGATTGAGCATTGTTTGTCCAAGAGCATTGCTTTCCAGCCACCGTTTGACTAATGACAATTGAACATATTGATGGATATAATCCGCGTCGATATTCCTTTTTAGTCTTGCTCTCAAACAACCACTTCCGCAAAGCCAACCTACGTTCTCTTCTCTGACGACAGCAATGCGCCCTAAATCACCTCGCCTTGGAAAAAGAATATCTCCCGTGATGAGCCGATGTTTGCTAAGTTTTTTTGCTTTTTCTTCAGGAACACGTGCGATTCCTTTAAACGTGATCTTCCCGCTGTAAATATCTTTCGGCATGACCACTGGTACACCACGTTCTGAATACTCTTCTGCTTTGAGCTGACTACCAAAAGGACCTGTTTGTAATCCTTTTGGTGCGGTAAGAGATTCCAAGGAAACTATAGAACTATTCCTCATTTCCTACCCTCCGTCTTCATCCGCCTACGCCCCAACTGTTTCGGTTTTTTCTTTGGCGTGGGTGAATCAGCAGGTGTAGCACTGCCCAAATCCTTGATAGCCTTACGGACCTTACGTTTTACTCGTCGGAGGGTTTTTTGCCGGGCCTTTGTGTCCGGGGCCATCGCCTCGGTCTGGGTTTCGATGAAAGGGGGCGCCGCAGTTTCGAAAAATCTTTCTTGGTGTGGATTTAGAAAATTCTCGCTGCTGACGACAGGTGTGCCCGTTTTGGTTTCCAGCGCCTTACGGGCGTTGCCGGCGATCTTGCCACCTTCACGAGCGGCGGTTCGATTTCTGGTAAAACCGTGTGCGTCCTTTTTCCGGGCGATTTCGGTGGTACCGGCCTCTCCCAACATGGTGAAGATCAGTTCGAGATCGGTCATGTGGTCGCGGAGGTTATGGCCACCCTTGATCCGGTCCAGTCCCTTGATCTTGCCGTGTTCGCCGGGCGTCACGCCGAAGGTGGCGCGGGCGATTTCGGCGGTAAGGATGGCGTATTCCCGCCCTTCCTGAACGCCGCGCCCCTTCCATTCCCCGGTCAGTTCGCCGCGGATGGTCGTGGCGCGGAGACGCTTTTCGATCCAGGCCTGCGAATAACCCTTGGCCCCGTAGAGTTCGCGGGCGCGAAGGCTTGCCATCTCCGGGTCTTCAATCTCTTTCACGCGCTCGTACCCAACCTGGGCGAGCCATTGTTTGAAAGGTTCGGCCTTCGGTGAAGGGATGGATTGAATGATGCGGAAGAGGAATTTGGTGTTGGCGCAATCCGTTTCTCTTTGTTTGCCGTCAGGGGCCTTCAATTTCAACCGTACGATTTTTTCGTACGGTTGAGCCATGCCGGATTCCTGAACCATTTTACGTTTAAGATCGGACCAGTAACGCTTGGGGTTATCACTTTCCGAAAGCACGCCAACGACATCGATTACCGAAAACCACCATTCATTATTTTGCCAGATTCGGCGGATCGTCTTCTCCTGAAAGACAACAACTCTATTTTCATCAGTTATAGACGCTTCCTTTTTCTTAGCCATGGTTTCCCTCCTAACAAAAGAGCATATTGCCGACACGGACAACATGGTTGCCGAGAAAACTAATCGTTCAATCTCCCTTCTCTTCGACGGCAGTAGTAAAGAATTTCTTTACCACTGAACTGTCAAATATTACTTGACAGTTGCCCCAGGCTTGGGGACTTCATCGCTCAATCTCCTTGAGCATGGCGGCCATCTTGGCCCGGACTTCGACAAGCTCGCTTTCGATCTGATCGATCTCTTGCTGGACGGCGTCGATATCGATCTCCTCCTCCTCCTCGAAGGTGTCCACATAACGGGGGATATTGAGGTTGAAATCATTCTCCTTGATTTCATCAAAGGATGCGACGTGTGCGTACTTGTCCGCTTCCTTGCGGGACTTGTATGCGGCAACGATCTTTTGGATATGTTCTTGCAGGAGGTTGTTCCGGTTTTAGCCGGGCTGGTACTCGCGACTGGCGTCAATGAACAGCA
>CAYVDS010000370.1:0-2599 GCA_964450145.1 uncultured bacterium
CGGCAGTCTACCTGAGAGAGATTATAGCATATTTTTACTTAACTGAACAGTATTAGGTCAGGTCTTGAATTTTGAATTAAGGGAACGATTGAAAGCAAAACCTCTAGTCTTGACTGTGTCTGCTCGGGGCCAGGTCTTGAATTTTGAACTGATGGAGACATTGAAAGCAAAATCCCTGGTTTTGAATACGCGCTGACCCCATTTCCTTCACTTTCGACTGTTTCTCTTTAATGGTCTGCAATTTATCCTCAGAACACGCTGGAGAAAGCATCGGCGACTTTCAATTCCATGCGAACGTTTTCGCCTGTAATCCGCTCCGGCGCATCCTTGATCGTGATCTTGAAATGCTCTGTCTTGCCTGCCTCGATGGAGCTTGACACACGGCCCGACGCTTCATCAACAAACTTGCCGTCGGGGCCGTAAAACTCGGCGTCAAGCTCTATGTTCTCCCACATTGTCTTGCCATTGTTTTGGATTGTGCCAAGTATTTCCATGTTGGAATCGTTTTTGCGCGTTTCAAGCACTTTGATTTGCAGGTCCTTCCGATAGTCTCCTTTGGGCCGATACACCCGCCACATCGGAAACAGAACAACCAGAAAAAGCGGGATCATCCACAACCATTGCTTCTTTCCCCAACCAAAATTCAAGTTGGTAATCTCAGCGCCGCAATTCGAACACTTAACCGTTGCTTTCATTCCTCCCCCTCCAGCCTGAACAGCCTTTCTTCACCGCAAAGGCGCAAAGGGCGCAAAGTAAGGAATCAACGATAAAAGGGAAGTTCTCGAAACGAAAACTGCCTTCCCCATGCTCTCCGTGCCCTCCGTCGTTGAATTCTTGTCGCGATTTCCTTTTCTTTTGTTGCCCCAAAATCTGTGTCCATCCGTGTGCATCTGTGGCTATGATACCTTTTCCTTCTTCTCCCAAATCCGTGTGAATCCGTGCAAATCCGTGGCTCCCCCCGCTGCTTCTTCTTCGTCGTTGGTCCTATCGGCGTGTATCGGCGTTCATCGGCGGTTCACGTTCGGTTTCTCGTTTCTGTTCTAATCCAAAATCGTATCATTCGTGTTCCAAATCTTATACCCTCGGTTCAGGGCTGTCAAGAAATTTCCGCCGTAAAAGATTTATCCACGAAGTTCACGAAGAGACACCGTTGTCGTCCTTGGCGACAATGTCGGTATGGTGATGAACCAGCTTCCACCGGCCGTCCTCAAGGCGAAACCTCCGCGCACACGGCATACGCGAGATCGCCGCTATGAACCATGATCCCCGCGCCTTGCGCACCCGCCTTTCCCTTTCGCCTTTCGCTTCTTTCCTGGAAGCCGGCCAAACGGCCCTCTCGATTGTCTTCTGTTGCTTTTCATGTTATAATACACATCAGAAAGCGATTGCCTTTCTGGACCCTCCATTTTAAGCCACTCAGTGCTTTCCAAAAGGAAACCGCCAAACCGATTATCCCGTACCGGCGCTGCTTTTGAACACGCCAGGAAAGAGCGATAATCATGTCCGAACGCACAATCCTTGTTGCGGAGGATGACTTCGTACAGAGACGGCAAATAGTCCGCGTGTTACTGGAGGCTGGCTACAACGTATTCGAGGCCTCCGAAGGGCTGGAAGCCATTCGCATGCTTCATGCCCGAAAAACACACCTTGTCTTGACGGATATTCGAATGCCTTTCCTCGATGGCATTTCTCTCCTCAAGTACATCAAAATATTTTTTCGGCAGATTCCCGTCGTGATTATTACCGCTTATCCTGAAGTGACAGAAGACCTCAAACCCGACGCTTTACTCTGCAAGCCATTTGGCGAAGAAGAGCTGATGGCTTGGGTTCAACGCCTCATCAAAGCGCCATACACACGACTCTCCTCTCCAATGCGAAGCAGCGGGCAAACACAAAACCAAAGAGGATTGGCGAACCTGCTCGCCGCGATTTCTCATTTTGATGACGGAAGAGATTTTGGGTACAGCCATAATTAGCACAACAGCCGGCCTGCGAGCGGTTAGTGAGTTTAATGGGCGATGTGTAAACGAAGGAGTCCGGACTATGCAATTCAAGCATAACAAGAAAAGAATACTCATCGCCGACGATAACAAGGATTTCTTGAGCGTGACTCGGTCCCTTCTTGAATTTGCCGGATTCAATCCGGAAACTGCAAAAGATGGTGAGGAAGCTCTGGGACGAATCAAGAAACTCAAGTATGATCTGCTTGTGCTGGGTGCAATCATGCCAAGAATCGACAGCATCAGGCTATTGCAGTTGCTTAGGAAAAGCAAAAGATATGCAGAGGTTCCCGTGCTTTTTGTTTCCGGCTGTCCGAGCAAAGCGGGACGTGAGACACGACTGCAAGGAACAGTGTGCAGGGCCGAGGGATACATACGGAAACCTTTCAAGAGTAAAGTGTTCCTAAAGACGGTTACGTCGCTCTTGGAGAAGAAAAGAACCGCTGAGGCGCAGTGTAACTAGTAGAGCGCTTCCAAAATAGCGTTGCAATGCTCCTCCTTTGAGAAAGGGGGACAAAGAAACTGTCCCGTAATTGGCGAACCGTGATGGGATTCTGTAGGTGCGAATTTATTCGCATAATGTTTTCGGGCTTTTTTCA
>CAYVDS010000371.1:0-342 GCA_964450145.1 uncultured bacterium
CGATTGATCGTGTTATGAAGGAGACTGGTAGCATTTTCAATTTCATTCTGCGAAGGAATATTAAACGGTTCCAGGCGAATCGCGCGGTGGAACGTTTCCAGGGGAACGAACTCTGTTTCTTTCAACTGCTTGGCAATGTCAAACGCCTCCTCCGGTGACTGACCGCGGGAAGCTCCCGATGCGACTGTCGCCGAAAGGGGAAGCGGCAAGAGGTCGCCCGGGAATCCGTCGGAAAGCAGGAACGGAGGCTTGCCATCGAGCAAAGGCCCGTGGAAGTTCTCGCGGACTGATTCGCCATCTGTGTACACGCGCGACCAGCACAGCTGAACAACAACCGTGTCC
>CAYVDS010000371.1:352-1307 GCA_964450145.1 uncultured bacterium
AGGCGTGCTGTAGCTCGTGAGCGGCTCTATCTTTATCGCAAAGGTCTTCATGGTATCCTCAGAGCGTGCAGTCCACTCCATTGACTTTAAGATTTTCGAATCTCACCTTTCCGGAGCCCCTGCTGCCGTATCCGCCGAGATATGTCGTCTGCACGAGGCGAAGTCCGTCTTTCACAAACTCGACCATCTCTGTGTCGTTATCGCCTTCGAGAATCTGAAGAGTCATTTCAAAATCGAATTTCGCGCCCGAAGGGACACGCTCCTGTGTGCGGGGATGTTCGGCGGTTCCGGTCTTGCGGTTTATAACGTTCTCGGTCTTTTGTTCAATGTACGAGATTCCTTTGTCGCGTACTATGTCGCCGTATTCTTTCCTTGTTTCATCCGAAAACAGCGCGTCCCGAACGAGTATACGGGTTGGTCCGAGGTCGTGCCTGGATTGCTTATGCGGTCCGAAAACCCTGCAAACATTGCAGCTTGCCTGTGCGCATCCGCATGGTTCGCCGTTTCCTTGAATCTTGCCCAACTTGAATTCCAGCGCCGACCGCATTTTCCCCTTGAGTGACGAACCGGGGATATAGGGTTCGCCGGTAATGGGATGTTTGATTACCGGATTGTCTACGCCACCTATTTCCATTTGTTCGGCCGATCCGCCTATGTGAAGACCCGACTCGCAAACAATTATTCCGCTTATTTTCTTGAAATCCTTCATTCTCATGATTCATGCCTCCGCTATTGTCTGGGGAACTTGTAGCTGAAATTGGCGACCACCGCCTGGAAATGTTCAATAAAACCTTTCACAAAGGACTTCTCGTCCTTCACCAACTGCACATTTCTCTCGATGAATTCAAGAAATTCTCTCGGGACTTTGTTCTTTCCCACTCCATCCTTTGCAAATGGGACCAAACGCTTAATGTCAGCATTGACAGCGCCAAAATCGCGCACCATCCGGAGACGG
>CAYVDS010000371.1:1317-2583 GCA_964450145.1 uncultured bacterium
TTCCGCAACTTCTCCGGCCTCCCGATCCAGAAGTTCTTCGCGCAAGTTTCCCTTTGAGTCGAAATAGCCGTCTCTTAGGTACTCATCACGCAGCACCCGGCGCGGCGGTCCGCCACGTCCTCCTCCTCCCTGATTTCGATCGAATCTTTGACCACGTTGCGGTTCAGGGTTTGATGATTCCTTGTAACCCTTCTTTTCGAGTTCGCCCCGAAGGTCGCTCGGCGTCATCTTATTTTCCTCCTCTGTTTGCGTTCAATGCGTAACTCGCCGTAAAGCGGAGATAGTGAAGCTCAGGAGAAGCAAGGTCCTTAAGGCTCTCGGCCCATTCCCTGATTTCGAGTTCCTTAGGCGTTGGACTGCGCCCAAGTTTAAGATTGCGCGCCATATCATATTTCAGCATAGGGACAAACCTGAGATACTCGGATTCGTTTGTTTTCTTATATCTTCTGTAGAGGTTTGCATAAGTGAGCAACCGGTAAACCAAAGCAACAGGAATCTCTTTGTTCTCGACCCAGTCGGCAAGTTTCTTAGCGCGATCAAGAATCTGTTTGAAGCGCTTCCAATCGAGGGTTGTCCCGAAGACTGTGCAACGGTCGCGGCCTTCATCCTTGGACCGCCTCAACAGCACATCGGCCGAGCGCGTGGCCGAGAAAACAGGAGTATGCGGACCGGCCATCGCTATTCCGGCTGAAAGTGTGATGTTGGGATTCCCACATACATATCTCTCAAACTCGCTCCGAAGCCGCGCGGCGAAATCTATTATCTGATCCCACGGTCCTATGAGAAGCAGGTCATCACCGCCGGAATAGACAGTGTAAATCAAAGGAAATGTTTTCTCTATTTCGTCTTGCATCCAGCCCGAAAAGAAAGTCTCGAGCATCCTGCTCAGCGTCATTATTCGCGAGATCGTGTTCGGGCTGCGCCCATCCTTTTTCCTGGAGTCACTTATGTCGCCATTCGGAGATTTGAGCCCGAAGGCGAAAAGCTTTCCCATATTATCCACGTCGGCCTTCAGATAAGCCAGAGCCTTCCTCCCCCTCGCTCGTGCCGCGATGCACTGGAAGAAGATGGGCTGACCGGGCTGTAACTCCCCTTCGCTGTGACAGTGACCGGAGACGCCGCAGACGCCGCACTCGGCTCCCTTGGCGACAGGAACGTGGTTGGCTGTCTGCGTGAGGACGATCGGCTGAGAGTGATACTGCCCGACTCCTCTCAGGTTCAACGGATAAACCAAATAGGGTTCGCGGGAAACGTCATCCATTGCGC
>CAYVDS010000372.1:0-2534 GCA_964450145.1 uncultured bacterium
TTCTACTACTGACAATGCTTTGTTTCATTTAAAGCTCCTGGTAATCCGAAATGGTGCCGACTACGGCGTGCGTCGGGATACCTGGGACTCGATGGGAGATTGGGTGTTTTCAAGTACGGATTCACCTACTTTCTCTATAGGAGGGGCAGAGAGCGACTATATTCAGGTGAAAAATCTCGTCCCTGGCCACTGTACCTGCGTCTTTGGCGATGATGCGATTGTTTTTCAGGCTGGCGCACCACTGGAAATCAAGGGAGAAGGCATCCAGCACCAGATTGTTGCTGGCTCAAAGTTTCGCCTCCCTGTAAGCATTACAGGCAAAGGTTGCACCTGGAAGCTGACCTTTCCCAACCAGGCGAAAGTCGTGGGCAAGATGTGTGGAGAAGAGGAATCGCTTTCGCAAGAGGCCATTGACTACCTGGAGGCTCAGTATGGCCCTTTGCGAAAGATCCAGGAGGGAAAATCCTCTCTGATCTTGCGCACTAAGGACAATTGTGTGCTCAAAGTGTTGCGCCCTTCGTTTGCCAAGAGCGAAGGCGTGATGCGAAGATTTCTCAATGCCGCCCGTAAGTTTCAGGTGCTTCCTTCGGATATGTTTTTGAACATTGGCGAGATTGGCTATCGCCGCGAGAACTCGTTATGCTATGCAGTAATGGAGTACTTTGCAGGGGAGACGCTTGCAAATCACCTTGCGAGAAATGGGACTATGTTGCTTGCACAGGCAGAGAGGATCGTGTTTCGGATCGCCCAGAACCTCTCTGCTCTGCACAAATACGGCCATGCCTCGCGCAGTCTCTGCCCTGAAAACATATTGCTCCACAAAGACGGGCGACTCAGGCTCATCGGGTTTTTCCTCCTCAAGAGCGAAGACACCCATATAACTGCACCAGGAGCGCAGATGGTAATTCCCAAATACACTGCACCGGAACAGGTGTCAAATCCCGCCTCGGCCGATATTTTCTCGGATATATTCCCACTTGGGGCAATTTTCTGCGAGATGCTCACCGGCGAGCCGCCGTATGCCACAGTCCGTCAATATTCCGAATTTCTCCATGGCGGTGAAAATCTCAACAGCGACGACCTGCACAACATTGCCCCCGAGATTCCGCTGAAGTGTTGTCAATTGATCGAAGCTATGCTGTGCCGGGACCGGGCAAGAAGACCCACTCCCGATAAGGTCATGGAATGGTTGGGTCAATACCAACAGGAAATTAAGGAGAGCAAGGTTTTGCAAGGGAGCGAACTCGACGAAAATGTGTTGGAAAGGCTCGATCAGCTCGAGGCCGAACTAGGTGGTCCAGTACCCACACCGGTGGCAGAGGGTGCTGACAAGCTCGAACTCTCCAGTAGCTTTGTAGCGATCCTGGACAAGGTCGACAAGGTACTTGTAGATTCGGCCCAGGCCGAGCAAAAGGAGGGGGATGAGTACTGCATCGAGGCTATATCCGGCCCTGGCAAATTGCAGGACATTGCCTACTATTTCAGCGGCAATTGCACGGTGATCATCGGCAAAGAAGGCGATCTGCGCATTCCTTTTGATCCCAAAATATCCCGGCGACACGCGCTTCTCGAAGTATCCAAGAAGGGATGCTACTTAAGCGACCTCAAAAGCCAAACCGGGGTGTATGTGAACGGAAAGAAGATTACCCGCCAGCAGATAGAACCAGGCACCGAGTTTCTGGTAGGCGATACCCTGCTTCGTTTCCAACGCGTTCACACCACTATTGGTGGCATTGTGAAGGATACCGACGCAGAACTCTCGGAGGAGACGCTATCGCATCTCAAGGAACTCAACATCTCCTCCCCGCGAAAGCCTGCTTTTGTCACTGCCAAAATGCGCATGCAAAAGATATATAAGGAAATGGAAGGATCAGAGAAACCTCCTGATGTGCGTAAAAATAAGGAGAAAGCCACAGCACAGGCTCAGAACAGGTCGCTGTCTTCTACAAAGCCTCCCCAGAAGTTGCTGTGGCCGATTCCACTGATTGTAGTCATGGCCATAGTTTTCGGACTCGGCCTGGGGTGGTTTACCTTCACGCCGTCAAAGGCTAAAGATGGCAAGAGACCACCTCAAGATGATGGTAGACTACCTCCCAAACAGATGAGGAACGGTGATTCGGATAAGACCAGCGCAAAGCCTGTTGCCACCCCAATCACCATTACAGGCAAGGTAATGCGCATCTACTCCCCCAACAACCGCATTGACTATTTTGTAGTGGCTGGCAATGGGACGCCTCTTCCGGAATACGCGGTTCTCTGCAATGACGGTCTTCCCGAAAGGTGCGCCATTTTGCTGGAAAAGGCCAGGAATGAGCAACAGGAGGTAGAGGTCATCGGCACGAGCCACAAGCTAGTGCATGGACTTTTACTCCTCAGCGAAGGTACTACCACCGAGGATTACATCAAACCACAAAAAATCCGGGTTGGAGATGAGATTTTCACGATACCGTAAAGCGACAATGTTAAATTACCAAATATTCACCGCAGAGACACAGAGGACGCAGAGAGAGAAGTGATTTATTTTTCCAAGTTTC
>CAYVDS010000373.1:0-2483 GCA_964450145.1 uncultured bacterium
TCTCTGGCACCGGACAGCGCAAAAACAAAGCGGAAACTCAGAAAGGGTGAGTATCCGAAGTTCCATGTTGAGAATGGGTGTCTTGTAAAAATTGGCTGGTCAAAGAAAGCCAAGGAGGAATATGTCCACAAACTGCCCAGAGAGGTCTACGAAGGGCTGATCAATATCATTGCCCGACGCGCCGATGAAAGCCCCAAAGAGTTTACCGCGGAAGAGATACTACAGGCATGTGAGGAGTTACCCGAACCGGTTTCTAATTATCATGTTTACCTCGCATTGGGTTTCCTTCAAGACCGTGGAATTCTAGTGAAACACGGGCGGAGGGGATATACCGCGTTGCTGGCGATAAGGAAAGAGGGCCTTGCGGCATGGAAACCCCCGGCCACAGACTAGCAAGGGAGTTACTCCTATGGCATTGCGAAACTGGGAGATAGCTGTGTACGCCCTGTATTTGACGTGTGGCGCATCGCGCTGGGTGCACACTGAAGATATTGCCATTAAGTGTTTCGAACTGGCTCCGGACAGTTTCTCATGGATCAAGTACCCCGATTATCCGGATAAAGATATAGCGCGTGTGGGTCTGATAGATGCTCGCAAAGAGAAAGTGGGAGCGCTGGTGGCCGGTCGCGCAGGCAAAGGAAAAGGGCATCGCATAAAAGACAACGAACAACGTCAAGTAGACGGTTGGCAGCTAACTGAGGCTGGCGCCACGTGGGTAACCAGAAACGAGGAGCGGCTTGCGAAAGACCTGAGCCAGAGACAACCAAAATCACACCGGCAGGAACTACTGCAAAGTGTAGCGCGAGTTCGCAAGCATATCCTGTTCAAGAACTTCCAGGAGCAACCGAATAGTTTTGTGCCTACTATCGGTTTGTTGGCCGAATTGCTTCGATGCAGAGTTGACGCCGAAAGCCACGTGTGGGAGAGGCGATTCGACACGCTTCGTAATCAGGCACAGTTGGCAAGGCAAGAAGATGTGCTCGAATTTATTGGCATTTGTCATGAATTCATCGAGTCGCGCAGGGAGTGACGGCCATGAATCCTGAGGAAGCAGTGATGCGACCTGGCGCTATAAGGAAGATGCCTGTTGCAGATCGCTATTATGAACAAAATCAGCGAGCGGCTGTGCGGGACATTTATGACGCTCTTATCGAGTTGATCACTAATGCAGATGATCGATACGTCTTCCTAGAGAAACGGGGCCAAGAAGTCAACGGCAGAATTGAGATCGAGGTAGAGCGAAAGCGCAAGGGGTCAAGTATCATGCTGGTCCGTGATTTTGCGGATGGGATGACGTCCAGTGTAATGGAGGAGAAACTTTGCCAGTTGGGCCGTCGAGTAAGTGGAATGGCTGAGGGTTTTGCGGTTCGCGGAACAAACTCGCGTGGAGCCAAAGATGTTGCGGTACTTGGCAAAGCGGAATTTGAAAGTATTGCAGAGGACGGCTGTTATCACAAATGTGAGATCATTCCTCCTAGAGATTATCGGGCATATCAACCATCAACAGAAGTTACAGTAAAGATTCGAAAGAACCTCGGAATCAACACCGGAACAGGCACTCTTGTTACCGTTACTGTAGAACCGACAAACACGATACCCCAGCATCGCACTCTTAAGAAAAAACTCGGCGAACTCGTCGCGCTGAGACACATTCTATGTTCAGGCAAGCGCACTATTATTCTGCGCGATCTTAACGCCAAGTGCGAGAACGAAATAGAACCTCCAAATATTGAGGGAAATGACCGGTTAAAAGAGGCGTTTGACATTCCTGGCTATCCTGGTGCGAGGGCGAAATTAATAATCAAGCGAGCAAAGGAACGCCTCGAGACCACCCACTCGAGATTCCGTCTAGGCGGCATTTTGATAAAATCGCGACATGCCATCCATGAAGCCACATATTTTGATCCAGGATTGGAAAACGATCCACACGCATCATGGTTCTTTGGCGTGTTAAGCTGTTCGTATATAGATGACCTCTGGAACGAATATGATGAAAATTTCGAAAAACGAATCCCCTATCCGCCAGAAAACCCATGCCATGTGGTAGACCCATTCAGGAAGGCAGGCCTGCGTCGTGAGCATCCTTTCACGGATGCGCTCTTCAAAGAGGCATTAAAGCGGTTCCGGCCTCTTGTGGAAGCCGAGCGCAGGCAGCATGAGAAGGAGCGGGTACGAATCGAGAGCACGCAAACGCGGAAACGCCTGAGCGATCTCGAACGTGCTGCTGCCAAGTTTATGGAGCAGCATGTTATTGACAGGGAAGTTGCGCGAGAGCCTGATTCGAGGAAGTCCGAGAGTATTTTCAAGGAGAAGGGATTCAGTCTGAACCCTTCGTTCACCCAAATTGTAGTCGGGCAAAGTTGCCATTTCTGGCTAAATATTCGTCAGGCCAGTTTCCCCGAACTGGGTGTGGGGGATACAGTAAAGATAATCTGCCTTACCGACGAAATTAGTTCCAGCAAGTCGTTCGCATTACTTGAGAC
>CAYVDS010000374.1:0-2477 GCA_964450145.1 uncultured bacterium
AACGAGTTGAGGTCATCATGAAAATCAAACGAAATCGTCAGAGGATACCGCTCTATAATCGCATTGAATCCCAGATCAGGAATAAGATCACGTCGGGACAGTATGAGCCGGGTGAACAGTTACCAACAGAAGATGAGTTTGTTCGGCAGCTTGCTGTGAGTAAGATAACCGTTCGTAACGCCTTGTCTCATCTGGAAGCCGACGGGTTGATCGAACGGAACCAAGGGAAAGGGACATTTGTTTCGAAGAATATTCCCGTGAAGCGGCAGCTTGTTGTCTCGGGAGGCGTTTATGGAATAGTCCGGAGCGCCGAGAAATACGAAGTGAAAACGCTGGACATTTCCCGGGTGAAAGTCGGATCTGCGAGGATTGCCCGGGATGTTCGGAACTTCTTGAGTCTCTGCAACGAAGATGAGATTGGTCTGGTCAGAAGGACCAAGTCGATGAAAGGCATTCCTATCGGTTTTTTTGAAAGCTATGTTCCTTTGGATTTTGTGAAGCACCTGACTGTTGAAGAACTCTCCGAGAAGTCTCTGCTGAAAATCCTCAAAAAGAAGGTCGGCCTGATGATCGGGCGGGGCGAAATGTATATCGAAGCTGTTCCGGCCGATTACGATATCGCGGAGATTCTCCATTGTCAGATATATGATCCATTGGCGTTCATTCAGGCATATTTTTGGTTGCCCTCCGGCGAGCCGTTTGAGATCGCAAACCTGTACATGAGGGCGGAATACTTCAAATACAAGATAGACCTCGACGTTAAAGGCTTCGAGAATATCTGAGGAAGGAGTTATCATGGGAGAGATGTTTCGCGTTCCCGTTGTCATATATCGCGGTGGAACAAGCAAGGCCGTTTTCATCAAAGAGAACGATTTGCCGTCTGACCAAACCGAGCGGGACGGCTTGATTTGCAGAATTTTCGGCAGTCCCGACAGAAGGCAAATCGACGGGCTCGGCGGCGCGGACCCGCTGACTTCAAAGTTGGCGATAATCGGGCCGCCGTCCAGGCCGGATGCGGACGTGGATTATACATTCGGGTGCTGAGCCGGGCAAGGAATATAGCGAGTACATAGTGGAAAAGCTGGGGGAATAGATAAGGGGGGTGAAGGGGGAAGGAATGATGAAGGGTAAGCGATGAAGATAGAAATGAAGGCTGAAGACCGAAGGCTGGAGGTTGGAGGGAGACATTACGATGAGTAAGAAAGTAGTTGTTCTCGGTGGTGACGGAATCGGTCCTGAGGTGACGGGTGTGACCGTAAAGATTATGAAAGAGGCGGGCTTTCCGCTCGATATATTGACGCCGCCGTGCGGAGAAAGCGTTGTCGAGCAGTTTGGAACGGCCTTTCCTGATGAGGCGCGCGAACTGTGCGAGAGCGCCGACGCGATACTTTTCGGAGCGACACACGAGGCCAGCATCATAATCATGGCGTATCTGAGGTTCGTTCTGCGAACATACGCCAATATGCGACCACTGAAATATTATGAGGGGTCGAGTTCTCCGCTCGCTAATCCTGATAAGCTCGATTTTGTGGTGGTGCGCGAAAACCTCGAAGGTATGTATCCCGGCAGAGAAGGGGACCTGTGGGAACTCGCGAAGGCTCTTCCGGATTATCGCGACGTCATCGGGAAAAGCTTTGCCGAATACGGAGAGGGCAAATTCGCGGTCCGCGTCATCACAAAGGAAGGCTCGGGCCGAATCGCCAGGTTTGCCTGCGAGCTCGCGCGCAAACGCAAAAAGGCCGGACACGCCGGAAAGGTCACCTGCGTCACGAAACAGAATATGCTCCGCGAATCATGCGGCCTGTTCAAACAGCGAGTGGAGGAGATCAGCAAAGATTATCCCGAATTACAATACGAACATTTCCACGTGGACGACGCCGCGCGCCGCCTCGTTCGATTCCCACAGGAGATGGACGTAATCGTGACATCCAACATGTTCGGCGATATCTTGTCCGACCTTGGAGCAGAACTGGTCGGCGGCCTGGGAATCGCGCCCAGCGGATGCTTCGGCGACGGCAAAGCCTACTTCGAGTCAATGCATGGCTCAGCGCCCGACATTGCCGGCAAGAACATCGCCAACCCGACGGCCACCATCCTGTCGGCCGCCATGATGCTCGACTATCTGGGATTGCCGGGAGAGTCTGCGGCATTGGAGAAAGCTGTTGAGACCGTGTTCCGCAAGCGCAGCGCGCTTACGCGCGATCAGGGCGGAAGGGCGACAACAACGGAGTTTGCGGAGGCGGTGTTGAGGGAAATCTGAAGGAGGAATATGGGACAGACAATAGCGGAAAAGATTTTCTCGGATAAGGTCGGCCGGTGGGTCGCAGACCCGGGGCGCAGAGGGCCGCAGAGGAAAACGTCAGGATGTCAATATCCTCCGCTTCCTAGGCGTCCTCCGCGGTAACCAATTTGTGTAGTCTATTTCCTTCTCAGCGTTCTGGACGAAGAGGTTTCCCATGCTATGAAAGTCATTATCA
>CAYVDS010000375.1:0-2465 GCA_964450145.1 uncultured bacterium
TACATTAACCCTCTCCAATGAGAGGCTCAAGCTCTCATATATCATAGTTACTGTGAAATCCGTTACTGTGGTTCCCGTTGCTTCTTCTTTTTTGGTTTGGCTGCGGCTACGGCTCGACGAAAATGCAGCAGGCAGGGCCTTCGAGGATTTCGCCTATTAGCGCGGCCGATTCGACGCCGACTTGACGAAGCGTCGAAAGCATTTGGTCGGCCTTCTCACGAGAGACTGCAATCAACAGGCCGCCGGAGGTCTGCGCGTCGCACAGCGCCAGCCGCATCGGTTCCGCGACGTCCTTGCGCCACTTCACAAAACCGTCGGCGTACGCCTTGTTTGCGCGGCTGCCACCCGGCACGCAGTCTTCTTTGATCAATCCCCACACTTCATCCATGACCGGAACCTTCGTGGCGTGCACGCGCGCGGCGAGTTGAGCGCCCGCGACCATCTCCTGTAAGTGACCCATGAGGCCGAAACCTGTCACGTCGGTGCACGCGCTTGCGCCGATCTCGATCATCACCTCGGAGGCCCGCTTGTTCAGTGTCGCCATGAGGCCCACAACTTTTTCAATGGTTTCCTGGGCCACCATCTGGGCTTTTATGCCGGTTGTGATGATGCCAGTGCCGAGCGGCTTGGTAAGTATGAGGACGTCGCCGGGGCGGGCGGTCGAATTTCTGACAACGCGCTCGGGCGCCACGAGACCGGTCACACACAAACCGTATTTCGGCTCCTCATCGACTACCGTGTGCCCGCCCGCTATGCTTATGCCCGCTTCGGCTGCCTTGTTCATTCCGCCTCTCAGAATTTCCGCAAGCAGCGAGAGCGGGAATCGCTTCGTGGGAAAACCGACGATGTTGAGCGCGAACAAGGGGCGGGCGCCCATCGCATAGATGTCGGAGAGCGAGTTGGCGGCGGCGATTTGTCCGAAATTATAGGGGTCGTCCACGATGGGCGTGAAGTAGTCCACGGTCTGCACGAGAGCCGTCTTGTCGTCGAGACGAAACACTGCTGCATCGTCGCCGGTTTCCATGCCGACGATTATTCTCGGATCAGTCAATGGTGGGAGCAAGCGCAGGACCTGCGCCAGGTCGCTTTGAGCGGCCTTACACGCTCACCCGCCGCTGCTCGTCAATGTGGTCAATCGAACATCGTTTTGCATTCGGTTCCTCTGTACCGTTCGTCTTCAAAAGGTATTCCAAATTGTAGAATACATTGAGCGGCATAGCCGCAACCAAAAAGACCAAAAAAGAAACTCTGGGATCACGAATGTCACGAATTATGCGGATCACACGAATGAACCGATTCTTTTATCATTCCCGTGAAGCATGTCCTCGACTCCGGTCGGGGGGCCAGAAATCCATTTCAAGACAATGACCAGAATTCCCGACTTCGAACGTTAGTGGTACAACTGGACACTGATGAAAAAAAGATTCTCCTCTTCGTGTCCTTCGTGGATGTGTCTCTTCCTCTCTTGCTCCCCTCAGAATCTGCGCGAATCTGCGAAATCTGTGGATTCCCCGTTTTTCTCTAAAACTCCACTATCGGCCAGCCGCGCTTGCGCGCCTCAGCCCCGAGCAGACGGTCGGGATTGACCGCGCGCGGCATGCCGACCCTTTCCAGCATCGGGAGGTCGGTGATGCTGTCAGTATAAAAATAGCAATCTTTCAGGCTGAGCCCGTTTACGTTCGCGAACTGCTCCGCCCAGTATATCTTCCCTTCGCCATAACAATAGGGTTCTACGATCTCGCCAGTGAAGCGGCCGTCACGGACGACCAGATTCGTGCAGATGCCGTGTTCGATCCCGAGGTGTCGCTTGACCGGATTCACCGTGTAGGGGGTTGCTGCCGAGAGTATTGCGAGCACGTGCCCCTTCGACCGGTGTTCGTCTATCGCCGTCATCGCGCGCGGCGAGATATGCAGTTTCACCATTTCCTCGAACCAGCGCTCGCACAGCTCGATCATCGCGCTTTCCAGCATGCCGGTCACTTTTCGGACCTCTCGCTCCGCCAGCGTTTTGATGTCGAGCCAGTTCATTCGGTATCGAAAATAAGAGTAGAGCACTCTCATGGTGTCGCGCGCGGAGGCGAGCCGCTTCTGACGCAGATACTTGTAATAGAGAAGCCCCGTGCTAGTGCTTACCAGAGTATTGTCGAGATCAAAGAAAACGCCGTTCATAGGACTATTTAGCTGCCTGTTTTGCCTCTTTTTCTTCTTCTTTTCCCTAAATCCGTGCTACTCACTGTTAGTTTCTTGAAATCTTGTCACGATTTTCAAGAACGTAGTTGTGTAACTCATTGTCCTTAAATGGGTTCCCGCCTTCGCGGGAATGATAAAGAGGAAGCTGTTCATTCGTGCAATTCGTGTAATTCGTGTTCTAAGAAATCTTCTTTTTCTTCTCCCTAAATCCGTGTAATCCGTGCAATCCGCTATGTATATTGTCAAGGGAAATGTAGTGGATTTCTTTTTTTGCT
>CAYVDS010000376.1:0-2409 GCA_964450145.1 uncultured bacterium
GTCACATCCTGATCGGCAACCTGAAGTTCATGAGCCGCGAGGGAATCGGCATCGTCGATCCTTCCAATAAGGACAAACTGCTTGATGAAATCGAACAGAAACTGCTCGAAGTGCGAGACCCGAAGACGGGCGAGCAGGTGGTTTTGCGCTTTTACAAAACCAAAGATGTCTATACGAATCCGGATGCGACTGTCGCGCCCGACGCGATCGTCGGCTACAACAGAAGCTATCGAGCGTCATGGCAAACAGCCCTCGGCTCGTTCCCGAAGCAGTTGTTCATGGATAACGATGACCGGTGGAGCGGCGATCATTGTATTGCAGCGGAGTTAGTCCCGGGAATCCTCTTGACGAACCGGAAGGTGAAACTGGCAGACCCGGTTCTGCGCGACCTCACGCCGACGATACTCGCTGAATTCGGCGTTGAACCATCGAGCCATATGACCGGCCGGGGCATATTCTGATGTTCCCCCCTAGGGGGGATTTCTGGGCTCCAGGCGAAGCTGCCGCCGCCTGTGGCGGTGTGTTGATTGTGAGAGAAACGCGCCATAATTCGGGGACATGATGCCTCATCGTGTCCCCGAATTATGGGAAACAATATCGAGATTCTTTCCAATTCAACCCTGGACCCTAAACTCTGAACCCTGAACCGTCTTCCTTAGGAGTAAGACCGTGAGAATGGCGCAACCGGAGTCCGAAATTGAAAAGAGTCTCACGCCACCAATTATAGACGCGCGCCAAACAGGTTTTCAACTCCCCGCGTACTTCATCTGAACCCAGGCCCGTCCGCTGCGTCCCACCACAGGCGGGAAAAGCCCACCGTGCCCATTCCGTCCATGTAGTCCACGCCGTCCATGCCGTCCATTTGAGTCTATTGCAGTCCGCCCATCCCGCAATCGCGGCAACCGCAGCCGTCGCGCTCCTTGAACAGTGCTACCAACAACCCTGAAAAGCCCCCAAACCTCGACCGCAGCCGGAGACCCCCAATCGATTGACTCGCCGCTCGCGACCCTGCGCTTCGCGTATCCCCCTTTTCCTCTCTTTCCCCTCAATTTGACCGCCACATTCATTATTCCCTTATAGAATAGATTTACTTGCTTTTCTGCCATGTGTTGGCATATTCTATTGATGATTTATGAAAAATTCTGCGGCCGCCGGCAGGTGTCCCGACATAACGTCTCTTTGAGAAACTCGCATGAAAGCACACTCTGACATCGTATTGCGCCTGGAGAAGTCCCGAAGAACTCTCAATGGCGCTGTTTCACGGGAGAATCGTTCAGAGGTTGGGCAGTTTCTCACGCCGGCCCCGATAGCTCGCTTCATGGCACCATCGTGTCCTCAGACCGCACATCTGAGCTTCTTGTTCCGGCTGGATGCTATGTTCTCACCAAACGTTTCACGGCAAAAGAGGAGCGTCGCCGCGTCGTGGCCGCGATCTATGACCCCAGTCGAATCGCTGCTCCATTGGTCGGATTTGAAAACCACCTCAATTATTTCCATTCAAAGGGAAGAAGCATGCCGCTGGAGTTGGCCAAAGGATTGGCGCTTTTCCTGAACTCGTCGCTGTTTGACGGATACTTCCGCCTGTTTAGCGGCCACACCCAGGTATACACCACTGACCTTCGCAAGATGCATTACTCCTCTCGCGGACAACTACTGCGGCTTGGAAAACACATCAAGAAATCCATGCCCGATCAAGAAACGATAGACGACATTCTGGAACAGGAAGATTGTAGCGCGACACAGCCGCAATCAGAGAAAAGAAGAAGAGTTGGATCACGAATGTAACGAATTATGCTAATTACACGAATGAACACTTCTTTTCTTATCGTTCCCGCGAAGGCGGGAATCCATTCTTCTTCTTGTGGACCATGAACTCCAGACCATGAACCAATTTTCCCTTCACACTTCACTCTTCACCCTTCTCTCCCGCCGAACCATGATGAAACATCTGGACGAAATATCATGAGAAACTGAAGTCTGGATCGCCGAATCCCCAACCCACCTCATCCACTTCAACGGCGAACGCTTCCTCGGGCCGTACGAGTGAGAGGAATCTTCTCTGTGTCCCATCCAGAGCGCGTCCTCGACGTGATCGAGTGACAAAGAAGCATTGGCGCGACGTGTGGGAGGTGGTCGGAAAGACAGCCACACGAATAAAGGGAGATGAGTCATGAAAGGGGCACGCAATTCACGAAACGGACGATATTTTATAGTAAACTAAAGCATGATTTAGTAAATATCAGTATTATGTCCCCAGATTTCCCGAATCCCGAAATGAGTCTCGGGGGGGCATCCAACAAAACAAGGATTGAAACCGCGGTAGTCACGCATGCGCGCCGAATACTCCGGAACCATTGGGGTCACCCATTAATTATACTAAGTTAAGTATTCTTGACATTTTCTTGAGTT
>CAYVDS010000377.1:0-2398 GCA_964450145.1 uncultured bacterium
AAGTGTTCCACGATGTCCGGGAACAGATAGGCGATCACCGACTCGTGTGTGGCGACGCTGATTTCCCAATCAGGGAAATTCCCGCGCCTCTCCTCAAAATGCCTTCTCACCAAATCTAAATCTTGTAAAACCGGCAAGAGGATCTCGTATAAGATCGTTCCTTCCTTGGTCGGCATCACTTTCATGGGGCCGAACCGCTCAAAGAAACGTGTTTTGAACTCTTCCTCCAGCGCCTTGATCTGCAGGCTCACCGTCGGCTGGGTCCGGAACGTGTTTTTTGCCGCCTTGGAGAAACTGCCCGTCTTGACCACCTCGATAAAGCTCTTGATCTGCTGGATTTCCATTGATGCGTCCTCCTTATAGTCCCTGTCATTCCCGCAATCTTTTAGCGGGAATCTAGCCGCTAATCTATAGGATAAGCCAATAATATACATTAAAACTATTCATTTTGTAAATCACGCAATCCGGACTATATTGCCCCCTGAAACAGATCAAAAGGAGACGACATGAAGAACACAGCTGCAAGCATAATGACCGTTCTAGCGTTTCTGATCATGATTCCAGCCGCACCCGCGTTACGCGTGTATGCCGATGACGACGGCGAATATCTCGGCCGTTATAGTGCCAACCCCATTGATTCGGACTCCACAAGCAATCCTGTCGGTGAATACGGCAGTACCGTCTCGCCGAACAGCATCAACAATTCTGTCGGTCCCTATGGTTCGTCCGTCAGTCCGACAAGCGCGCGCAATCCATTTGCAACCGATACCCCAAAACTGTACAGCCAGGACGGGGAATACCTGGGTAAGCTCAGCGCCAATCAGTTTGATCCGGAATCCATCAGCAATCCGGTTGGTGTATACGGCAGTCCCTGTTCGCCCAAGAGCGTCAATAACCCCGTCGGCCGCTATGGCAGCACTGTCAGCCCGGAAAGCGCCAACAACCCGTTAGCGACCAACGCACCGAGGATTTACCATGATAGAGATGCGCATTAGAAAAAACGATCTTCCTTGCAAGAGCGATAAGGGCAAAGCCCATTCCGAAAGGCTCCGTGTGAAGAGAACCATCAAGATTATCGCTGTTGCGGCTGTCCTGGCCGCAATAGCATGCGCCGCTCACCGGCTAACCGTTTTATCCAACAGACTGGATAAGATAGAAACCCGCCTCTACACCGAGAAGGACACCATTGAGAGAGTGCGCCGGTCGGTGGTGCTCATCATCGGTGGTGAAGCCGAAGGATCAGGCTTTGCCATCAGGAAAGGTGGTTACATTGTCACGAACTTTCATGTGATTGAGTTTGAGCCGTGTCCCAAAGTTGTTATGCCCGACGGCACCTTTGAAACAGGAAAAGTCATCATGGCGGACAAGGATGCCGATGTGGCCCTCATCAAGATAGACAAAGACCCGCCAATTCTTTCCATGACGAACTTAAATAAAGTCGAACCCGCCGAAGAGCTTCTCGCTATAGGATATGCGCTGGGTGGCGGTCTTCCCGGGGCCGCACAGACAGCCGTCGGCCAAGGCATATTTTCCGGTTGTAGAAGGCAGAAAGACGCCGGCGTTGAATACGTTCAGACAAACATTACGCTTGTGCCGGGGATGAGCGGCGGCCCCATGGTCAATGCCGGCGGGGAAGTCGTCGGAATGAACACGGCAGGCTTTGTTCTGGGCGGTATGGGTTTTGCCATATCGTCTGACACGATCAAGGACAAATGGAAGAAGATGGCCGGCGCTAAAGACCCTATCAAAGACGTGCAAAAGATAGCCTTTCTTCCGCAGGCAAGCCCGCTGGAAGCGGTCAAAGCGTTCTACAACTATCTCAAAGTCAGGCGAATGGATAAAGCCTTTGGACTCTTATCGCAGCACTTCGTGAAAGGGTATAGCATTGAGCAATGGGCAAAAGGATACGAGCCGCTTTTGGACACCAGTATCCTTGAGATCAAGCGGGACAAGCATATCGCAAACAGGATTCTGGTAAAGATTTCGACCAAAGACCTGGTAGACAGCGAAGTTATGTATAAGTATTTTGAAGGTCGCTGGGATGTTAGGAAGATAAACGGTAAGTGGCTTCTATGGCAACCAAAGATCAAAGAGGTGAAGGAACCGGGCCCAAAGTGGTTTCCGAAGCCAACCGACCAATAAGCCCAACGCACGCATCTGACGATCGAACAAAAGGCCGCGCATGTGCGCCAGCAAGACAAGGCGATTGAATACAAAAGCATTCTGCGCTGCCTCGCTGAAATGGTGCGTTCTTGCCGTCGTAAAGGTCATTTTTGCTGTATGGTTACGGCTAATAATGATTGGCAATAGATCTGTTTTCGTATATTCTACTTGGTTTTCATCGTTTGTGCTTATCCGATTGACTCCACTTACCACTACGTGTAGTGTTTATAGTGAT
>CAYVDS010000378.1:0-2388 GCA_964450145.1 uncultured bacterium
CTTCCTGGTCGGGACGCTCGAACGGGTTCGGATGCCTTCGACCCTCATAGGCAATCTGTGGCTGCGCTCGTCATGGGCGCGCAAGGGGGTCCAGGCGAGCTTTGGAGTGGTCGACGCGGGGTTCGAGGGCAACCTTACGATCGGATGCTTCAATGGATCGTCAAAGGAGCTTGAGATCAAGGTCGGCTCTCGGTTCTGCCAGCTCGTGTTCATGAGGCTTGCGAAGGAGCCGGAGAAGCTGTACGCGAAGCGAAGCGGGAGCTACCAGGGGCAGACGGGAGTGACGAAGGCGAAGGATGAAGGATGAAGGATGACGGGACGGTAGGCAGGCGGCTGCAGGCAGTTGGGCGATATTCTGCGAATGTCGAATTGTAAAATGAAGATTGGAAATTGAAAAATGCAAAATGATGGAAAAACCAACTCCCGTATCAATTTACAATTTGATATTTACAATTTGCATTTTACAATGGCGCGAAGCGCAGTTCGTGGGGTGAGGGTTCCCGCGCGCACGCGGGAGACGGGGGGCGAGGGATGCGGGGCGTGGGAGCGTAGGAGCGTGAGAGGTCGTGGACTCTATAGCGAGCGCAAGCGAGCGGACGCCCCGGCGAGCGAGCTAGCTCGGCCGAGTTCTGCGGCTATTCCTTTCTTTGCAATGTTTTTGGACAGGGCACTCCTCACATTTGCGTTTCTTGCAGTATTCCAAGTTTAGTCGCATGAGGGCTGATTCATGGATCTCTACCTCTTCCAAGCCTATTCGCTGAGCGGCCTTGATGGCCATCCTAGCTGGCTTTGGTCTAGCCTTCTCCCATATCCCCCTTAACTCCCTCAAGAAGATGTTGACGCCTACAGGACCAACGACACCGATACACTCAAGCACCGAAGTGTCTTCTCTCCGCCTGGGCGCTATGTTCGCGAGTACGCGAGCGAACACCAGCCGGTGGGAGTTATTGTTCGACCCACTTGAACGCACAAGACAGCTTGAGGGAATTGCATCCCGTGGCAACCTCCGCCGCTACTACCGTTTCCGTCCCGCGAAATGGTACGGCGGCATCGTGACCGGCGATGTGTGCTGCTGCAATCTTTTGTGCCACTTCTGCTGGGCGGGCGACGACATCCGCGCGCATCCGGAGAAAGTTGGCGACTACTATTCGCCGGAGCATGCGTTCAGAATCCTGATGTCGATCGCAAACAAACGCGGCTATAGGCAGATGAGATTGAGCGGTCAGGAGCCCACAATAGGCAGAGAGCACCTTCTGGCACTCCTGAAACTGGTCGATACGACCGAGTGCACTTTTATTCTCGAAACCAATGGGATACTGATAGGGGCCGAGCCGAGCTACGCTGAAGAACTGGCGAAGTTCCGTAACCTTCGTGTCAGGGTTTCGTTGAAGGGCACGAACGAGGACGAGTTTTCCGGACTCACCGGCGCGGTCCCGGACGGGTTCAAATTGAAGCTTCAAGCATTGAGGAATCTCATCGGCGCGGGGGCACGGTGCCATCCGGCGGTCATGGCCTCGTTCTCGCCGCCCGGGAACCGGAGAAAACTTGAGGCCCGGCTGGGGGCGATTGACGCTAGCCTTGCGAAAGAACTTGAGATCGAGGAGCTAATATTGTATCCGCACGTCGCGAGAAGGTTGAAGATGCTGGGGCTGGCATGGGGCGATGCACATGCGCCGGACAATGTGCCGGATAGGCTTGTGTGATTCCATGCATGACCTCGAATCCCTCTCCGAATTCCCGCGCCCCGACCTCGCCCGACGCAACTGGACATCGCTCTTCTCGCTGTGGTACGGTTCGCCTGACGCTTCACGTCAACCGGCTCCCGTATCCTCGCTCGACGGCACGTGGGCGTTCCGGTTCGACCCCCTCAACCGCGGCATCCGCAAGAAGTGGTTCGAAAGCGGCGAGTTCGAGAGCCGGATCAATGTCCCCTTCTGTGTGGAATCCGAAGAATCAGGCATCAGATCGCTGAAGAAAGCGATGGTCATGTGGTATGCTCGCCGGTTCGCGGTCGATGATCCATTGCGCCGGTATCTTCTTCATTTCGGTGCCGTGGACTACGAGACGAGAGTGTGGCTGAACGGGAAGGAGCTGGGAACGCATGAAGGCGGCTACACACCGTTCGCGTTCGACCTATTCGGCCGGCTCGACAGGGACAACTTGCTTGTGGTTCGCGTCGAGGACCCCGACGACCCAAGGATCCCTCGCGGCAAGCAGACGATGATCGGGAGGCCGTTCCTCATTCACTACACGAAGGTGTCTGGCATCTGGCAGTCTGTGTGGCTCGAACATGTCGGGGCGGCATATCTGGATAGCTTCGTCGTCGATGCGGACGTTGGTAGGAGACGGGCAACTTTCAAGTGCACTCTTCGCGGTGACGATGGCGAG
>CAYVDS010000379.1:0-2376 GCA_964450145.1 uncultured bacterium
ATGTAAAGAAGCGTTAGAGACACTACACTAGTAACTGTGTGCGTGCGAATTTATTCGCACGGGTGCCATGGAAACAGCCTGAAAATACTGTGCGAATGAATTCGCACCCACAGGATTTCATCCCCATTCGCCAATTACAGGACAGTCTCGAAACTCCGCCCGCTTCGGGTGGTTCCCTTTCGCCTTCTTATTGTCCTCTGAGCCATTTCTGAATCTCGGATTCCGAAGGCTCGACGGGGTCGGGTTTCAAGCCCGGAATGTAACGGCACGCCTCGTAGAGAGCGGGAGCAAAATTGCCGTGAATGCCTGCGACATGGTGGACGTAGGGCCCCCGGATGATACGCTCTTCCCAGAGCGGCCAGTCGTTGAACTCGGCCCATACATATGTCCCGCGGCTGAGCGGGCCGATGGCCGCCTTCCCCTCTCCGATAAGGAGCGAATATTCGCCGTGGTCGCCGTCCATCCTCGCGAGGGTGACGGGACCTTCTTTGATGCGAAATTCGCCTGCGCCGGCCATGTTGCCTTCCATTCCGAAGTGCGGTCCGCAGGCGAGTGTGGGGCTCTCCTCGTCCCTCAGCGCGAGCGGGAAGTTGCCGCAGTGCCAGAGGAGTTCGGCATTGTCGTTCTGCGGGTGCCGAATCGTGAGGTCGGCGAAGAAGATAGGGTGTTCGTTCAGCGCAACCGCCTGGAGGAGAATCGCGGTGGCGGCGCCGTGAATATCGGTTTCGCACGTGACCGGCAGACCTTCGCCGGTAAGCAGGCCATTAATGAAGCAAGGAACGATTCCTAGGACCTGCTGCATGGCGGTCCAGCATTGCAGCGCGATTGCGCCCAGGCCCTCGGCCTCGGCCCATTCCTTCAGCACGAGCTTGAGGCCGAGCATCCGTTGCAACGACTCTTCGCTGCAACCAGTTGTGTCGATAGCGTTTCTGATTTTCCTCACGTGCCTGAGAACGGTCTTTTTATCGGTCGATACCTTTTCTTCAATTCGCTTCACAATCTCTGAGAGCGTCACCGGAACGACTTCGAGGCCGAACCTTTCGAGCAGTTCGCCCTCGTTGACCATCATCGTCCAGAACGCGCCGGGTCGAGGCGCAACCTGTCCCACGCGCATGTTCTTGAATGCGTTCGCGGCGGACGCGGCGGCGACAAAGTTCTTGAATCCTCGTTCGAAGACCGGGTCGTCAACCCACGAATTGACGATGTAGGTGAAGGGCACTCCCATGCGGCGCAGCACTTTGCTGGTGGCGAACAAGCCGCATTGAGTGTCGCGCTGGCGCAGGCCGCTCGGTTCGGGCTCGTCGTCGCGCGGCCCCCACAGAAGCAGAGGCAGCCCAAGCTCTTTGCCCAGTTTCGCGACTGCGTCCTCAGTGCCGAAGTTGCAGTGGGGCACGAAGACGGCGTCGACGAATTCGTGCCGAAACTTCTTGAAGACTTCGTGGGCCTGACTGATGTCGTAGAGGAGGCCTTCCTCATTGAGCCAATCGATGTCGACGACCTCGACCCCGAAGCTTTTTATTTTCTTCAGGATCAGCTTTCGGAATCGGCCGGCTATTTCTTTGCTGAAGACTTTTCTACGAGTCGGAGCGAAGCCAAGCTTGAGTTTTGTCTTGCGCATGCGACTACCCTCCAGTTTTCTCGAAAAATCAAAATAATCACCACAAAAGCACGAAGTCACCAAGAAAAAGAAGAAACATGGAACCGCGCGGAGCCCACGGAGAAGAACTTCTATTATCCGCGGATTCTCACGGATTCTCACGAATTGAGAAACCTCCTCCAAAAGAACTAAACCGCAGGGGCCGCGGAGGGCCGCAGAGTAACCGCAGCCAAAATCCGTTTAGCCACAGAGCACTTGGGCGGCCTGCGACCTTTTGCGGTGAAAAGATTATATCATACCGGTGGTTTGGGTGGCCGACTTTGTTGAATAAAGAGCCTCCAACCACCCGGTCACAAAGGAAGAACTTTGCCATCCTCATTGCTTCCGTGACGCGTTGTGACGCGCGTTGTGACGCGTAGTAACGCATGCGGAAGGAAGAAGGGAGAAGTGTGAAGAGTGAAGGGAGAAGGAATGATGAGTGATGAATGATGAATGATGACAAAGATTTCTGGAGTAGGAGTATGGACAGCAGACTTGCGAGGTTTGGTGACGTGGGTGACGCGTGTGACGCATTTTTTCGTGTTTCGACCCGAAAAGTTTGGACTGCAAGCTACGAAAAGGGCGTTTTCTTTTGTAAGTCTTTGGTGGGAAAGGCTGTGACGCAAGTGACGCAAAACACCCATCTGTGCAATAAATCCCCTTAAGAAGAAAATATGGAACAGGTAGGGTCACCCATTAAAGGCCCCCCTGTCAAGTTTGCACAGAAGTTCCGGTCGCAA
>CAYVDS010000380.1:0-2349 GCA_964450145.1 uncultured bacterium
TGGTCAAAGACGACAAGATCGAGATAGCTCCCGTTATGAAGCTGTCGCTTTCCTTTGACCACAGGCTCGTCGACGGCGCGCCCGCGGCAAAGTTCCTCCAGCTTTTGAAGAAGAAGCTCGAGACAATGGAGATTTGATAGAAGCCCGAGGGCCTCCGGCGTCATCTTTGCCGACATTTTGATGCGAAAAGGCGACTATCCCGCATTGCCGTCTTCTCTGCCATTTGTTCCCGGCAGGGAAGTCGCTGGAATTGTTGACCAGGTGGGGGCAAATGTCACATCCATCAAGCCCGGTATGCGTGTGGGAATGATAAAAAGGAGGTTGCTCATTCGTGTAATTCGTGTAATTCGTGGTCTAGGATTATCTTTTTTTTCTTCTTACCAAATCCGCGAAATCTGCGGAATCTGTGGATCCGGTGTTTCTTCTTCTTTGGTTGGTTGCTGCTTCGCCGCGCCAGAGCTCAAGTTATTTCTTCGCGCGGGCAAGTTCCCTGTCGCGGAGTTGGCGACGCATGACTTTTCCAATCGCGCTCTTCGGCAAATCGTCAATGAACTCGATCATCTTCGGAACCTTGTAAGCCGTGAGCTTTGTGCGGCAATATGCAATCACTTCCTCTTCGGTCAGTGATTCTCCACGCTTGACCACAACGTATGCTTTGACCGTTTCGCCACGATACGGGTCGGGAAGTCCGATGGCGCACGCATCCTGAATCTTGGGATGTTCGTAGAGAATCTCGTCAATTTCGCGGGGATAGATATTGAATCCGCCGGCAATGATCATGTCCTTCTTCCGGTCGACTATATAGAGGTATCCGTCCTCGTCCATGTAACCGATGTCTCCCGTGGAAAACCATCCGTCTCTCAGAGAGACGGCGGTCTCGTCCGGGCGTTTGAAGTAGCCCTTCATTTGCTGGGGGCCTTTCACCAGGATTTCTCCGGACTCGCCTACAGGCATCTCCTTCTCCCCGGTGTCCACATCCACAATCTTGCAGTCCGTGTCACAGACGGGCATGCCCACACTGCCTGCCTTGATTTTCCCTGCCCAGGGATTTGCGTGGCTGACCGGCGACATCTCCGTCATGCCATAGACCTCGCATATCTGAGCGCCGACCCGTTTATCCCACTCCCGAATTGTCTCCAACGCCAACGGAGCCGCGCCCGATAAGCAGCCTTTGATAAAGGTCAGGTCTGACTTAGGAGGCAGTTTAGGATGGTTCAACAGCCCCACGTACAATGTCGGCACACAGCCGAAAATAGCAGGGTGATATTTCGAGATATACTTCACCAGCAGGTCTGTGTCGGGTTTGGGCATGAGCACATGTGTGAACCCCCGGTAGATACAATGATTCATCCCTGCGGTGAAACCGGCGGAGTGGAAGAACGGCAGGACGCCCAGGACTGTCTCTTTTCCATCAGCAGCATTCCAAAGCCAACGTGTTATCTGTTGCACGTTGACGCTGATATTGGCATGGGTGAGCATGACTCCCTTCGACACGCCCGTGGTTCCCCCTGTATAAAGAAGCGCGGCCAGGTCGTCGAACGCGACTTTTGTTTTCGGCGAGACAGAGTCGCCGGATTGCAAGACAGCCAGGAAGTCGCGAACCCCTTCCGAAGGTTCGGTCTTCCTGTGCAACGGTTTCTTTAAGAAAGGGAACAGCTGTCTCAACGGGAACGGCAAGAAATCCCGGATATGGCACGAAATAACTTCCTTGACACCCGTTCTTGATTTCAGGGAGAGAATCCGGGGGACGACGAGATCCAGCGAAATCGCCATTTTCGATTCCGAATCCTTCAATTGATGCTCGAGTTCGCGCTCGGTATAGAGCGGGTTGTTCATTACAACAACTGCTCCCAACCTCCAGATCGCGTATGTGGCAATCACGATCTGCGGGATGTTCGGCAGGACGAGAGCGACCTTGTCCCCTTGCTGAACGCCCAGTGCTGAAAGTGCTGCTGCAAACCGGTTCACATGGTCATCAAGCTGGCGGTACGTGATTCTTTTCCCCATCAGGATCAATGCTGCATTGTCGGGATACTTGCCGGCCGTCCGGGCCAGGGCATCGGGGAGCGTCAGTTTTTCATAATCCATGCTCGGAGGAACTTTCGGAGGATATGCCTTGTGCCAGCTTCGCTCTTCCATGTCGCCCTCCCTCCTTCCAGTCAACGCTCGCGATGCCACCCTCTTTCCTCAAGAAGATGCCACCCTCTTTGCTCAAGATGTCAGCCTCTTTCCCCCCTTTGATAAAGGGGGGCGGGGGGGATTTTTCCGCCATGCTGCTTGGACATGTTTCTTTCAGATTTGATAATCATATAAAGGCGCCTCCGAAGGGTACCGGATGGTGTATCATCT
>CAYVDS010000381.1:0-2335 GCA_964450145.1 uncultured bacterium
ATTCGGCGGCCACCTGGCTCCGACAATACGGATAATTTTCTGTCATCTCTACATGCCTACCACTCAGGATCTACTCAACCGGCTCGATAATATAGGGCACTCCCTGGAAAGATCGGGACATGCCCTGGCCTTGATCGGTTTGGGGTCCGTCGGTGTTGAAACCGAACGGCTCGACTCCTATTCGGATTTAGACTTCTTTGCCATCGCGGAAAACGGTTACAAGGCTCGGTACATCGACAATTTGGATTGGCTGAGTTCGCTGTGCCCCATTGTTTATCACTTTCGTAATACACCAGACGGTCACAAGGTACTGTATCAGGATGGTATTTTTTGCGAATTCGGCGTCTTCGAACAACCTGAATTACGCACTGTCCCCTTTGGAAAGGGACGGATCATCTGGAAACGACCTGAAATTGATGAGATGATTTGTATGCCGTCGGTGGTCAGTGCCCCAATTCAGCCACCGGATGTAGAGAGATTGGTGGGCGAAGCCTTGACCAACTTGTATGTTGGTTTAGGCCGGTTTTGGCGCGGGGAAAAGCTTTCTGCCGAGCGTTTCATTCAGCACTATGCCGTAGACCGGGTTTTGGAGTTGGCGCAATTCATCGAGAGTGAAAAGGCAGTGCGGAAAGATGTATTTGCCAATGAGCGGCGATTTGAACAACGTTATCCGCGGATTGCGCGCGAGTTACCGCACTTTGTTCAAGGGTATGAACATAGTTGCGAGTCGGCGCTGGCGATCCTGAGATTCTTGGAACACCACTTCGACATCAACCAGACGATGGCCGATGCAATTCGTCATTTGAGCAACAAGGCGATATAAAACGAATATGGCTGTTTTGCAGCCAGGTAGATTTTTGCGCGGCCCAACCCTGCAAGCAGCGGATTTGGCCTCCGCCCGCCGTTGAGCCAAAACCGTCGGGCAGCAACTGTGGAAAACTGGAGGAGGAAAATGAACATCTGGAACCAGGCGTGGAACTGGAACGCTACGAGAGACGAGGAAAAAGAAATATTTCCATGCGATCACTATATGACATCCGAATATCGCAGCATGATACGGGCGATTGATGTTTTTGCATCGGCAAATATAGTCTTTCGTTGGGTCTGCCAACTTAAACTTGCACCCTACAGCTACGACTGGATAGACAACTGGGGACGTCAAAGCCCCCGCCAACTTACTCCGGGAGTGGAGCAATTAGAGAAAGGCCAAAACTTCCTGATAGGCCAAATCGTAGAGTTCGAAGAAGGCCGCCAAATTACCAGTGTCATCCATCCTAAACTGGAAACGATATTTGGCTTGATGTCGCTCACATATGCAGTGCAATATAGAGGTCCCGCAGCCTGTCGTCTTATCGTAAAAGTAAATGTTGCGGCTCGGAATTGGATGGAGAGACTTCGCAGATTCGTACTGGCATGGGGGGATCTGATCATGATGCGGAAGCAACTAAAAACAATCAAGTCACTTGCAGAAAGTAATTCGTCATATGATTGAAAGGCATTGCCGCCCGACACGTGGTTCCAGCCAACACTGCTCCGCACCGCGTCTGAACCGCGCCGTTGGGCGCGATACATCCAAGCAGCACACGGCATGAAAATTGGAGAACGACTTCCGAGGCTGAAAGGTCTCGGAAGTCGTTTTCCAACATTAGAGGAACCGTTTCTACGGCTGATATGAACTCGTAAAGTTATCGTAAACGAACGGACACATATTGTTATATACATCCGCCTCGATGGGATCGAAGTAACCTTCCGGCCAGCCCATGCGGGCATTGCACTCCGGTGTGCCGTAATGATCGGTGTTCCCGCCCGGCGAGAAGGAATGCAGGATCTCATGGATGATGGTGCTGGCTGCGAAATACGTCGGCGTGGAAGCATACAGGTCGTCCACAGCACTGGAGCACATGGAATAGCCATTATGTTCCACACAGGCAGTCCCCGGCTGGTTGCGGCATTCCCCGTTGATGGAGACCGTGCTTTGAACGGTATCCGAATCACCATATCCGCAGGCGGCAAATTTATGGCTGTAGTGGACGATGCCTATATAAAGGTTGGTATTGCCAACAACAGGCGAGTTGAACAGATTACGGAAACCGGCCGGACCGGGAAGGGTGAAGGCATACCCGCCATATAACCTGGCCTGCCCATTGTCGCCGAAGGAGAAGATGATAATCCCGTCCGGGAGTGCGGAGGTATGCGAGGAAATATAGCGGTTGGCAATATCATCCATCGTCCCGCCGGCGCCATCCTCCACGAAATCAACCATATACACGCCAAACGGAGTCAGGTTGAAGAAGATGTTGTTCGCATCCGTCACCAGGTTCTGAGCCTGATCGCG
>CAYVDS010000382.1:0-2320 GCA_964450145.1 uncultured bacterium
CCTTTGACGGTGCGTTCCTGTGACATCATCTAAGAAACGGTTTCTGGTTTCGAGTGTCTGTTTCTGATTGAATAATTCTACGAAACGACGGCGCCGTTGTCCAGTGGAGCATGAATCGAAAGGGATAACTATGGCACTAGCGCTGCGTCTTCTCCGGAAGGATACTTTAAAAGGTAGTATATCGTTGTGAAGAACGCGTGTGCCTTCACTTTGAACTGAGGGCACGGAGGCATGTGTTTGCAGGGGCGCAGCACGCTGCGCCCTAACAATAGTCATCAAAAAAGTTGACCCGTAACCGGAGGTTGGAGTTGGAGATGGATGCGAATGTTCAAGACACTCTGAGGCTCATTAGCGGGGAAGGCGATGGCGAAACCGAGAGCTCACGGTGCGAAGTCGGCGCGGCTGGCGCGTCCGACGTCGAGCTTCTCGACGCCTATTCGCGCGCCGTTGTGACGGTCGTGGAGGCGATTGGGAGGGCGGTTGTAAGTATTTCTCGGGGGACTGACTCTCGCGACAGCGAAGGCGGGGCTGGCTCGGGCACGGTAATTACGCCGGACGGATACATTCTCACAAATGACCACGTCATTCATGGGGCGAAGCATCTGACGGCGACGTTTTCGGACGGGACAAGTCTTGCCGCCGAACCCGTCGGCACAGACCCTGCCACTGACCTGGCGGTCATGCGCGCCAACTCGTCGCTTCTCCCGTATGCGACGCTGGGGGATTCGTCGCTTCTCCGCGCGGGCCAGCTTATCATCGCAATCGGCAACCCGTTCGGCTTTCAGTCAACCGTCTCAACCGGCGTCGTGAGCGCGCTGGGCCGGGCGCTGCGCAGCCGCGAGGGACGACTCATCGAGAATATAATCCAGCACACTGCGCCTCTTAACCCGGGAAACTCGGGAGGCCCGCTCGTTGATTCAAGAGGCAGGGTCGTTGGCGTCAATACGGCAATAATCGTGATGGCGCAGGGAATTGGTTTTTCCATTCCGTCGGACACCGCGAAATGGGTGGTTTCGCAAATCTTAACTCATGGGCGAGTGAGGCGCGGATTTCTGGGCATCGCGGGCCAGCAGCGCCCGCTCGATCGCCGGTTAGCTCGTTTCCATCATTTGGCAAACGAGCATGTCGTCGAAGTTGTGTCGGTTAACAAGGAGGGACCGGCTGCCCAAGCAGGTGTGCGAGAGGGTGACCTCATTGTGCAAATCAATGGGCAGGCCGTGACCAGTGTGGACGACATTCACCGGTTTCTGGCCGAGTGGCCCATTGGCGAGTCTTTGACACTCGCCATCATCCGTGGGCGTGACCTGCGCGAACTGCTCGTGGTTCCGGCCGAAGCGAAACAGTAAAAACAGGTTGGTGGGAGTTGACCTTGAAAGAGACATATGTGAGCCGCAAAGCGGAAGAATCCCCTCCGGATGGAGACTGTCCCGTAATTATGTGCGGCCGAATTCATTCGGCCAGTTGTGTCGAAACTGGCATGGAAAACGTGCGAATAAATTCGCACCCACAGAATATCCAAGCCGATTTGCCAATTATATTACACTCTCTCTGCCCCCCCTTTGGCAAAGGGGGGAACAGTGGTTGCCATTCGGGGAATGCGGCAACAAATAACCCGTTGTGACGGTTGACTCGGTACTCGAAACTCGAGACTCGGAACTTGGTTTCCTAGACAACTTCCTCGACCCTTACCACAAACTCGACGTGGCCAAGCCCGCCGAGGTTGATGCCCGGGTCACTGCAGCAAAAACCCGAGATCGGCGACAGGACGCCCGCATTGATGGCCATGCGGTCGAAGAATGCGTGTACCTTGTCGGCCAATGGCGCAATTGCGCTCATGCACATGGGGGCCGTGCTTTCCGCCGCGCTTAGTATTCCTCCGGTGTCCACTATATATTTCTGTCCAGGCTGAAGGCCCGCCATGCAATACTTGGAGCTGACGACTTCGGCCACCATCCTGTAACGGCCGGAGTTTGCCATGACGTTCTTAAAGCCTTCCTCCATGCCGGGAGAAATCTTTGCCACATCCTCCTCCGTCATGCCAATCACATTCATCGCGACTTGTCTGAGCATCTCGTCCATGTGTCCTCCTCTTTCATGTCACTTGATTCTCGTGACTCACGAAATCCGCCAGTTTACATTATAATCCTTCGTTGCCTTCTCCTCAACCGCCCCTATAGTATGTTCGCACAGTTGCTCTCCTCCGCGTATGGTCTGGAGCAGGCGCGAATTTATTCGCATGTCTTGCACTTCCTTTTTTGCGCCTGCAGGTGCGAATTTATTCGCACGGCTCTTCTTTTCAACTAATCAGTAAACCGGAGTG
>CAYVDS010000383.1:0-684 GCA_964450145.1 uncultured bacterium
ATATCTATCAGCTTGCTAGTATTCAAATTCTTTTCTCCAGAATTCGAGACCGGTGAACAAGGTTGGAAGAATGTTCAACCCAACTCCTACCCGTGGTTTCTTGAAAACCACGAGATTGTGGAACAAAACAAACTGGCGCTGTACACTGCTGAGCTGCTGGTGGATTATTTTAAAGATAGCTTGAAACCGACCAATAGCCGGCTCGTTGACCGCGTCAAGAGCGCGGTTGTAAATTACGAGGCAACGCTCCGCGAGTTGAATGCTTACCTGGCGCGCAAGTCAGAGCAGCAGTTGTTTGAGGAAGCAGACGAACTAATGCTGCGGATCATCAAGGTTATGTTGGTGAATGAGATCGCCACTACCCAGGATGCTCCGATTGCCAACACGGCTCAAAACATCGAATTTGGGCTTGATGCGGTTTCTCCCGAACAAAAGACCCAAGTCGGGGAACGGCTGAAGCTATTATGCGACAGCGGGATCCTCTATGACAACCACGGTGTCTACGAACTCATGCGGGGCGACCGGAAAGATGTTCAGCGTTTGGTGGAACAGTTCAAAGCCAATCCTGACAACCGCCCGACCAACTTGCTCGCGAGTTTCTTAGAGCAGAGTCCGTTGCGCGGCGACGAAGCGTATCATGAGTCGCAAGACTATCCCGGCCAATACAGCGAAGACAAGCGACTC
>CAYVDS010000383.1:694-2314 GCA_964450145.1 uncultured bacterium
ATCACGGGTGCGACCAACTCTTACGAAGGCACCGCCGTGTACGTGTTTTGTGAAAACGACAATGATTTAGATGCTGCCAAAGCAGCTGTTGCCCGCAACGATCAAATTCGGGTGGTTGCCGCTGTTCCCCAAACCCGGATTAGTGTTTACGATGCCGTTCTCACATTAAACGCTCTGAATAGCGACTGGTTTAAGGAACAGGCAAAGGATTTTGGCCCCTACGAAAAAACAGAAGAAAAGAAAATCCGTGAGGACGCAAGCAAGATCCTCGGCGATGCTAAAGCGGCCTACTTTTCGAACTCCAAGGTGTACTGGTTCGGTCTGCATGGCACAGAGATTCCGGCGCAGGCGAATAAACGCCACGATGTCGCTAACCAAATGATGCAACAAATCTATGACGCCAAACACAATACGTTTGGACATGTCGAGTTCAACAAGACCCACATAAATCTTACCGGCGCAGTGCGCGCTGTATTCAAGGAAGCAGGTGATATTCTTGGTGATGTTACCAGACCGATCAGCGTGAATTGGAGCTGGCCAGACAATCGAGGTGGGAAGAAATATTTGCGGACTTGCTTTGTAGATCACCAGGCGCTACGCGTCACAAGCACCGATGGGGACGTCCGCTATCTAGAAGCTGAAAAGGATGTAGAGAAATTCCGCGCCGCTTTGCCAGCTTGCACCAAGCTCTTGGAAGACCTCCGCGCTTTGGAAGGCAAGGGGCAGGTTCCTTTCTTACCGTTCGTCAAGCCGTATTTTGAAGAATACGGTCAAGGCGAAATTGCGGTTACGCTAATGCTCCTGCTCGCTCGCCGCTACTACGGCGATAGCCTGCGCTTTAAACACGAGCCAAATAATCTTACCGATGTTCAGTTTGCCAGTACGGATAACATGCTGGTTTTAATCCAAGGGCAAGCGCCGTCCGCCATCGTCCTTTTCGAACCGATCAGCTCCGGAGACCGAGCGTACTTTGCAACCGTCGCGCAGACCTTTGGCAATCAGCAAGCGCCCGCAGGGAAAACGTATACTGTCGGCGAAGCATTTCAGGCAGTCAGTAGTTGGTGGAGCGGTCTCCCGAGTATTGCGCGGTCGCTGGGTCTTTACACCGGAGAGGACAGATCCTTTGCAGAACTTGTCAGCCAGTCCAGGACGAAAGACCCATTCCACTTTATCAAGCACGACCTGTTTGAGCGGCTCGGATACAGCACTGGCGAGGTGCTCACCCAGGACAAGCTCACTGAGATCGCATCTCGACTGAAAGGATTCAAGGATGCAGCCGAGGCAATTCTGCCAGGTATCCAAAATCAGATTCTAGCCGAGTTCGCGCGTGCATTTGCCGCGCCATCGAGTCTCGACGTGGATATTCAGGAAGCGATGAAGGCTTGGTATGGCGGACTGAGCAGTACCCAAAAGGATACGCTAGGTACTTTTCACAACAACGACAGTAAACCACTCGTCAAGCACACGGAATACGCTAATATCCGCAACCTTGTATTTAGTATCTTGCCTGAGGCATATGCGTTTGGCAAGGTCGAAGACTGGGGCTCAAATCTGGTTTCGAGCTATATCAAACGTGTGTGCGACGGCAGATCGGAAGAGCATCGTGTAGGGAAAGAGTGT
>CAYVDS010000384.1:0-863 GCA_964450145.1 uncultured bacterium
CAGTCTGATCCATAATCCGCTGCAAGGATTCATTCCTTTGTGTCTCATCTCGCTGAAACCATAGTTGAAGAGCGATAAAGATTACCCCTATAATCAGTGAACCTCCCCCGCCTATAGAGGCGGGGGCTTCAAGGAGCCGCCTTGGGGCAAGCATCGAGCGGCACTCCGTTAGGAGCACCTCCTCCACGAAGGAGGCCTAGCTTCCTTTGGCACTCCCGACAATCTGTGGTGCCGGCGAATGGTTTTGGCCACTCTCCCACAGGCCCGGTTCAGGGCGTCTACTACTTTCCACCACCGAAGCGATGGGCCGTAGATACTTCACTCTGCCGACTTCGATTCCCGTATTGCATATTTTGCCATATTTGTATTTGGCAAGTATGTTCAGGGCACCGTGAATATCGCGGTGTTGGCTGTAACCACAATGGCAGCGGTATACTCTACCGGATACTTTCTTTCTCCGGTTGCAGACAGGGCATGTCTGACTTGTATATTCTTCGGAAACCTCGATCAACTCAATACCAACTTCTGCCAACTTGTAGCCCAGATAGCTCAACAATATGCCAAAAGGCCATTGCGAAAGCTTCTGGCTGGTCTTGCGGTTGCGGCGTTTTTTCTTTGGATTGTCTTTCTTTCTCGCCGAGGTATTGCGCTCGACTCCCTCGACATCCCCCACCACCACTCTTTGGATATGGTTTTCCTGGGCCCAACGGACAAACTGCCGACTGGTTTTGTGCAAGAGGTCCGTTTGTTGGGCATCGGTTTTCGAGCTGATCTTTCTCCTGGCACGTTGGAGTTTTCTGTAGCGACGAGACCCCTTCTTTACGCGCGCCAGCTTTTTGGCAATCTCTTTGGATTTTTTATTT
>CAYVDS010000384.1:873-2312 GCA_964450145.1 uncultured bacterium
CCGCTTGAGCGACCGCAGTCCGCGCCCGGTAATGATGATCGCATCCCCTGTTTCCTCCACCGCCGCTATCGCATGGATTTCTCCCATATCTATCGCGCCTGTTTTGTCGGGGCGGGTCTGTCCCGCAGTTTTCTCTCTTTCCTCCCGCTCCTTCGCTCTGGCACACGCACGCTCTAACGCATCCTGCGTCTTGATAATCAGTGCGGCCACTCCTTCTTCCCGAGCGAGTTCCGGATTTCGTTCTATCTCGCTTTGCCAATGTTCCAGGCACTTTCTCAACTCTTCTATTTCCTCCTGAGGGTCATCTTCATAGGCGATCGCAAGAAAAAGCCCGTTGTCCCACACCAGCTCGATTTCCTTGATCTTCCCCGGCGGGACATCCTTGACCCGCACTACTATCGGCTTTTGCCGTTTTCCGTTCCATATTCCCATCGACAGTTCGATCTTGCCGTCCTCGCTCACCTCAAAGCCATCTTTCGCCCATTTGGTGACAAAATTCGCCTTCCTTTTATACGGGTAGCGGCTGCCATACCCCTTCGCCCGTGCCTGACCTGCTCCTTCTCTCGCCTGCAAGTATTTGTGCACTACCGCTTGAATGCTTTGGCTGTGCAGTGGGTATTTCCTCTTGACCGCTTTCTGCAGCTCGGTTTTATCTATCCACTTCCCTGTTTCCTTGTGATGTTCGCCGGCGATTGTCAGGCATTCGTTCCATATCTCCCCAGATATACGGTTGCAAGCGAACAAACGATCCAAAGCCGCTTTCCCCGCTCTGAATTTTGTCTTGCTCACTCGAATCACTTTCCGTCATCCTTTCCTTGACTCTGGATGTATTTCTTCACTACTTCCAGCGATGCTCCGCCCGTTGTCACCAGACAATAACTCGGCGACCAAAAATACTCTTTCCACAACCTCTTTCTCACCTGGGGGAATTCTTTCTTGACCAGCCTCGACGAGGCGCTTTTGAATGCATTGAGATATTTGGAAATCTGTGTATTCGGATGCGCTTTGAACAATATATGGACATGGTTTCCTTCGTAGTTGCTTTCCAAAAACGTGATGTGGTATTTGTTCCCTATGTATTTTCCTATCTCAAAGACGCGCTCTGCTATTGCCTCAGTTATCACTGCTCGGCGATATTTCACCACCAGAACCAGGTGATAGGTCAATCTGAATACCGAATGATTATTTGTGTCTAGTTCTATCATATAATCAGCTTTCTTTAACTTCCTGCTGATTATATTTTAGCTCTTTCTGTATTCCTTTGCAAGCTTTTTTAGATCGGTTTGTCTAGGCGATTCATCCCCCGCCTATGGAGGCGGGGGACTTCTCGCTGGTAAGGTTAAATTGCACTGAAGCTCGGTTACCGTCAACATGTTTATGATTTCCCCCTTTCGGCAAGGAAACAAAGCCGCCATACCGGTTATTCCGGTGCCAAGCGA
>CAYVDS010000385.1:0-1449 GCA_964450145.1 uncultured bacterium
TTTCAGTAGGCGCTCTTCTGGCTGCTTACGAAGCAAAACGGAAGGGTTTCATGATAGGTATATCGCATGTAGAGACCCACGGGTATCGAATTTCCGGGGACATCGGGTCAAGCGTCCCCGAGCTCTACAGCCTTTGGATCGCGGGGGAGTGTTACAATGCCTGATAAGAAGAAGAGACGAACGCGCCCGGCGTGCCTTGGCACGGGCCTGGTCGCCCTCGATCTCGTCACAAACGGGGACAAAGATAGCGTGCCGCGCATGTGGGCCGGAGGATCATGTGGAAACGTACTGACCATATTGGCCTACTTGGGTTGGAAATCATATCCTGTTGCGCGGCTGGGTGATGATGCGGCGGCTAAGGCGGTTGCCAAAGATATGGCCAAATACGGAGTAGACTTCCAGTACGTATCCTTCGACAGGTCCGTCCATACGCCGATAATACGACAGCGGATTCTGGTTGCGCGAGACGGGCATCCTACGCATAGGTTTTACTGGATATGCCCCAATTGCGGGAACTGGCTTCCCCGCTATAGCCCCATTCGGCTACAGGACATTCGCGTTCTCTGCGAGCGGCCACCGCGCGCAGCTTGCTTCTACTTCGACAGAGTCTGTCCGGCATCGCTTCGTCTCGCCGAAAAAGCAAGAGAGCAAGGCACACTTGTTGTCCTAGAGCCGACAAGCATCAAGGATGACCCGCAATTCAGGAAGGCTATCGCCCTATGCGATGTTCTCAAGTACTCGAATGAGCGAGCGAAGAACTCACCGAAGCTGGCCTATGAGTCTCAGGCCAGCTTAGTGGTGGAGACATTGGGTGCCGAGGGTTTGCGGTATCGCTTGCGCAAGAACGGAAGGTGCGGGGAATGGAATCTGGTGCCAGCTTTTCGTGTCCGGAATCTGAAAGATGCCGCTGGTGCTGGAGACTGGTGCACGGCCGGCATCATCCACAGTATCTGTCGGAACGGATTGACGTATTCGCGGGTGGTGAGGCATCATTTGATCGCGTAAATGAAGAAAAGATCTCGGATGCCTTACGGTACGGCCAGGCACTGAGTGCTCTGAATTGCGGTTTTGAAGGAGCGCGTGGTGCCATGTATGGGGTGGAAAAGTCCCGTTTCAACAAGGAAGTCCAGTCCATTCTGGATCGTGAAGAAGCCTGTGTTCCTGTGGTGGATTCGCTTTCCTCCGGGACAAAAAAGAAAGCGCAGTGCGTGTGTCCAGCGTGCCAAGCGATAACGAAAAGAGGCGAGAAGAGGGTAAAGTAATAATCGCATCTAAATATAGGGGCTAAGGGAAAGCCAGTAAACTTTCCAGCGAGTGTGAGTAATACAATAAGTCGCTCCCATTACAGCAGAGCACTGTATGAGTGGTTTCATATTGCCAGAGCATAACCGGAACGTTCTGTTGGCGGAGACGAGTTTTGAAGCAGGCAAAGAAAGGCGGCGCCGGAAT
>CAYVDS010000385.1:1459-2286 GCA_964450145.1 uncultured bacterium
TCAGCCGTTCTGGATTGTGCTCATGCTCGGCGCTCATCGTAAGGTTATGATTGTGTACGCAGCATGCTGGGTAGTACGAGTCATGGCTCACATCTTTTCCCTTACGACAGCAAGATTCCTTGTCCTCCTCTTTTTTTCGGGTTTGATCGGGTGCAATGGGCCGTCCGGTCTTCTGGCCGGAAGTACTGCGTCAGCGCAGGAGAACCCGAATCGCGGAGGTCATCAGAGTCCCCAAAAGCTGGCCTTAATCGTCGCGATCGCGGACTACTCGGAAAAAAGCGGCTGGCACGATCTGAATTCGGACAAGGATCTGATGTTCATCCGAACAACGCTCATGAACCAGGGCTTTGGTAAAGAGGGCATACGTGAACTGACCGGATCAAGGGTTGATAGGGAGAAAATCCTTTCGGCATTCAAACGGGATTTGTTGGAACGAGCGAGGCCTGGCGATATCGTTGTGTTTCATTACTCGGGTCACGGCCATAGGATCACGGACGACAATTTCGATGAGATGGACGGCTATGACGAGACTCTTGTGCCCTATGACGCCCCCAAAAGGCCGGAGTCGGGTTACAAAGGAGAGAAACATATTCGCGACGACGAGCTGAATGCAATGCTCACCCAACTCAGAGAAAAGCTGGGTCCCACCGGAGATCTTGTGGTCTTCCTCGACTCCTGTAACTCCGGAACAGGAACCCGCGGAGAGGGCATGGGGGAAGCGCTCGTCCGAGGGTCGCTTGAACCCATCGGTCCGCCCCAACCGAGAGAGGGGAAGGCGCGGGGGAGTGATTTAGGAAGTGGTTTTGTCGAAGCGGTCACGCCTTCGC
>CAYVDS010000386.1:0-2280 GCA_964450145.1 uncultured bacterium
GGCAGAGGTTGGTCCAGGTGACGAGGTTATTACCACGCCATTCAGTTTTATCGCTTCTGCGAACTGCATACTTTATGAACGCGCTACTCCCGTTTTTATTGATATTGATCCGGGAACATTGAATATTGATCCGAGAAAAATCGAAAATGCAATAACCCCGCGCACGCGCGCAATTATTCCTGTCCATGTGTTTGGGCAGCCAGCGGATATGGATCCTATCCTCGCGATTGCCCATCGTCACAGTTTGGTGGTGATTGAAGACGCGTGTGAAGCCATTGGAGCAGAGTATAAAGGGCGACGCGTGGGCGCGCTTGGTAAAGCTGGTACGTTTGCCTTTTACCCTAACAAGCAGGCAACGGCCGGTGAGGGGGCTGTGCTGGTGACGAACGACGAAGAATGGGCAAACCTTTTTCGCAGCTTAAGGAATCAAGGACGTGATCAGTTTGATGAGTGGTTGATGCACAGTCGTTTAGGGTATAACTATCGGTTGTCTGAATTAAATGCAGCCGTGGGCATGGTGCAGATGAAGAGGCTAGAAGATCTTTTACGCAAGCGAGAGAGTGTCGCCAACGAATATTTGAAGCGGTTGAGAAAGATCGAAGGGGTTTCCCCACTACGCTTAGCTCTTACTACAACGCGCATGAGTTGGTTCGTTTATCCCGTACGTTTTTCTGAGGTAATCAACCGTGATCTTGTCATGACCCTTTTAGCCGAGCGAGGCATTCCTTCTCGACCCTATTTCACGCCTATTCATTTGCAACCTTTCTATCGAGAAAGGTATGGTTATAAACCTGGGGACTTCCCGGAAAGTGAGAAGGCGGGTAATTCGATCTTAGCCCTGCCATTCTATGCTGATATGAAACCCGAAGAGGTTGCTTTGGTGTGTGATACGTTGGCAGAAGTAGTTGATGAAGTAAAGTCCTCGGGCAATAGTGCTTAGTTCGACAAAGGATCGCTTACACCGGCTTTCTCCCGACCGGCTGCGAGTTGCCAATGATTTTCTGGCATACCTGGAAGAGCGGGAAGAAAACGAAGCGACGCAAGAACTGTTAGCCTGATTTGTTACCGGACAAATTCTTATGGGACGCGGAAAAACGCGGATGAACGCTGATTCTATGCAACTTTACGAGGTTTTTCCACCGAAAAAGCCTTTATCGAACCGCCAAGCACGCAAAGAGCGCAAAGTTTTTAGGGTTTTCTTAGCGGTCTTAGCGGCCTTCGCGGTTCAAAACCTTTCTCCACGTTAACTGTGGTGCTGCCCGTGTGGGGGATTGGCGGGTCATCTACGAAGTGAATGGTGAGTTGGCGATCATGAGAGCTGTTTTCCGGGGAATGTAGTTGTCTGAAGAGATGTTGAGGATTTGGATGTGATATACTGGCGAACAAGGAATGTTATTCCCTGATGGGTCAGAAAGGCGTAGAGATGAACGAGACGATCGTATATCCACTCCCCAAGCTGCAAAGTCTGCCCGCTTCCCTTCCTTTGGAAAGAGCGGTACGCATTGAACTTGAGGAAGGGTTGCCTGTATTCAAGGCTTCTCGTTTGATTCAAGATCGGATCGAAGAACTGCTTCTCAAGCAGCGCGGTTCTCGGCTAAGAACTGAGGAAGAAAAGGAACTTGACCGGTATGAGGAAATAGATGACTACCTGAGTTTTGTGAATCGCGTGGTTCGAAATCTCATTCAGTCAGAAAAATACAGAGGTGCATAGTGGCTTCAGGGGGTAGATTGCGGCCTGCGATTCGCAATTTTGTTCGCCAACGCGCCGGGGGACTATGTGAATATTGTCATACCGCGGAACGCTGGCAGTATGTGCCATTCACGATAGACCATGTGATTCCACTTTCGAAGGGCGGGACAGATGATCTCGACAATCTTGCCTTGTCTTGTTTCCATATGTAATCGCAGGAAGGCTAACCGGGTAGAGGCATTGGATCCAATTTCTGGAGAAGAAGTGTTTCTATACAATCCGAGAGAAGATGACTGGCGGAAACACTTCGTGTGGTCGGATGATGGTCTTCGTATCGTGGGCATAACAGCCGCAGGAAGAGCGACAGTGTTGGCGTTGGATCTAAACCGTGAGCGGGTTATCAACATTCGTTCAGCAGACCGAGCAGTTGGTCGTCATCCGCCTGCGAATGATCCTGTGCAAAAAGCATAATGGATAGTTCTGCACCATGACAAAGCGTCTGTTCGACATCCTAGCCTCAGCCTTGGGTTTACTCCTGCTCTCCCCCTTATTCGGGCTCATTGCCTCGGCGCTCAAGCGCGATTCCCCCG
>CAYVDS010000387.1:0-2274 GCA_964450145.1 uncultured bacterium
AATCTGGTATTACGGCAAGATCCTGCGCCGCAAGGCTACGTTCATCTCGCTGGAAATCGCACCGTATTTTTATGCCCTCTCGGAAAACTACGGCTCGCTCGAAGAAGATTACCTGGTGGCCTACGAAGAAGGACGGCTGACGCAGGCGGCCAAACAAGCCTACGAGGCCCTGCTGGACAAGGGCGCGCTGGACACCATATCGCTAAGAAAATCTGCGCGGCTGATGAATGCGAAGGAGTCGGAGTTCAACCGGGCGCTGGAAGACCTGCAAAAGGATTTCAAGATCATGCCGGTGGGGATCGCCGAAGTCGGGGCATGGAAATATGCCTACCGTTACGACATCACCGCGCGCCACATGCCGGAGCTGCCCGAAAAGGCGCGTCTCATCGGTGAAGCTAAAGCCAGGCAAAAGCTTGTGGAGCTATACTTCCGCTCGGTCGGTGCGGCGCAGTTGCGCGATGTTACTCGTCTCTTCGGCTGGCCGCCCGAACTGGCGAAGAGGACAGTGGAAAGGCTGGTGCGAGCGGGTGTGGTGGTGGACGGCGTGGCGCATCCGACGTTCAAGGGGGAGTGGGTGGCGGTGGCGGAGACATGCGATTCGTAAGACGGATTGTCGGTTTGCTGCGATTTTTCAGTTGTATAGTGCATAGCGGGCGCGCATCATAACAAGGTATAATTTGAATACCAGAGAAAGCAGGCAATTGATGACCACACTTACAGTTACATTGCCCGATGAACGAGTGAATAAACTAAATGAAATTGCCGAGCGTTTCCGTGTTGCGCCCGAGGAATTGCTACGCGCCAGCCTCGAAGAACTGTTAACCCGCCCGCTGGGCGATTTTCGGCAGGCGCTCGAGCGGGTTCTGAAAAAGAATGCAGACCTCTACAAACGGCTGGCTTGATGCGTTATTTGACGGTGGGAGAAGTATTGGAGATTTACAGCCGCGTGATGAAACAATCGGGTGGATTGGTGGGAATTCTCGATCTCGGCGCTTTGGAGTCGGCTGTCGCCCAACCGCGCATGATATTTAACGATGAAGAGTTATATCCTACAACGGCTGAAAAGGCTTCTGCTCTTGGATTTTCGTTGATCCAAAACCACCCTTTTGTAGATGGCAACAAACGCACCGGTCACGCCGCGATGGAAACATTCCTGATGTTAAATGGTTTCGAGATTTCCGCAAGCATGGATGAACAAGTTGAGATCGTGCTTGGTGTTTCCTCAGGAAAGATAGATCGAACTACCTTTACTGATTGGTTGCATGAGCATATTGTGCAAATTGTTAGATGAGGTTCGCAAACCTTTCATCCTTCATCCTTTCCTATGCACCTCCTCGAGGTCTTCCTCTGCCACGCCCACGCGGACCGTCACCCCGTCCGCGCCCTCCCTGGGGGAAGGCAATCGGCTGTGAAAAGTGGGTATAATTGTCCTCATCAACTATGAATATTCGCGACATCATCTCAGCCATCCAAGAAAAGCGCGTACGCATCACTGACCACGCGGACGAAGAAACGCAGGCGGACTATCTCACGTTCGATGAGATATTCTTTAGCGTATTGCAAGGCGAAGTGATCGAGGATTATCCAACAGACAAGCCCTATCCGAGTTGCTTGATTTACGGAGATAATTTCCAAGGTGAACCGGTTCACAGTGTTTGGGCATACAATAGCAAAACGAAATGGGCTGTGTTGATTACCGTTTATCGCCCTGACCCAAATCGCTGGATCAACTGGCGCAAAAGGAGAAAGTAATGAAACCGTTTGATAAATGCCCCGTTTGCGGCGGGGAATTGGTCGAAAAAGAAGTGGAGAAACTGCTTAGAGGCGGTGTGAATACTGCTATCTTGAAAGTGACCGCCGAAGTCTGTCTGCAATGCGGTGAACGATTGTATTCCGAAGAAACCGTGCGCCGCTTCGAGCAAATCCGCCAGAAGTTGGCGAGAGAAGATGTAGCTGAGTTCCTGTTGTTGGGACAGGCCTATCAGGTAGCATAGCCGGAACGACGCGTCTCTGAATGGACGCGTCGTTTTTCATCCTTCATCTTTCATCCTTATGTCTTCCCGCCCCCTCAAAGTTTTTCTCTGTCACGCCTCCGGCGACAAGCCCGCCGTGCGCGAGTTATACCGCCAACTTGCCGCCGAAGGCTGGATAGATCCCTGGCTGAACGAGGAGAGATTAGTTTCCTGAATTGCGAGAGAAAGGAGGAATTTATGGAAAAATCTATCTGGGGCAGTATCGAATTTGTCAAAGTGCCCGCTGGACCCTTTTTGATGG
>CAYVDS010000388.1:0-2272 GCA_964450145.1 uncultured bacterium
ACAGGGGCACGAAATTAACAATATTTAGTTAGGCTGCTAACCCCAGACAATTATCAAAGAGCGCCGAAAAACCCCGGTCTTCAGGCGTGGGGATATATGGCGCAAGCCTTGGCAATAGATAGAATACGGATGTATAAGAACTGATTTAACCTTTATGCAAAAAAGTGATAGTGCCGCATAATTGGCTTGCTGAAGAAGAAATGTAAAAGCTACTCTTCTACAACGAGTGTAGCTTCCACATTTCCTTCCCTGCCGTTCTCGTCGTCGTAAATCTCAACGACTGAGGCAGTTGATCCGTCGGGTAATTTTACGAGTTCACCTACTTGGATGATCGGGCGCGAATCAATAATGATACTTATCTCGCCACCCGCAGTGTCGATAAGTCGAAATCGAAAGGTTTCCATCATAAACCTCTTGTTCTGTGTGGTCTGATTCTGCCGCCCAACATCTGGTTATACTAATGGGCGTTAGTATAAGTTACAATCCACGCGCTCCGGGGGGAGCGCGACCCCCATGCTCCCGGACTATCCGCTACTCCCCACGTATCAATCGCTGGGTGCCCACTCCATCGCGCCATAAGGCAATTGAATAATGAACGTTGCACCTTTGCCCACCTCACTTTGCACCTCAATTGTCCCGTTTTGTGCAAGGATGAGTTGTTTTGTGATAGCTAAGCCCAGCCCGCTATGGGTTCTTTCGGTCCGGGATTTGTCGCCTCGCCAGAAGCGATCAAAAATGAAGGGCAGGTCTGCAGCAGGGATGCCCGAACCTGTATCTTGGACGGTGATTTGTACTTTGTCTTTTGAATCGCCCTCAAGCGCTTTGACACGGATGGAAATTGTCCCGCCGTTGGGCATATGGCGCAGGGCATTGGAAACGAGATTGGAGAGAACCTGATTAAGCCTGTCATAATCGGCTGATAGTTCTTGATTCGAGTCGGCGATGTCCGGGATCAGGTCTATGCCCTGGGAGGCGGCTTGGGCGGAAAAACTCGAAGTGAGGTCCTGAACCAGATCAGCAAGCAGGAAGCGGGTGGGATGAAGGGGGAGCTGCCCGGTTTCGGCGAGGGACAGGGCTTGCAAATCGTTCACAAGGCGGGCGACGAGTCTGGTCTCTTCCAGCGTATTGTTGATGTGCTCGAGCGAGGGGGCGTAGACACCATCGACGACGCCTTCGAGGTTGCCCTGAATAATATGGAGCGGCGTTCGGAGTTCGTGGGCAATGTCGGCGGTCAGGTTGCGGCGCTGTTGTTCGGCGCGTTCCAGTTCGCTGACCATTTTATTGAAGCGTTTGAATAAATTGTTGAACATGTCGGATTTGTTTTCCGGCACGCGCACCGAGAGATCGCCATCTTCGACCGCATTAATGGCCTTGAAGAGTTGTTCGAGCGGTCTGCCGAAGCGGTTATATAAACTGAAGAGTGTGATGATAACGAATACAACCAAAATTGAGGGGGCGCCGCAAAGTAGAATCCAGATGTTCCTGACCCCGGAATATTCTGAAAAGAGGAGATAGAGGATCGCCGCGGTGCCTCCGACGAAAAGGAAGGCGGAGAGGAGGAAGAAAATCGCGAAAGGCAAAAAACGGCTTGCGCGGTGTTTTGAAGGAAGGGAAGACATAGGGCGGTTGAATATTGAAAGCTAAAGGTTCGGTTCGTTCATGCGATAGCCGATGCCGTAGACCGTCTCGATCATGGGTTCGCCCGCGGCGCTCTCAAGTTTCTTGCGGATGTTTTTAATGTGTGAGTCCACACTGCGGTCCATGCTGGAGGTTGCGCCGTGCAGGTCATCCAGCAGTTGTTCGCGGGTATAAGTTTGACCTGTACGGCTGGCGAGGAGTGAAAGCAGCTTGAATTCATTTGGGGTAAATTTGATCGGAATGCCGTTGAAGGTGACGGAATACCTTTCCCTGTCGATTTCCAGCCCACCCGCGCGGATGATGCTCGGCGTTTTGACTTCACCGCGGGTTCTGCGCAGGAGGGCCCGCACCCGCGCCACCATCGCCCGCGGTGAGAACGGTTTTGTTATGTAGTCATCCGCACCAATCTCGAGGCCTGTGACCTGATCGATTTCTTCAGATAAGGCTGTGAGCATGATGATCGGCATATCGCTTTCGCGGCGCAGGATACGGCAGACCTCGCGTCCGTCAATTGTGGGGAGCATGAGGTCGAGAATGACAAGATCGGGCTTGTCGCGGCGGGCAATCGTCAGCGCGGACTGACCGTCTGCGGCGGTGACGACGCGGAATCCGCTTTTCTCCAGATAGTCACGGG
>CAYVDS010000389.1:0-1886 GCA_964450145.1 uncultured bacterium
TGTTCGGAGTCACTGCTACAGAATCCCTGGGGCGTTTGCTGCAAATCTTCTCCAACATTAGCCTGAGCCGCACAGCCAATTTCTTGAAAGGCAAATCGGATACGAAAATTGGCTCAAAATGGAAATTCCGAGGACCTCTGCGCTTGAGATCAGTTTTGTAGGGTTCATTTTCAACCAAGTACCGTTTGAGCCCTTCGCTCCAAGTACCCAGCATGATTACTCCAGCTTCGTGGTTAGGGTCCACAAGATTGGACGGCGCTAACCATAGTTCAATTCTGGGAGCTATCTGAAATGGGTCTTTCCTAAACAGCGATTGGAAAACGTCATGCAGGCACCAGCGATCCTGAGGATTACACGGTTCATAAATCAGGGCTTCCATGTATGGTGGACCTTGCATATTCTTTTCCAATAGCCAACGGGTATTTTTCTTTGCGGCTTCCGATTGCTTGTAATCGAGAGAGCCGAAGACCAAATCGGATTCGTTCGTCTCAAGATATTGGGCAAAACAATAAGAGTAAAAATAGTTTAATGTTCGAATGTCATTATCTCGGAACTCAAGGCGAGTGGTAGCTTCCGAAAAGGAAGTGATGAAATCAGCAATTGAAATCTGTCCAAATCCAAGTTCGCGTAATAGATCGAAAATCGTTAGATTGCTATCGAGAAATTGGATAAACTGATTAATTGCAAAATGATAGCCATCACCGATGTCCAATTCAAAACTGCTGAGTATTTTGAGGATAGTCTTGTATTCTATAATTGAGTAATTCTGACGTGTCGCGGCATCCAAGGTTTCGGACAGCAGGGACAAGACTGCAACATCATATCCATTGCTTGCATATCTATCCATCTGGACAACGTTTCCAAAGCTCTTGACCTTATTCTCTACTACTAATCCCGGCGACAGGGATTCTTTCCCGGTCGGAACTATAAGAATGTCGAAGCGGGAGCCTCCGTCACGGAATTCTCGTAGCACCTTGTAACCAGAACTGAAGATGGAAGTATCTTTCAAGCGACAACATGGCAACAACGCGTGCAAGAAACTATCTCCAAGGCGGTGAGATCCCTACGAATCCAGCAGCCAAGCGATGAAAGCCGAGTAAAACAGCTCCTGGTTGCCACGGTGAAAAATATTGATGATGTTGTCATTCATGAAATAATTACCAATGAAAAGCTCAACGGTGGTCGTTTTCTCAGCCGAAGGCCGCAAAATGTCTCCCAATCAAGGAAGCTGATCTGATTTGACGAATCTTTCGCTCCCTGTCTGGGTATAAGCGTCGCCGGTTTGTCGAGGGCACCGGCAGCTTGAAGTTCGTCTCTAGAGATGGCGGGACCGAAAGAGATCTTTTCGAGGCGTTCGGCTTGCGACGATTCGAGATCAACAAGCCATGCCAGCACGTTGAGCAGGTTGACGAGTTCCGTTGTGTACTCGGCTAGCCAGTAATCCGGCTGGATGTCGCCCAGAGGAGATGGTTGTTGCCTGCGCCGACAATCGGGCGTTCGCCGTTGGCTTTGCAGTAGCTGAAGTGCATCCTTCATCCTTTGGCACCGTTACTACGCTCGGCGGTTATATTTCAGCCGCCTAACGACCAGGATAACGGGGCGGGGGCGACTTAGGCAACCACTGGCAACCAGGTCTGATCGCCGCTCCCGTTCATCCGTTAGTTAGCCAGTGTTATCGGGAATTAGTTCAGCTACGGCGGAATCCAAAACATCTATCTCGCCGCGTCGTTCAAACAACAAGATCAATTTCCTGATCCGGGCCGACTTCCTATCGCCGGGAAGCTCGTCGACGTCCACGCCAATTAGAAAACAGAAGTTGTTGAATTCTTCTAGGTCAACGGCGTTCTTGAGAGTCCCAAACAAGCGACGTCGCATTTCAAGGGAAT
>CAYVDS010000389.1:1896-2220 GCA_964450145.1 uncultured bacterium
GTGTCGAAGCAGAGGCCGTACTTGTATAGGACCATTTTCCGTCAGAGGGAGCGACGGGCCGGTTTTCGAGGAACGCCCGAAGGCAGGATGCGGCTGAATGTGCCGCGTATTCGTGCCAATTGTCATGCTTCCTCGCATCGGCGTAATCGCAGATTGCTCTTACGGTCAGAAAACCAATTCTCTTTATGGCGCTAAATGCTGCGGAGGCAACGCCAGCACTTTCCCTCTCAACCGCAATCAGTTTACGGTGCGTGGCCCGGAGTCGATCTGCCTCGACTGAGCTTGCAATTACCTTCTCACCGGACGCAATTGGGCCGAAATGGA
>CAYVDS010000390.1:0-2206 GCA_964450145.1 uncultured bacterium
TCTTCTTTTCCTTGGTGACTTGGTGCCTTTGTGGTGAAGGTGTTTGGTTGCGGCTTTGCTGCGCCGTGCTCTCAGTGGAACCGTGTCTCTATTCCTGATTCCGCAGCTCATCTCAACTCGCGCCGTACAACGTCTCTATACCGCTCGGCGTAATAGTCCACTTTCCTTCCCGGCGGCAATAGCGCGATCTCGCTTCTCACGGCATCAACTCTTTGCTGTGACATTGGATGCGAACTGAAGAGGGTCGTCACACTGCCCGGCCTCTCCTTCTCGAGCTTGCCCAATTTTTCCAGAAAAGTTGTCATCGCATTCGGGCTGTATCCGGCGTTAAACATATAATGAAGCCCCAAACGGTCGGCCTCGAGTTCGTCATTGCGTGAGAACTTGAGCATCCCGAGCGAACCCGCGATGTCGGCCCCCATTTTTGCGGCGGCGTTCGGGTTTTGACCCAGAGCCACTTCGGCGAGAAGCTGAAACCCAAACGCTTTTGTCATCTGCTCCGTCGCATGTCGGGCAACCACGTGCGCGACTTCGTGTCCGATTACGGCGGCCAACTCGGCTTCGTTGTCGGCGTACTTGAGCAGGGCCGAGTTCACGTACACCGGACCGCCAGGCAGCGAGAACGCGTTCACCTCTTTGTCGTTGTCAATTATCTTGAACGTGTAAGGGATGTCGGTCCTTCCGGTCTGCGCCACAATTCTCCGGCCGATTTCGTTCACATAACTTGTGAGCGCCGGATTCTGCAAAACGCGCTGTTCCTTTTCCACTTCAGTCGCGACATTCTTACCCAGTTGAACCTCTTCCTCCGGAGAGATAAGGTTTATCTGGCCCACATTCACGCCCATTGTCTCGCAGCCCGTCGCGAACAGCGCGACATGTATGATAAAACACATTATCATGGGAATCCGTTTCATGGCGTTCTTCTTCCTTTCTCCGCAAGAATCAGCGACTGGTTCCGTAAATCCGCGGCCACCATACCCTAATTCGGGGACACCATGCGGCATGGTGTCCCCGAATTAGGGTGCTTTTCTGAAAGTATGTCAACGGGTCAGTCTGCTGTCAAACTCAAGGAGCGCCTGCTCAATCAACTCCACGCCCACAAGAAGCGCCCCGTTATCCTCTTTTTCAAGCTCAGACGTATTCTCTCTCGGCAGCGCCGCAATGGTGGTTGCGGGAAAACCATAAGTCGCGAAACCAACTGAATCGGTCACCCCCGAAGGCATTGGTTCGAGCTCACGATCTGTGACTGCGGCTGCGGCCCGGTTAAGCGTCCGAATGAGCTGCCGGTCCACGTAAAGTGCATTCATCCTGACGTTATCGGGCATCAGATAACAGTACCTGCGGCTCCTGCCGATTTGCTCGAAACCGACGAAAGAAGTGGGCAAACCCCGCTGTCGTTTGTTGGAAAGTTTTCGCGCAAACGCCCGCGCTCCGCTCGCCTGCGCTCTGCTCCCGCCGAAGAATGCGATCGTAACCGAAGTATTCTGAAGTCTGGGGTTCCTGTTCGATAGGTCGCGGGCGACCGCCATCAACGCGGCTACCGAGCCGACGTTCTCAGTCGAGTCCACTCGGGCGGCCGGTTTCATAACGCCCTCGAGAGATTTACCGAACCAGAGCGCGTAATAGATCATGCATACCGCTCCCATGATAAACATGATCGTTCGCGCGTCCTCCGACTCAAATTTCGCGAGGTACATGACGAGTTGCCACAATCCGAGCGCCGTCATGGCGAGGCTCATGGGCAGAAGGAACGCCGAAATGATTGCATCAAATTGGTCTTCCGGCGCGCGGGTCTCCTTTTCGAGAGAATAATGTGTGCCGACAATTATTTCGCGCGCCGCGTTCTGCACTGGGAAAAGCGCTATGACGTGTTCGCCGTTCTTGAAACCGGGCCAGCTCACCACGTGAAATCCGAGGACTAGTTCAAGCAGCAAGATGAAGGGGATGGCGAGCCCCAACGAGAATGCCGCGCGCCGCCATCGCCTCGAAAGACTCACCAGAAACAGCGCCGACAGCAGAAACGCTGCCCCTGCCGCAAAGGCGCTTGTTGCGGTGACGTATCGGAACGACTCCACCTGAACACGCGCTCCGGCCGACATCATGGTCGAAGCCACAAATTCAACCACATTTTTGTTTGTCGCCGTCCGCTGCCTGGACGCGACGGTTTTCGCGACTCACGCATCCGCATGCATGCGCGATCTTCACC
>CAYVDS010000391.1:0-2176 GCA_964450145.1 uncultured bacterium
CACGAGCGCACCAGGCCTGTCGCCTTGCGGAGGAATAATGTTGACTGGCTCATTGTAATCTCCTTTTACCGTTTCCCCCTACTGTTGAACGTAGAATCATTTTTGTCTGGCGTCTGTGTCTATCTCCGGTCTTCACCTCCTCCGGGGGTGCTAATGTTTTTCCGTAACTGCTCGCGCCCTTGAAATAAGGTCAGGTCTGGCAATCTAATCTGCCCGGTAGCGGCAGGGGTTTAGACGTGTTCACAGTCCCTCAGAATGTACTCAATGAGTTGCTGAGAATCTCTATCCTTTGGCACTGTTCCGCTAGCGACTCTGTCTCGGAATGCTTTGCAAAAAGCTCGCGTGAGAGGAGAGCTTATTAATGGCTGGCTCAGGCCACCTTTCAGAAAATGAACCTTAGTTAGGTCGTAAATATCATCCCACCATAACATAGCCTCTTGTGCAAAGCCTGTGTTCCAATTTGCGGGTCTGAGTATGAGGTGTGCGAAAAGTTCGGCCCAAGCTTCATTCTGAATTAGCGGCAAATACGGATCGGACACCAGACTGACCAAATATCTATCGATTTCGGATCCATCCTGCGACCTCAACAACATGTCTCGAAATGCAGACAGACCTTCTTCCTTACTCACTATCAGAAGCATGAACGGTGCCCAGTCATGCCAGGGGCTTGCTCGATTGGCCAATTCGTTTCGTGAAAACCTAGCGACTCCATCGGGGTCACATTTCGCCAGAGCCTTCACGGTGGTCAGAATGTAGTCTCCCTTATGCCCTTGCTCCAGTTCAATGTCCAATTGACTCCAAAGGGTATCCCGCACTTCCTGATCCGAGAAGAGACTGAGAATGTTGACTGCATCTCTCCTGTCGAATGCATAGGGATCTAGGATTGCTTGAGACCATTCCTCGAAATTGAGATCCCGCTCTCGTGCTTGTGGAAGATGTTGTGTCCGATTCCGCTGTCTCAGTACATCCAATGCCCATTTGCGCACATTATGACATACCACACACCATTCCCCTGCTGATATCCCCTGTTTCGTTCCGCCGTGGTACTCACAGTACGCTCGCGCATTTGGGGGATGATAATGTCTGACATCCGCCCAGATGTCTGAAGGAAGTAAACCAGCCTCCGACAAGATGAGAACTCGTGCCTGCATGGCGTGGGTGTCCTTCGCCTTCAGCAGGGGCTCCAACTCTGGTGCAAACCAATCAATGGGGCATCGGCCAACCGCCTCTCGCTGTCGGATGCCTACCTTGATAACGCCCAAATATCTGGTATGGCCGTGAGGAGCAGGAAACCTACAGAAATGTTGAGTGTCTGTCATCGATCCCATGTGGCTTCATCCTTCGCCCACCTTGTCGGGAAACCGACCGCCAGCGATCACCCAGTCGTCAACGTATAACTCTTGATCCCCTTCTTCGGGTCCAGTTCGACGACGACGCCCTGCAGAACGCCTTGCTCATAAAGACTCCCGGCGTTGATGCACAGCGTCTTGCCCAGCCGCGCCGTGCCTTTGCCTTCGTGGATGTGGCCGTGCAGGGAGAGCAGGGGTTGATGTTTGAGAATGGCGTCGCGCACGGCGGTGCTGCCGACCGGGATGAGCGAACGGCCGGCGTCTTTGACGTTCAAGTCCTCGTCAATCTGCGGCGCTTCGTCGAGGTTGGAGCCGTAGGGCGGGCAATGGAAACTGAACACCATGCGGCTCATGTCGGCCTCTTTGGGGATCATGCCGTCAATCTTGGCCGCCAACTCCGGCTCGGGCAGTTCGCGGAATGTTTTCCAGGGCGTGATGTTGGACCAGCCGGTGCTGATCATCGAGAAGCCGTCGCCCAGTTCCACTACTTTGCCTTCGGCCAACTGGACTCGCTTTGCCTTTTTGATCACGTCATCGGTCTCCGACGAATCGTCGTTGCCCGGGCAGACGTAACACCGTTTGCCTGAGCCGTTCAGTTTTTCGTCGGCCAGGGCCATCCACCTTTGCAGCACGTTCAGCATCTGCTCGTGGAAGAACGTGTCCACTTTGGCCGGGTCGGCTTCGAATTCGGCCAACTTTTCCGGCGTGACGCGAAACGGGTAGTAGCCGCGGCTGCCCACGCGCCGCTCCATGTCGCGCACTTCGTCTTCGCTTTTCAAAATGAATTGCTGTTGCAGGAGTGTGGCTTTGAACGTGCCGTCGGGGAG
>CAYVDS010000392.1:0-2175 GCA_964450145.1 uncultured bacterium
CGCTGTGGAAAGGGCGCATCTGCAATACGGGTTCGAGGGGGGCACTCCGGTGAGCCGTGAAGAGGCTGCCCGGCTCGTCAGTCGGGTGGTCGCAATGGAGCGGCTTGAAGCAAAACTGAAAAAGGGCGCGCTCTCCGAGGGCGATGAAGCGCTGTTGGCGGAAATCCTGGGGCTGGAGGCTGTGACGCGCCTGAAAACAATCGAAGAACTGCGCCACCAACTCGTGGCCGCCGGCTATCTCCAGAGCGGCGAAACTCTGCGACTTAGTCCGCGCGCAATCCGGCAAATCGGCCAGAAAGCGCTTTCCGACATTTTCTCAAACCTCGGCAGGGGCGCCCTCGGCGGGCACGAGATAACACTCAAGGGAACAGGCCAGCCCGACATAACCTCGACCAAGTCGTATGACTTCGGCGACTCCTTTAACGTCCACCTGAGCAGAACGCTCATGAATGCGCTCGTGCGCGACGCGAGCCGGATACCCATCAGTCTAACCCCGGCCGACTTCGAGATTTACGGCGAGAGGCGTTCGACCGAATGCTCCAACGTCCTTATGCTCGATCTCAGTTACACCATGGCGCAAAACAAGAAGCTGCAAGCTGCGAAGAGGGTCATTCTCGCGCTCGACAGCCTCATCAGGACTCGATTTCCCCGCGACACGCTTCACATCGTAGGCTTCGCAACCTATGCTCGCGAACTCAAGACGGAAGACCTGCCGTACGTCAACCTCGCCCTCGGCAACCCGTTCACGAACATGCAGGACGGCCTGAGACTTGCGGAAGAGATCATGTCGCGCCAGCGCGGCAGAAACCGCCAGATTATCATCATCACCGACGGCGAGCCGACCGCATTCTGCAGGGACGGCGACCTTTACGTGGACTATCCTCCGACACCGGAGATTTTCCTCGAGACCATGAAGGAAGTGACCCGGCTGACGCGCAAGGGGATTGTCATCAATACCTTTATGCTCGATGAGCGGCCTCAGCTCGTGGATTTCGTCGAACAAATGACGAGGGTGAACAAGGGTCGCGCCTTTTTCTCCACACCCCAAAGGCTTGGAGAGTATCTCCTCGTCGATTACCTCGCCCGCAGAAGAAGACTCATCAATTAGTAAAAGTGCGAAGTGCCTGAAGTGTGCTAAAGTGCCTAAAGTTTGAGAAGAGGAGAGAAAATATGACCTCACGTCTGAAAAACAAAGTGGCGATTGTGGTGGGCGCGGGTTCGACACCGGGTGAGACGATGGGCAACGGCAGGGCGACGGCAATCTTGTTCGCGCGCGAGGGCGCATCGGTGATGCTGGTCGACCGCAGGCTGAAATCGGCCGAGGAAACAAAGGCGATGATTGACGCCGAGGCCGGCAAGTCGTTCGCGTTCGAGGCCGATGTCAGCCACTCGGAAGACTGCAAGCGGATGGCCGACAAATGCGCCGAGACGTACGGGCGGATTGATATTCTTCATAACAACGTCGGCATCGGCTCGACGGGCGGGCCCGTCGACCTGACCGAGGCGGAATGGGACAAGACGCTCAACACCAACCTCAAAAGCATGTTTCTCGCCTGCAAGTACGTGCTCCCGTACATGGAGAAACAGGGCGGCGGCGCGATCGTCAACATCTCATCGCTCGGGGCGATCAGGTTCGCGCCGTACCCGATGCTGGCGTACAGCGTCTCGAAGGGTGGCGTGAACACGTTCACTCGCTCAATCGCCATGCAGTATGCGCACCAGGGCATCCGGGCGAACGCCATCATGCCGGGGCTCATTAATACGCCCATGGCAATCGAGGGAATTTCCGAGCGGCTCAGAGTTCCCAAGGAAGACCTCATACGCCTGCGCGACGCGGCCGTCCCGATGAACCATATGGGCGAGGCGTGGGACGTGGCTTACGCGGCGCTGTTCCTCGCGTCGGACGAGGCGAAATACGTTACGGGAGTCGTGCTGCCGGTGGACGGCGGCCTCACCTGCAAAGGATAGGGGGGAAAAGGGGAAACGGGGAAAGGCGAAAAGGGAAGGGAATTCCGAACCTGTTCAAGGAGCATTCAGTTTATCATTGCGAGCGAAGGGCCGTAGGCCCGAATGAAGCAATCTCTGGGAGCGCCTAACTCCACTGCGCGGTGTTAGTTGTGTAAGAAACGCGAGTTCTGTTTGAAACTTGAAACCTGAAACTTGAAACCAGTTTCT
>CAYVDS010000393.1:0-2166 GCA_964450145.1 uncultured bacterium
TGGGCGCGGGTTCCATCGGCGTCGTGCTCTCGTAGATTGCAGGGAACCACTGATTGGTCTCGCCGCCGATGAATCCGTAGAAGTACTCGAAGCCGCTGCCAGTCGGCCACTGGTTAAACGGTCCCATCGGGCTCGTCTCCCACACGGGAACTTCGTGACACTTGCCGAACTGCGCCGTCGAAAAGCCGTTAAGCTTGAGGATTTCGGCGAGGGGCGCTTTGTTCTTCGGGCGAATCGAAGTGTAACCCGGCGCCGAAGTCGCGAATTCGGTAACAGCGGCCATATTGACCGAGTGATGGTTGCGGCCGGTGAGCAGCGCCTGCCGTGTAGGCGCACAGAGCGCAGTAGTGTGAAAACGATTGTATTTCAGGCCGTTCTTTGCCAGTCGCTCGGCAGTCGGCGTGTTGATAGGCCCGCCGAACGCGCTCGAAGCCCCGAAACCCACGTCGTCCAGCAGGACGATCAGAACATTGGGCGCGCCTTCCGGCGGCCGCAACGGTTCGATCGGCGGAAACTTGGCATCCGGGTCTTTCGCGTCGTAAGTTGTCAAACCCACATACTGCGGGTCGGGAATAGGTAACACGGTCCGTTCGATTTGTTTGTCCGGCATCCTAATGTCCTCCTTGTTTCTTCCCGCTGCCGCGCCATGAGCATGCGCAGCATAGCTTCGTCTCTAGTACCTTTCCAACAACTCTTTGCGCTCCCGTTCGTATTCTTTTTCTGTGATTACTCCGCTCTTGTAAGCGGTATCCAGGTCTTGCAGTTCCTGGCCCAATGTTGTCGTCCTCGTCTCCGACTTTATAGTGCGTCCACAACTCGAGAAGGTTGTCGCCGCCAACATCAGCCCTGAAAAGACAACAAGCTTCCACATATTCATCTCTTCATCCTCCTTCTTTTCCCCGCTCAGAATCGAATAGCCATGCCCACAATCGGTCCGCTCATTTCAACGTCGTACACGAACAGGTCGCTGCCGCTGCCGTCGTCGTAATCGACTTCCAAATGGCGGTATCCTGCCCACAGAGTCGTATTCTCCGAGAGGTCGTATCCGAGCGCGGCGAGCACATTCCATGCGAAATCCGATGTATTGCCGACATCAAACCCGCCGACGTCCGCCCTGAGTCCGACTTTGAATTTATCACTTAAATCAAGAAAAACGCGCCCGCCGACTATCGGGTCAACCCAATCCTTGCTTTCGTCCACATCAACATCCAGCCCTAATGGCCCCGTCCCTTCTATTTCGATCTCATTGTTCAAGTAGAAGTACCGGCCGCCGGCGAGCACATCGAAAACGAGCGAGCGCGTAGCATCATCTCCCACTGGCCACTCACCAACCCTGTAGAACCCGCCGAACTCGACAAGCCACGTTTCAGCGGTCACCTCAACATCCGCGCCAAAGACCCCCCGTGCGCTGCTCACGTCCTCATCGCCCGAGAGCTTCATATATGTCGGATCCAGAAAGAGTCCCCACTTGCCATTTCTCGCTTCAAGATGGACTTGGACAGCCAAATCGAGATGATCCAGAATATCGCTGAAACTGGCGTCCACCTCCGAACTGGCGCCCTTGACGGCCACATCCCCTTCGAGCCCGGCCATCCAGAGATAAGGGATAACTGAGAACTCCCACCCTTCGGGGTCGGAAGTCGCTTCCTCTGCGCGAGCTGTGGCACAGAGCAACAAAGAAATCGCAAATAACACCAACACTCTCACAACCGCAAAACGCCTTCGCATTTCTTGTCCTCCCTTTCTATTGATTCCAAATTAAGTCTTGCATCTGGTCATCTTCCTGACCCTTGCTCCTATTGCAAAAACCCTATCGCGAACACCGTGTGGCTATTCTTTAGCAAAAAACTATAGCAACCTCCGTTTAATCTCGCTATGGAGGCGCTTAACCCGGTGAAACCGCAACAAAAAACAATTATCTTTGCGAGGAGCGTAGCTGCGAAGCAAATTTTGCATTTTACGGAGCTTCGCTCGGGCCTTCAGCCCTTCGCTTGTAATGACTGCGTTGTAACAATCGCGACAGGAACTTACGATCTTGAAGTTGAGTCGTACAAGAAGCCTTGCGGTTCTTCCCACTGGTGATGCATAATTAGCAAATTAAAGTATATTGAAGATTGCGCTGCAGAACCCCTCTTTTTGTGCGTTGTGTGTAATCCGCGGTTATAG
>CAYVDS010000394.1:0-2162 GCA_964450145.1 uncultured bacterium
TCGTCTATTGCGCGAGCTATTCCGGCCAAAGTGTCATTATCGATGATTATCGGCAGGCCCAGCGCCTTCAGGTCTTCGGGGGTCCCGATCTTTTCCATTCCGCCGATGAAAGCGGCGGCGACGGCTTCGTAGCCGCGGCTCTTGGCGACCTCCGCGATGCCGTCTCGATTGACCGGAATATAGTGCTCGCCGTCTATGAGAAACAGCGCCTTCATCTGATTCTTCCGATGGGTGTTTTATCGTGGCTCTTGACGAAATCGGTGAGATGGTCAACGATGGTTGCTACCAGTTGGTCGAAGTCTTTGTTGTCGAACACAGGGACATCATGCCTGGCCGCCTGTTCGACAATAAAATCCTGAATTTTTCTTATCGACTCGAAATTGCTCAAATATTTCTCGGCGCCGCGAGTGGATGCTTGCTGGCCCCGGATATAGAAGCGTTCCCGGTGAATGTCCTCGTCTTCAGTTGTTATCACCATCTTGCATACGAGCGCCTTGTCGGCATAGTCCCTTTTTATGCAACCGGGGACAATGTGGACGCCGTCTATAATCGTACTTATCTTCTCGTTCAGCGCGCGGTCCATGAGCGCGTAAATGCCCGCCGAGACGCGCATCGCTTGCTCCATGAACGCCGCGATGACGACGTCGTCCTGGACCCCCTTTGGCAGATCATACGCTTTCCATGCGTCGAACGAGGATTTGTGAATAGTCGGCATCAGCTCGGGCGAAAACATGATACGCATCACTTCTCTGACGGAGTCAGTCGAGATGACGCGCGTGATGCCAAGCCTGTGCGCCAGCTCGACGGCAATCGTCGACTTGCCTGTTCCGGCAGTGCCTCCAAGCAAAATAATGAGGGGACGGAGCGGCTTTTTCAAGCGCCGCCAGAGCAGGTAGCGCTTTGCGTGGATCGAGCCGTGCTTTTTGCGCAGAGTACCGACCGTCAATTCGCGCAATTCATCATATGTCACTTCGCGGTTTTCGCGGCGAAGCAGCGTTCTCTCGATGGACATGGCCAGCGAATGCGATATGTTTGGCTCGATGCCGGAGGCCTCGAGCGATTGCGAAAGGATTCCTTTTGAAAAGGGAACGCCTGAACCGTTGCCCTTCACCAGGATGGACGACGAGAGCTTCTTGCGCTCGAGATATTTTTCGGCCATATCATCGCCGTGCTCGCGTCGCAGCGCCAAGCAAACCATGCGTCTGAGCTGCGTTTTTTGAATCTGCATCGGTTTCCGCTTTAGCAAGCGGGCCTCTATGCCCTCTGCGATGGCGTAAGCTTCGGCGGGCTTCAGGCCGATCGTGAGTAACCCCTTAGACATGATTCCCTTTGAAAACGGGAAGCGCAGGTTCTTATTAACTACAACGGGATATTTGCTTTTTATGGCTTTCATCGGCGCCGCCTCGATCCGGGACAAACACTTTTCCCTTTCAGTCTAACACAGGTAGTTTGGGGTGTCAAAACCGCCTGAAGCAGGCGGGTTCCGAGTTTCGAGCCTCGAGTTCCGAGTTGAAATGCGAAGCAGCGCTCCGTCGCGGGCGCATTCAGGATAGGCTGAACGTCAACTCGTCTTTAGCAATTAGCTCTTGTTAGTGCACAGTAACCATAAATGCGAAACCCACAAATCTTATGCGTTGACATATGCAACATAACTGACCGTCCATGCTCCCATAATCGCGCTTGTGAGACTATCTGGTAACTCTTTGGGTGCGAATTTATTCGCACGCATCCCAATCCGCCAATTATAGGACAGTCTCTTATGCCAACTTTTTTCCGTCCCTCCCCAAAAGCACCCACGATTTTCCCATTCGGTGACGATTATATTGCGACAAGAAAAAATCATCGCCACAGAGCGCACAGCGTGGCAAAACCGGAACCTTCACTGTTGGCGCGCTGGGTTAACAGTGGCTCTTGTCACTTCAACGGAACCGCACAAAGGCACAAAGTCACCAAGGAAAAGAAGAAAAAAAGGAACTGAACCACGGCGAGCACTGAGAGCACGGGGAAAAGAAGGACAAAAAGAAGAGGTTGTATTTTACCATAGCGGATTTCACTGATTACACGGATTTTGGTAAAAGAGAAAGAAGACGTTTTTCGCCACAGATGAACACGGAGTGCGCCAAGGAAGCGTACAAGTTCTTACCAGTGAAAGTCTGGTCTGG
>CAYVDS010000395.1:0-2162 GCA_964450145.1 uncultured bacterium
CACCTCCAGCAGACGGTCTTCAGGCCAGGCAATGATAGTGTGCCCCTGAGACTGCATCGGGTCATCCGGTGGGTTGGCAATCATGGCGGCCAGCTTGCGGGCACGCTCGGGGGTTGGCTGGTGATAGACTTTCGCGACGAGCGATGTCCTTTCGGGCAGGACATAGATTTTGGCCTCACCGCCGCTGGCCAGAGCAGAACCATGTAGGGAGATTATCTGACCGCTTTATTCTAATTTCAAATGCATAAGTCACCTTAAGATAATTTCCTCTAAAAATATCTTTCGATAGTTTGGAAGCCTCAACTTGGTTTAGGTGCTTCGTTTCCCCCAAACAAGTTTGGGCTTCCGTTTTATTCTTAATTTTCATCGTTCTTTGTGAACCACTGGCTCGTAATGCTTCAGTTATCGGGAGGGAAACGGACAACCACAAGGGATTGTCCCTACGGAGAGCAAACAATGAACGGTTGTCGTTGTAGGGACAGGGCTTGTCCCTGTCCGAGACTGTCTGAAGCAGAGAACGGGTTTCCCTCCCGATAACTGACCCATTACACTGGCTCATGAATGTTTCATAGAATTGTGAGCTTCAGAATGGGAGTTGCTACGGAGTTGTAGTTACCCGTTGAATTCATCCTCTTACAAAGGGTTCTGCTCGGTGCCACCGCAAGCACTAATGTAAGGTCGTCATCCGCTCGCTGAGTAATCTTGTCGGATTGCAGAAATGCCTGCAATTGCTCCTCCGCCTCGTTCAAATCCAACGCTTCCGCTGTGAAACGAAGCAGCGGCGTAAAGAAGGCCGGATGAGGATGGCCGTCAGGCATCTTCATCGCTAATCTCTGCAAGCCATCGGATAAAACCCCTAACCCGGTAATCGGCTCTCTAATCATAGCGTATTGTGTGGTTTCGAGATAACCGGGCGAGGTGATGAAGGTTGTCTCGTTGATGTATTCACCGCTCTGCGGAAGCGTTGCCGCTTCCAGAACACCGTCTGCCTTCTGCACAACAACTGCGCCATCGCCCACCTGCACCACACCTGTTAAATCGCCAGTGGTAACAACAACAATAAGAGTCGTAGCAAGCTGTTGAGGAGCAATGGAGCGTTCTTCGGCAGCAGTAACCACGGCGTCACGAGTCGCCTCCAAGATATCGGTTAGTAATCTACGCCATTCGGACTCCTCTGTTGGTAACCCGACATTCTGGCACATAAGCACATGCTCCACTGCTACCCGAGCGGCCGTCTCCGAACCTACCTCTGCAAGGCTGGCCGAGCCCGCGCCATCCGCAACGGCAACCACCAGCGTGCCGTTGGTCAACTCTTTCCAAGCGTGCGCATCCTGACAGGGCTCTCCTCTGGTTTGGTGACTGAGTCCCTGCACGGAAGCACCCACAACACGCCAACGAGAATCAGGGCAATGAGAATCTATCCCGACACTTTGAAATGCCATTATACTGCCATCCATCCCGCCGGTGGCAGCGCAACCTGGTCATCGACCTCGTTATGGACCACTTGCTGTGTACTCCTGGACAACCACACAAACATCTCGACGAAGTTTAATCCACCCAATTTGACCGGGGTGCGTTTGACAATTTCAGACAGTTTGCTCATATTGGCTCCTTCCACGCCCACGGCAAAAAACGCCACGCGATTGGCTTTCTCATCCCGCTCCACGCGCCTGGCGGCTTCCGAAATAATATTTTCCGCTTCCCCCTCAGGCTGCCCGTCGGTAATCATGAACACCCACGGACGGTAATAGCTTACTCCGTTAGCCTTGTACTCGGATTTGCGGGACTCAATCAGGTCAAGAGCTCTCTGAATTCCGCTGCCCATCGGCGTAAGACCTGCAGCTTCCAATATCGGAGGCTTGAACTCGTCGGCTGTAACAAAGTCACCAACTACTTTCACCTCCTGCCCGAAAGTGACGATAGCGATCTCGACTCTTCGCGAGGCTAACGGGTCCTTCACCAACTCGTTTCGGAAGGCAGCCAATCCCTCGTTCAGCGCCCGAATAGGCTCACCATTCATGGAGCCTGATGTGTCCAGCAACAGCACGCACGGACACCGCGATTCCGGGTTCTCCGCAAATTCTACAGATTCTTCCAACTTCGGTAACATCTTTATCTTCCTCCTTTAAAAAGTCTTCTACTTGAATTATATTCATGTAGTC
>CAYVDS010000396.1:0-953 GCA_964450145.1 uncultured bacterium
TGTTCGCTTCGCTCACCAACGACTTCGTCTTATGGGGGGGACAGGAGGGGGGATTCGGTGAGCGAAGCGAACACTCTTTGTTGTCGTAAGAAAAGAAAGAGCTAAGACTAAGGCTGAAGTTGAGGATTCTTTTCCTTAGCCTAAGCTTCAGCCTCAGCCTCCAAATCTCCCCCCACGTCGTTGCGAGTTTGTTTCTTGGTTCGACAGGAAAGAAAACTTGTTGAACCTTTGCTGAAGGAAGCAGATGAATTGACTACTTTTTTATTTCATCCAGAAAAACGGCGGTCAATCGTCAATAGTCAATCTTCAATTTTTGGGAGGAATCAAGAATGAGTCAAGGCCAAATCGAATCAACGAAAATCCTCCTTGTCGATGATATCCCGGCGAATCTAAACGTGTTACGCCAAATGTTAGAAGCGGCAGGCTATGACCTCTTGTGCGCCACGGAAGGAGAAACTGCTCTGAAGGTCGCCGCTCGCACTATTCCAGAACTCGTCCTCCTGGATATCATTATGCCTTTGATGGATGGCTTCGAGGTCTGCCGTCAATTGAAGCGAAATGAATCCACTAAGGATATACCGGTGATTTTCATCACAGCGAAGCACGAAACGGAAGGGGTCGTTGAGGGCTTTCGCGCCGGCGGGGTGGACTAGATAGTGAAGCCCTTTGAAAAAGAGGAAGTGCTTGTGCGTGTCGAAACCCACTTAAAAAACGCTCGGCTGACGAAAGCGCTCATCCAGAAAAACCGGGAACTCCAGGAGGAAATCCAAAAGCGCAAGCAGGCGGAGGATGACTTGCATACGGCTGGTGAACACCTCTCGCTGATTTCCCAACAAGAAGCCCAACGCTGGGGTATCGCCGGCTTTATCGGGCAAAGCAAAACGATTGGTAACATCCTGGAGGATATTCGACGACTTCAGACAACAGGAAGAACGAGCGTTTTGATTACCGGC
>CAYVDS010000396.1:963-2157 GCA_964450145.1 uncultured bacterium
CGAAAGTGGAACTGGCAAAGAACTCATCGCCCGCGCCATCCACTTTGGCGGGCCGAGAGCGAAAGGACCCTTCATCCCGGTTAATTGCTCTGCCATCCCCTCCGAATTGGCGGAGTCTGCCTTCTTCGGACACGCTCGTGGTGCCTTCACGGGGGCTACGACGGAAAAGAAGGGTTACTTTGAAATCGCCAATGGTGGCACGCTTTTCTTCGACGAAATCGGGGATATGCCCCTTTCCTTGCAACCCAAGCTCTTGCGCGTCCTCGAAGATGGCTGTATCACGCCGGTCGGCGGGAATCGCGAAACGCGTGTCGATGTCCGCATTCTGGCTGCGACCAACACTGAGCTTCAGGCAAAAATCGCTGAAGGCGAATTTCGTGAAGACCTCTACTACAGACTCGCCCGCTTCACCGTTCAAGTTCCCCCGTTGCGGGAGAGAAAAGAAGATATTCCGCTGTTAGTAAATCACTTCCTAAATATGTTCGCTTCCGAAATGGGTATCGAACCTCCTTCAATCAGCCCCGAAGCTTTGGAAGCATTGAAAGCCTATCCCTTCCCCGGCAATATCCGAGAACTGAAGAACATCATCGAACATGCCATGATTTTAAGCCTCCCAGCCCTGATGGGTGGCAGCTCTACTCTCCAGCCGGAACATTTGCATTTGATGCCGCTTGCCCCACACTTTATCAAAAAACATTCCGTCTCTCCTGAAGAGGCGCCTAAAGGGGGAGATGGACTACTCAAGGGCGACCAAAGAAGCCACCCCCCAAAAGAACAGGAGACGAAGCAGCAGCAGGTGGATTTTGACGGCGTGCAAAAATTTCTTGTAGAATGTTGTGAAATTGCCCCTGATGCGGAAATCCACAAGCCCGAACTCTTGGAAAAATACCAGCGTTTTTGCCACTCTTTCGGATACAGACCTCAGTCGCGGAATAAGTTTTACGCGCGCGTCCTGGAACTGCGTCCCCAGGTTTCGGCGACTCTGATAGGTCAAAAACGGATAGCAGGTTTCAAGGGGGTAATATCAGGGCTGAAGATAAAGAAGTTGGCGGTCGGTGATAATTATGCTGAGGTTGGCACCCGTGAGTCAGCGCCGGTTGACTATCCTCGGATTGATATAATATGCTTCCGAAACGATGGTAAACAGCCCTCCGATACAGAAGCGAAGAGTCAACTATTAGCTCCTGTTCAACC
>CAYVDS010000397.1:0-2145 GCA_964450145.1 uncultured bacterium
TCTCCAAGGAGGAGCAGCTCAAGCGCTTCCGCGAGCGCGAGCGCATCCACTACAAATCCTGGAAGCTGACCCAGGAGGACTGGCGCAACCGCGGCAAGTGGGAGGACCACATGCGGGCCGCCGACGAGATGATTCTCAAGACCAGCACGCACCACGCGCCCTGGGTCATCGTCGAGGCGAACGACAAACTCTACGCGCGAGTCAAGGCGCTGCGGACCGTGGAGCGAGCGCTGCATGACGGTCTTGCCCGCGGGGGCGTCGACGTCTCCGACCGCTCCACTTCACGCTGCACAGGGGATTGAGAGCGTGTGCAGAAAGCTTCAGTTGTTCGACACGGTGATAACTTCGGCCAGCCTGAGAATTTCCCCCTCCCGCCTTCTGTATCCCTTACGGACGATGGATATGATCGTTTCGTTTTCCAGGTTGGCATCTCTTTTCGTTTCAACCACCTGACACAGACCGAAAATGGCCTTGTTCTCGGGAAACTTGATCTGCTCGATGCCTCGCCGTTCCAATAAACGCAAACTTCTTTTATGCACGGCGGAAAAGCTTTTCAGGGCCATCTGAGCCGACTTGTCCCAAATCGCGTCTTTCCCTTCGATATTGTCAAAGATATTCTCGAAAGCATCCACGATTTCCACGATCTCCAGGAAAAGTTCTTTCTCCCATTGCCTCCGTTCATCCTGCGAGCGGGCAAGTTCATGGGAAAGATCGGCATTCTTCTTCTGAAACTCGATGAGTTTGAGACGCAGATACTCCTTCAGTATCGTTCCACGATCGCGATCGCCGTCAGCCCGGGCGTTTGTCGAAACAACTGAGCGCTTCAAGTTCATCGGCGCCATACCCGGAAAGATCCCATGCTTCAACCTCCATCGTCCCTGGGTGAAGATTCATTGTGTAGATGAATTCGGCGGCCTTACGGAGATGCGGATGCATAAGTTCTTTTTGCGCATCCGCTATTTCCTTGGCGGAATACTCGCGTTTCCTCAGGGCCTTGACAACGGCCAGGACGATCTCTTGTTGCGTGGCCTCGGGCCGGACGTCGAGCGCCTTAAATGGATTGATGCTCATTTTTTTCCGCTCAGGGCTTTCGTCTCGCGATCGATAATGTCCAAAATGGGATGCCGGGGATCGACCAGATGACAATCGTCGTATAAATCTCTCAATACATGAAGTCGTTGTTCCGTGTTGAAAGGCCACTCATCCTGTTCTGCCAACAGATTCAACACATAATTGATAAATAGGTCGCGCCCCCGGGCATCTTGCAGATCGGCGGCAATTCTGGCGGCTTTTCTGGTATTACCCTTGTCGAGATTCCTTACCAGTTCATCGAGAGAGCCCTCGGTCCGCAATTTGCCCAAGGCTGCCACGGCAATCTCGTTTCCGCCATATAGTTTCAGCGCTTCTCTTAATATGCCCTCAGCTTCCCGCGCTTTGATCGATCCGGTGTGATAGAGCGCCTCCGCCTTATAACTCATGACATAAGAGGTGATTTCCAGGAGTTGCGGCGATCGATGGTTTTTTACCAATAATTTCAAGACTTCGTCCATGCCGACGAGATGATTCACGTCATGATCGATTTCCTGAGCCAATCCGACGATACGGTTTTCGTAAGTAATAAACCGGCGGATCAATGGAATCGCGCGAACGAAGTATTTGCCGGCATTGGCATACCCCGCGCTCAGTTTGATAAAACCCGCTTCAAACGCCACTCTTTGACGACAGTAATCGACGAATTTGTCGCCATGACCGCCCGGAAGCGCGGCCTCCGCTTCGTCGATTTTCCCGAGATGAAGCAGAGTCATGGCCTTGCGCGCCTCGGAAAACAGCGCACCGATTGACAAATATCGTTCATCCTGCCCGTGGCGCTCGCCGTAAACGGGGGTATAGAGGAATTCCGCCAATTCAGGCACGTTTCGTCGCGCTTCGTCAAGAAACTCGATGGCGCCCTTTTCGGTTTCCCAGTGCAATCGCGTTTCATCCGGGAAGAGGGAACCCAAGCCGGTTCTGTGTTTCTGAAATACAGCTTCGAGTCTCGAGACAAGTTGGCGGCGAATCTCCACTTTATCGTCGGGATCTTCGTTTCTCCAGAAACCGCAGGACTCCAGATACCTCGGATGATAAAAGACCGTAAGGCAGCAGGTT
>CAYVDS010000398.1:0-2136 GCA_964450145.1 uncultured bacterium
AACACAAGCAGCAAGACGACTGCCAGAAACATTGCTACAATGATTATCGCACGCACGCTAGAATCTTGCCTTGGCCAGTTGTGGAGTTTATTTCGTCATGACGTGCATGATGAAGCTGTACTGCAGAAACACTCCATTGCCGTTGAAACTGCATAGCTTCGAGTGACAGCATCAAGCACCAGACCGATTCCTTTCAAAGTTCACAAAATACTCGGAATATGTCGCATAAGAGGTGAATCGTCGGAGTCCTTCCATCCTGGCCGGATCAAACCTGAGACGCCTGTTGACAAGCAGCAACGCAATCATTACGCAGATAAATATGAGGAAAACCGCTGACAATAGAATCCCCTTGAATGACATAAAGATATCGATAACTCCTGGCAGAGACAAATCCGACACCTGAATCGGTCGAGAATCGTTATATGGCAGGAAACTGAGAGGCCAGATCACTCCTACAAGAAATAGCAGCATCGAAACTACAATGGTTACTCTTGCGAACAGAGAGTATTCGGGATTTGAGAGATTCTCTTTGAGAAAGTCCTTTGCTCTACTAATATGGCCCTCGATCTCAACTCGTAAAGACTCAATCAATTCACCCTCTTGCCTTACCTCTCCCGGATCAGACGTCGCCGATTGGCTATCAGGTGGCACAATTATGTCATCCGTTACTCTTTTCTGATTTTTCGCCCTATGAAACTCGTTCCAAGCTTTAATCTTGGCCTCTATGGCCTCCACAACTTCCTGTTTCAGGTCATATCGAGAAACCTCGATGTCTCGATAATATTTTTCGGCGTCTGCAAGCGAATGCGATCTTCTTAATGAGTTGTCAAGTTTGACCATTCCACGGCTGCGAAGTTGTTCGTTATACCACGAAATCCTTCGACTCTCTATCTTCGACTGAAGAATCTTTCCATTAGTTATGAGTTCGTCAAGTTGCCGCCTTTTCTGCTCAAAGGCAGCCTGGCTATTGATAACCTTCGTGATTATGAAAGCAGCGAAGACGCCAACAATCGCAGCGGTTGACTGAGCCAAAGAGCTGTAAAACCAATTCCACTCCATATCCATCATTTTTCCCTTCGGCTAATATCTAAAGTCGGCTACCAAAATATATAGTTTTCCTTGACTTTTGTGAGTCGGCCTCGGATGTTTGGTGTCATTCGGCGAATTCCATATTCGTTAAGCACAAATCTGAACAGCTCTTCCTCATCAATGCCGGGCGTCTCTTTGATCTGAAGATTCATGAGACCGGCTATTTCAGAAAGCGGAATATCAAAAAGATCTCTATCGCCGCGTGCGCGAAGGACGATACTCGGGGACCCATCCTTGTGGACCACTTTATCGCTCAGACTGCGGCTTTGTTGGTCTTCGATTTCCACAACGAGCCCTTGCCGGAGAGCGGTCCTAATTGCTGCTTGAAAGACTGATTCGATTTGATGCCCAACCCTTTGAATTCCTATGGCTCTTGCATACAATTGGAAAGCTCGCCGGCAATAAATTGGTCCCTCTATTTCGATGATTTCAAGGAGTCCACCACTAATTTCTCGCCGGGACGCTGTTCGGGGATCCGGCAGCGCATGGGGCTCCCATTTCCTATACGGTTCGAGTGAAACGTTGGCGGATATTTCCGCGAATGAATTTCGTTTAGCGGAGAACTCCAAATCGATTTGGCTGCCAGGACTATCCTCATTCCCAACACGTCGAGGCGCGACATCGGTTTGCTCAACTTCTGCAGAAACTTCTTCGGGTCTTGCTCCGCTGGCACGGTTGACCGACTCCATCGAAGTTACACTGGAAGCTGATTGGCTTTTTTCAAGCGATTTTTCCTCGTTAGGGTACTGCGACACATGGTCGTTGGGATAGATGTTCATTCGCTGCAACGTATCCCAGAGGGATTGCAGGGATTCGTCCGGATCTCGATAGAAAACGCTCTCTCGGATGCGCCAGAAAGTGCAGCCACATCTTTCGAGGTCTCGCTGGCGGGCAGTGTCTTCGTCATAACGTTCCAGTCCGTGCCAGTAATCCCCATCGCATTCCACGGCAAGACTTCTCTTCAACCCTTTGACAACAAGATCAATTCTATATCCGGCGATTTCAAATTGCGGCAGGACCCGATAGCCTCGATCATGTATCCTCAGG
>CAYVDS010000399.1:0-2109 GCA_964450145.1 uncultured bacterium
GTTTCTGTAATCCTCGGTCAGGAGCCAATGCTGGCCCTGGGATTCACATTTGTTGATGGCACAGAGAACGCACAGGTCGAGAAGAATGATTTGATGAGGGTGCTGAGTACAGGGGAAAGAAAGGCACTTTATATTTTGAACATTCTGTTTGAGGTTGAGGCGAGAAGGAAAGCGACACAGCCAACATTGTTCGTTGTTGATGACATCGCCGACTCTTTTGATTACAAGAACAAATACGCCATCATTCAATATCTGAAGGAAATTGCAGAAGAGGCCAACTTCAAGCAAATTCTTCTCACCCACAACTTCGACTTTTTCCGCACGGTGAGTACCCGGTTCGTGTCGTATTCGCATTGCCTTATGGCATATAAGGGCAATGCTGAGATTTCCTTGAAGCCCGCCACAGGGGTCAAGAATGTCTTTGTGAACGATTGGAAGCGCAACTTTTTCACTGATGTCAAGAAGAAAGTCGCGTCAATTCCGTTCATCAGGAACATTGTGGAGTATACGAAGGGGGAGTCGGATCCTGCGTTTTCTCGGCTGACGTCATTGCTTCATTGGAAGAGCGACACTGAATCGATCACGGAAGGCGAGCTGAACTCGATTTTCACCGAAGTGTTCGGAGTACCGAATCCGACACCACCACGCGCCGAACGTATGATTGACTTGATCTTCAACGCCGCGAATGATTGCATACAAGCGCCTGACGGGGTTAACTTCGAGAACAAGATTGTTCTATCTGTTGCAATTCGTCTTCTAACGGACAAGTATATGATCTCGAAAATTAACGATCCTGCATTTGTGGCTGGCATCGACCAAAACCAAACCCAAAAACTTGTGACGAAGTTCAGACAGACGAACCCTAATGAGCATTCCGCAATTGATATTATTCAAAAGGTGGCTTTGATGACGCCAGAGAATATTCATCTCAACTCGTTCATGTATGAGCCAATTATTGACATGTCCGACCAACATTTGAAACGACTTTACAGCGAGGTACAAGGCCTTCGATAGAATTGATGCCTTGGGGAATTTCAGCCTACCCGATACCCCTTCCCCTCTTTCTTTACCTTGCCATCCTTCACAAGCTTGTTCAGCACCTTGATCAGCTTCTGGTATTTCCCATTGCCCAGGGCCTTCGCCATCGCTGACATGGTGGAATCCGGATTGGCGCCCAGGTAGGCCAGGATCTCTTTTTCGGTGACCGCAGGGACTTTCTCGGCTGCCTTCTTCCCACCGACACCACGAAGCCGACGCTGAAGGAAGAACTTGCCGCCCATCTGAGTGAGATCCTTCGACGCGACCAGCTTGGCGATCAGCGGCTTGATGACCGGCCGCTTCACCTTGAAATGAGCAGCAACGGCGGTCAGCTTTGCCCCTTCGAGTTTGTCTGCGAGAAAGACGAAGACTTCGCGCGGGGTGGGCAGAGACTGCTTGGCGGCCTTGACCTTCTGACGTTTTTTGGTGAATTCCTTCACCTTTTTCACCGAAGCTGGAAGAGGTTTGCGGCCACGTTTGGCGGGGCCTGCCTTGGTTTTCTTGACGGTCGTCTTGGCTTTCCGGCGGGGAACAGAGGCTTCTGATTTCCTGCCGGTCGGAACTGCCACGAGCTTCATGGTTCCATCGAGGAGACCACGCAGGACTTTCATAAGGGGTTTGATGTTGATGTTTTTCACGCTGTTTCTCTTTCTGCTGGGTGTCGAAGGCGATGGGTAATTATTCAGAAGAATATTCCATCCAGGGAAGAGTTGCCAAGGGAAATTTGCGGCCGAAGCGTTTTCCGAAGGCAACGAAGGCGGCGACGAACGCCATTCCATCAGGGATGGTAGCACATGAAGAATGAGACCCGGGATCTCCAGAAGAAACCCTTGAATAGGGTCGAGTTGCGCTCTTTCTTTTCTGGTTACTTGGTGACTGCTCTTGGTGATTGAAGAATCCTTTGTTGATCAATATCTACAGATAATAATAACCAATAACCACTCCTTTTCTTTCCTATGGGGAAATGATTTCTTCTTTGCAATAGACCTTACTGAAATTATATTTTTCCCCAGGAAAACATGATTTCATTTGGTGATTATGACAAAAACCTGCCCCAAAACGATCATCGGG
>CAYVDS010000400.1:0-1374 GCA_964450145.1 uncultured bacterium
GCTCCCAGAAATCTTTAATGAGCCGGTAGTCAGGCAGAAGGTCGGCGTCAAGCGTAATGATATAACGTCCCCGCGCCTGCTGAAAACCCCTTCTCACAAGCTCGCCATAGGTCGGTCTATGCCCCAGCTCGACAACCTTCGCGCCTTTTTTTCGCGCGATCTCTCGTGTCCGGTCCCATGAGCCCGCATCAATCAGAACGATCTCGAAAGAGCACCGAAGGTTTGCAGTGCTTTCTCTCACACGATCAAGCACGTCGCCGATCAAGGCTTCATCGTCCCGCGCAGGTATTAGAATTGAGAGGTCAACGCCTTGATGGGTCATTGCGCTGTTCCGGTCACATTTCTCTTGCGTGGCATTCCGGAGGGCTTCTTTTGTAGTCAACGCACGGTGAACAATTGTTCCATTTCTTCAGCAAGTAATGTGCATGATAACACAGCATGGCAAAGCAGTCAACTTGAGCAGGGTGTGCAGGGTGTGCGACATGAGCGGTGAGTTTGACGGATTCTCTTTTTTTTTGCTGTCATAGCTGATAGTATATATAACTATCAGAGGACGAAAGGAGAAATTGCATGATTGCACCCACATCAGAATTAGATACTCAAGTTGAACAGTTGCTGGAGAATCTCAGACAGATCGGATACTTTCGAAGGGGCACAGTCAACACTTTCTTGAGAAAATGCGGCAAGGTAAGGATGTGTTTGCAGCAAACCAGGGCATCCGGGCCACGGGCCCCAGACGACGTTGACCCTAAAAGTGAGCAACAAGACGTTCTCAAGGAATCTGAGTTCTACAGCCGAGATTAAACTGGTGGAAGAGCAGATAGGCAACCACGATCTGTTCTTGGAGTGGTGCAAGAAGTGGATCGAACTCAATGAGAAGATCTGTGATCTCAAATTAGAGGAAGCGCTCTGTGGGCAACGGCAGGGGCGGTCTTCTGGGAGATCAAGAGGGAAATAGAAAGATTCGTAGAGCTTGCATTTCGAGATATAGGAGAAAAACGGCACTTTCGATCTGGAAGCCATGGAGAGGGCCATTAGGAATGCTATGCATCGATGCGGTGCTTTGACGTTTACGCATCTGCTTGAGCATGAGGACGGGTCCGCATTGGGTCGGAAATGCACGCGCGAAGGGACGTTTCTGGACAAGAAGCGTCAAGCGAAAACCATCCTCACCTTGATGGAGGAGGTTCGCGTGATAAGGACATGGCAAAGATGCAATCACTGCAAATAGTGGCCCATTCCCGAAGACATCGTGCTGGACGTCAACAAGACATCCTTTTCGCTCGGATTGAGGCGGAGCATGGCTATGACCTGGGCGTAGGTGTGTTTTGATAAAGCGCGCGACTTGATCTTAATTTAGCGGGGATACGGATA
>CAYVDS010000400.1:1384-2080 GCA_964450145.1 uncultured bacterium
TACGGATAGCGGACAAAGAGGTGGACCTTGGATATGGAATCTTGCGGAGGAACAATTCCGCAAGGCCATCCAAATAGTGGACTACTATCACGCCTCCGAACATCTAAGCAATCTTTCGAAGGTCCTTTCCCCGGACGATGAGGAGCACAGAAAAGCATGGCTGAAATTTCTGACTGATATGCGGTGGCAGGGACAAATCCCCTCTCTTCTCACTGAATTGCATTCCTTACGGGTGCGCCGGAAGAAAAAGGTCGAGGTCGAAAAAGCCATCTCATACTTTGAGAAGAACAAAGAGAGAATGCGTTATGCAGAGTTCCGCAACAAAGGACTCTTCATTGGTTCAGGAGTGGTTGAAGCAGGCTGCAAAAGCGTCAATCGGCGTCGTCTGAAACGCTGCGGAATGCACTGGACCGTTCGAAGCGGAAACGCCCTCATAGCCCTGAGATGCTGCATAGAATCTCGAAAGTTTGAAGACTACTGGCAATCCAGAGGCGCAGCATGATCACCACTCATGTCGCACACCCACTTAAGCAAATTCACAAGAAATTCTCAAAGAACCTCACCGCCAATACAAATATTGTGGCACTGTTGACTGCGATTCCGCCCTTCCGACAGCGATTCCGCAACCCGATAAGAGATTCCCGCTTAACCCATTGAATTCACTGAAGTAATCCCGCCGGCAGATTTTTTGAGCAA
>CAYVDS010000401.1:0-2079 GCA_964450145.1 uncultured bacterium
CCTAAAAGCCAATGTGGGCGATACGACAACCCTGGCAATACCAGAGGACGAGTTCGGCGAGTTCGCTAGCTTCACGTTTGACGCTCGGTGCCGCTGGATAACCAAAGACCCGCAAGGCGTGTTTGTGGCAGGATTCGAGATTTCCCACATCTCTATCGGAAATCTCAAGGAATTCCAATTGTTGCTTCATCTTGCGCAGTTCGGCCACAGAAACGAGACGTTCCACTGATCAAGACCCTGATGTTTTGTAGCGAGCGCGGGAATTCTTGTCGCATGTTCAAAGGCCCCATATCCCTTCGTTCCGGGGGAAGTCGGCATCCAGACAGGATCGCACCGCTGTACAAGCCAGCAATGGCACCCAAATGTTCTTGTCACTTCACCTCATCTCGCTTGAGCAATTTCTCAAGATTTCTCAACCAGGGAGGATTTGTGGCTTGTTCACCGTACAAATGCCTCTGCACGCGGCCTATTATCTCATAGGTGAGATCTGCACAACGTTCTGCTACGTCCAAATCTAAGCGATACAGCATCTGAAGCTTGTCATGCCCTCCAAATCTTTCCGGTGTCGTGAAGGGTGAGGGATGAACCAGAGCGTCTCGAAAAGGTTTTATTTCGGCCAGGAGAATATTTACGGGGTGACTTTTCTCGTCCCAGAGATGTCGCCCGCTGATTATTTCTGGGTATTTCAAAATCTTTTCTCTAAACTTTGCGTTGCCCGTGTCCGTTATTAAATTCTGTTTCTTATTCGACAACTTGGGCATCTCCTCACTTTCTCGCGAAAATTCCCATGCGAGGCCATTGAGATATGCTTCTATGAGATTAAAGCAGGATAGTAAACATGTCCTCGACGAGAACTGTTGCCCTCTGATCAGGTCAGCTATTGTCTGTCTCTCGTGCTTCACTTGGGCGTGAGGCAGATCCGCGTGGTGTCTCAACTGGTCGCTGAGAGACCGCGCTCTTGTCAAGGATTCTCGAATGTCCTCGGAGAAATAGTGCTCGGGGTACATGAATTGGAGACCCCATAATGAAATCACAACCGTAGCGTGTTTTGGGTGCCCTATGAGTGCCTTTGCACTAATTGGAGAGAATTCCTCTTCAAACTGTTGCAAAGGCATCTCCAATCCACGATTTGATTTCACCGCCTCATACAGCGTGGACAATTTCCTCGATGTCATGTCCTTAAAGTTCTTGGAACAAAAATCTTGTATATCTCTAGAAAGCCTCTTCTTGACATCGTGGTGACCTGACTTAAGATTTCGCCGCGGCATAGACTCAAGATCCATGCTATCGATTGCGAGGAATTGCTGCCAGCTACTCAGTTGACCCCGAAGAAGTTTGCCAACTGCAACAGCCTTATTAGCCTCCCGAATCCTTAGAATCTCTTTGCTACGTCCATTCATGTGGATACCCCGACCCGCATTCTGGAATTCCGGAGAATGCTCTCAATTGTCACGAACGGGAACCTAATGATGGGGCAGGATCAAGAGCATTATATCAGCAGTGCACCAAGTTCAAAGCACAATATGCGCCGCTTGTCGAATCAGCCCACCGAAGCAAGAAAAATGTCCCACCTGCCAGCCCCTTCTGGCCAAAGTGGCGCCACCGAACCCAACCTTTGCTTACCCAGCCAGCGGAAAGCAACTTTAGCTAGCCTTCGCCAACTTGGCGAGTTCCTCCTCAATAATCGCGCTGAACAGCGGAATCTTGTAACCATTCTTTGGGAGAGGTTCCGCGTTTTCCACCACCGCCTCGGCCGCCCGGGTTATGGTCTGCTGGTCCAGCTCTCGCCCGATTATGACTCTCTCAAGGGCCACTGACCTCCACGGGATTGGAGCAGCGCCGCTGAGCACCACCCGGCCGGTTTCCACCTTGCCGTTCTTACTGATACGATCTTTCAAGATACAAAAAAGCCATTGCGTCTGTGGTTTCGCGCTATATTGCACCTGACCAGTCAAAAGTATGGAGCGAACGCGCTCGGATTGCAACGCATTCTTGATTTGGGCTGCTATGAGACTGCATGGACGTGGTTGCATAAGCTCCGCCGTGCTATGGTGCGTCCAGGAAGAGATCGTCTTTCTG
>CAYVDS010000402.1:0-2066 GCA_964450145.1 uncultured bacterium
TGTTCACGGAATAGTCATGGGTATCCAATGATCGAAGAATTTAATCGCGCAGTGCGATATCTAAGAGAGGGACGGCACAAGGAAGCAAAACAGATACTTGAGTCGTTGCTGGAAAAAAATCCAAGCAACTCGGATATCCTGTATAATCTGGGGATGCTTCATACTGAGTTGGGAGATACGGACAGGGCAATCGAGTTGCTGAGTCGGTGCGTCCAGATAGCGCCAGAGAATGCAAATGGATATGTGGCGTTGGGATTCGCACATGCGCGGAAAGATGATAATGAAAGAGCGGTAGAGAATCTCAAGAGGGCGCTTGAAATCGACCCGGACAATTCGTATGCTCATAGAAATATTGGCGGTATATATGCCGCACAAGAGGGCCTTGAGCAAGCTTTGTTTCATTTGAAGAGAGCGCACGAGCTAAACCCCGATGACACACAAACCGTCTATGGGCTGGGACTCGCCCACCTGAAAATGGAGGATCCAATAACTGCTGACCATTTCATGAAACAAGTACTTAAGATGAATGCGCCCGCCGAGCTTCAGGGTCTTGCCAAGGATGCGCGACGGGAAATAGCGGCAAAGAATTTTGGGGCCAAGGGTCTTCGGGGCGACGCCGTCCTGTACTGCCTGGACGCATTGAATTGGTTTTCAAAGAAACCGCTTGCTGAAATCAGGAGGGTCACGTACGAGATAGCAATGAAGGGAAGGCAGGGGCTCGACATAAACAATCCCGAGAAACGGTACACCCTCGAATCAATGCCGGGCAGCTTCACTGGAATTCACATGGTCTGCTTCATGTACGTCGGATTTCAGAGGATCGATTCGAGTGTCGATATGGGGATTGACCTCTCGCAAGAATACAAGGCTGCGGTAGAGATATTCCAATTAGGTGACACGAGCTATGCTGGACTTAATTGAGCCTGTCCGCTTGATACTGGACAAGGTCAGAGAAGCAACGGGCAAGGATTTCCAATTTGTCGAGAAATCGGACCTTCCGACTTATGCGACGGTAAAGGCGGCAAGGAGACCAATGCCTGCGCATGTGGTTATCTACCGCAGGAATTATGATGAGATCATAAACCATCTTATCGCCCATGAATGCGGTCACATTCTGAGGATGTTCGGAGTGGCCGAAGAAAGGAGACTCATTCCTCAAACAGACGGGAGCATCGAGAAAAAGGCTCGCGACGCACTGAATTCTGAGTTGCGGCGATTAGAATCCGTTTTGCCAGCCGGTTCGATGACCCGGCTCTGGCGATTATGGTATGAAGGCACAGTCCGGCAATTGACCAATGTTCCCTCCGACATACGCATTGAAAAATGGCTTTATGATGATTATCCCGAATTGCGGCGGAATCAGGAGAAATCGTTGAAGAACCAACTGAAAGAAGCCGGCCAGGGTCTATCGAGGCGGGTCAGGGAAGTGACTCCTGCCAAGATATATGACGGCGCGAACTCGATGAACTATGCATTCTTCAAAGTGGTGTGCGAGCACATCGGCATCAGTTCCGAGCCATTTCGCACCTCACGATTCCGAGCAAATGGAGAGAAGTTACTCGAATTGGCGTTGGCGGAACCGGCTGACAATTATGAAGGCGATATAGCGACGGTCAATCGCTGGGCCGAATTCCTCGGCCTGGCGGGTTGGTTTGCCTGGACAGGTTTTGAAAACGTTCCCGCAGAGTATCTTCGTTCTCTGTAAGATGGCGCCTATAAAGCTCTTAATGACTGTCCGTTTCAATTTCTGCGAAAATGATCGGGGGGCATGATGAGCCCAGCCTTAATTCAGCAACGAGATTTCCAGACTGCATGGCTTTGTGCTGCACGTCTTCTCGATACTAACGACTGGAAAATCCAAAATCTCATGGTTTGTATCGACGACCCAACCGCCTTTAATGACACCTTGCATGGGCAATACGAGATATTCTGCTCGAGACACGGGATATTGGAACCCAAACACATCGCTTACACGATATTTCCTCATGGCCTGTATAAGTGGCATAGAAATGCGGTGGACCTTTTTCAGGCGTACAACAGAGAAAGAGGCATGTTTGACCGAATAC
>CAYVDS010000403.1:0-2054 GCA_964450145.1 uncultured bacterium
GGTCGCTCCTGCAAAGGAAAAGATTGGCGCTAAGACCAGAGATGCAGAACAGATTGTTGTCGAGATCAAAGGTGTGGACGTGTATGACCCGACCACCGGCCAAATTCGCAGTCATTCCACCGACGACATTGCCTGCTGGTTTATAGATACCGATTACAACGAAGAGAGCTTCTTTGTGCGCCATGCCTACTTCTGCGGCGCAGACCAGCCCTACGACAAACTCAAACGAGCGTTGCGCGCCGAGATAGATGAGACCGCATGGTCATCCCTCTACTCAACCAAAAGCCGCCCCTTTGCCCCGCCCTCCCACGGCAAAATCGCCGTCAAAGTCATCAACCACTACGGCGACGAAGTCATGAAGGTTTACGATGTGTAGCAGACCGCCTCACCAATGCAATGAGGCTCATAATAGTGAAACTGAAGCCGAGACTTTCTTATCCTTCCCGAAGATGTCGCCTGCAATGACATTCCCGCAATGCGGTATGAAATATGGCCCCGAGCAATCCCGTCGGGAGTGCAGGTTTGCCCCCTTGCCTTTCTCGTCGAATCGACTTGCCTGGCTTTCCAGAATTCAATATTTATTTTCTATTTGCTTAATTTTTTTCTTGACAGGCCCAAGATACTGTGGTATACTTTCTCTTGACGGAGAGTACCTCTCCGGCAGGATCTTTGAAAAATCTCTTTTGCACGTCCTTTTCTCTGGGGCACAAGGTGCGAGAGCTTCCCTTAGTAGGGAAGGTCTAAACGCGCTCGTTGTTTAACGAGCGCAGTGATGCCGATCTCACAGCATCGCATTCCCTTCGTGCTGCATGTGTGTTGTGGGATGCTTGGTGTATGCCTCATGTATGGCATTCAACACAGCCGAAGGCGCACCGGCTCCGCCGGATAAACCGGCGAACCCGGTCGCGGGAACCAGGATAAGATGTCAAGCTCCTCTCGATGCAGCGGCTTGTGCTCCTACGAAGGCGCGGCGCAGTGCTGCGCTGCATCAATCCTCAGAACAGAAAAGGAGGTGAACGCAATGTCCAAGGAGGTTTTTCAGAGAATCCGTGGAATGATCTCGCGATTGCGCGAGATTGCTTCCAGCAAGGAGCTTGACGACGCTCAACGAGCGATTCTTCGGACCGATATCGGCCAGCTTGAAGGGCTCGCGAGGAAGTTCCGGTCTAAGACCATGTCCCAAATCAACCGGAAGGAGCTTCAAGCCTCGCTTGTCAAACTGGCAGAGGATCTCTTAAGAGTTTTCGGCTCCGAGAAGTAAGTGTTCGATTGAGAATTATCTTGTGTTTTTCCCGAATTATGAGAGGGGTGACCCCATGAATATAGGAGAGGCAATTAGGACTGTTCGCCAAAGAAAGCTAGTAAAACAAAAGGACTTGGCAGCCGCTTTGGGAATTAGCTCGTCCTTTCTGAGCCAAATAGAACAGGGCAAAAGAGAACCCAATCTTGAGATGATAAAAAGGATCGCTGACAAGCTGAAGATTCCTGTTCAGCTCGTATTGTTATTGGCAACCGACTTCAAGGCGGAGTACTCGAAATTCGAAAGGCAACTAAAGGATATCAGCTTTGCAATGCTGGATATCTTAGCCGAAATCTGACCAGAGGCTACATGCAGCCGATCTATTCCCCGAAAAGACTTGCACAGGTTCTCGGATACAAGAGGCATTTCTTAGAAGAGATAGCGGAAAGAGCGTATATATTTTATCGTCCTTTTTCCAAGTCGCGTCTTGGGAAGCCCGCAAGAATTATCGATAATCCGATCTCGCCTCTAAAGGATATACAGAGCGCAATCAATAGTAAGGTTCTCTCGTATATCGAGTTCCACAAAGCTCTCCATGGATGCGTTGAAGGGAGGTCTGCGCTCAGCAATGCTCGATGCCACGTGGGACAGAGTTTTGTGGCCACACTCGATGTCAAAGCTTGTTTCCCAAGCATCACTAACAGAATGGTTTTCGGTGCCTTCCTGAAGACGCTGGGGTTTTCACCGACGGTCGCCCGCATTCTTACAAAGCTGACCACAGTAAATGGGCACCTTCCATTAGGTGCGCCTACCA
>CAYVDS010000404.1:0-2009 GCA_964450145.1 uncultured bacterium
GCCTGGTCATCGCATACTCACTCGGTATTTTCGAGCGAGCGCTGGAGCCATTTCCCGCCGCGCTCGAAGCTTACCGTGAAGCCAAGAGGCAAAATGGATCTCCATGAAATAGTTGGCTGGCTGAAGGAAAAGGACGGGAAACGCCTTCAGGAATTGTGGCGGCTCGCTGACACGGCCCGAAGCCGCCACGTGGGCGACGAAGTGCATCTGCGCGGCCTTATCGAGATTTCCAACTACTGCGTTCGGCAATGTGGCTATTGCGGACTTCGGCGCGACAACGCAAAACTCGAACGCTACCGCATGACCGAAGAAGAGATCATGGCTTGTGTCCACGAGGCGGGGAAATATGGCTATGGCACAGTGGTGCTTCAGTCTGGCGAAGACTACGGAATTGAAACGCAATGGCTTGCCAACATTATTCGCAGCATCAAGGCGGAAACCCAACTTGCCGTCACCCTGAGTATGGGCGAGCGCCCCGACGCCGACCTCGAAAAATGGCGTGAATCGGGTGCAGACCGCTATCTTTTGCGATTTGAAACTTCCGACGCCGACCTTTATCGCCTTATTCATCCATCTCTGTCTGGAAAAACTTCCGACCGTGTCGCTATTCTCGGATGTCTGAGAGAGATGGGCTACGAGATCGGAAGCGGGGTCATGATCGGCATCCCAGGTCAGACATACGCAAGCCTGGCCCGTGATATCGAGTTATTATGTGAACTTGACCTCGATATGATCGGAGTGGGGCCCTATATTCCGCATCCGGAGACACCATTGGGCACGGGCCAATGGAAACAAATTGTCCCAAAAGATGAGCAGGCGCCTAACACAGAAGAAATGACATATAAAGTGATTGCTCTATCGCGTCGGTCATGCCCTGAGGTAAATATCCCAAGCACTACCGCCCTCGCAACAATCAACACTGCGAATGGCCGAGAACTGGGGCTTGTACGTGGCGCCAACGTCATAATGCCCAACTTGACTCCAATTCAGTACCGCGCGAAGTACGAGATTTATCCCGGGAAAGCATGCATCAACGAGACTGCTCCGGAGTGCCACGAGTGTTTGCGCCATCGAATTCTTTCCGTTGCTCGTCGACCAGGCCAAGGGCGCGGAGGCCGAATTCGGAATTGGTCAATTTCTTAAGAGCTTGAAAACCTCAGTGATCGCACAGAATTTAGCGACGATATTTTCACAAACGACAAAATCCTCGATGATGAAGACGTGTATCTGGCTCAATGGCAGATCGAGTTGTGACCTATTTCGGCTTGCTTGACACGGGGAATGATTTGTGATACTTTGTGGCCGGATTTCTCCGATTCAACGTGCCTAAGGCTGGGCTAAATGGTTATGGCGGTTGAACGGCAGGCGCGGAGGGAAACGTCCTCGCCACCCATCCTCGGAAAGGAGAATCCATAAGCGAACGCCAGTTCCGCGAGGTTGGGGACTGGCCTCATTTTTTTTGAGACTGGCACAGACCCTTTTTCTCCCCCTCGTGACTTCATAGAAATGGAGCAAGAAATGATGATATTGAGATTCATGATGATCCTTTTATTGATAGGGCCACTGGCTTTGCCTGCATATGCTCAACAGAGGCTTCGGCTCGCTACAACCACGAGCACCGACAACTCCGGTCTTCTTGCCGTGATGCTTCCTCCATTCGAAGCAAAGTATGGCATTAAGGTGGACGTCATTGCGGTGGGTACCGGCAAGGCTCTTAAACTCGGAGAAAATGGAGACGTAGATGTAGTCCTCGTTCATTCGCGAGCTGATGAAGATGAGTTCGTGAACAAAGGCTTCGGGGTGAACAGGCGCGACGTCATGTATAACGACTTCATCGTCGTCGGCCCAAATGGCGATCCTGCCGGAGTCAAGAAGTCCTCTGACGCGGCCAAAGCCTTCGAATTGGTTGCACGGGCGAAGGCGCCTTTTGTCTCGCGCGGGGATGAATCGGGCACTCACAAGAAAGAAAAAGAGCTCTGGGCCGCTGCTGGAATCAAGCCGAGTGGCGC
>CAYVDS010000405.1:0-1998 GCA_964450145.1 uncultured bacterium
AGAAACTAGCCGCTTATTCGGGGACACCTTGCGGCAAGGTGTCCCCGAATAAGCTGATGGCGCCGCATCGTGCCCCGAATTAAGCGGTGTTTTTTTCACATTTACCCCCCTTTCTTGCAACGCGGGGAAAGAGAAGTTGTCTCCCCTCGGCGTTTGGCATCTTTCTTGTTCTTTCTCTCACGGGCCCTTGGAAAGGGGGTGAGCACCTTATGGCTTTATTGTCCAGTGAAGTGGGAACAGTTCCTTCTCGCATCGAGTCGACGCTGAGCTGTCATCCGGAGGTCGCAGCCCGAACCGAAAATCATCCGATCGCTTTCGCGCAAATACTTGCGGAAGAGGAGACTCTCGGGAAGTTGGCTCGGAATCGGGAGATTCCGGAAGCGCTCAACGAGAACAGGGAAGTCATCGGCACTCTGTACAGGAGTCCGAAGATCGCTGACGCCTTGAATCAGAACCAAGGCGTCGCGCGGCAGCTCAACATCCATCGCGACGTGGCGAGCGCATTGATGGAGCATCAAGGGTACGCTAAAGCGGCCAATCAGAATCGGTCAGTAATGGGCGGGCTCGTAGACGATCCGGCCGTCGCTATGGCGCTCAATAACAACCGCGGCATATCCCTTCAGTTGAACGATAGTCCCCAAGTGGTCAAAAGTCTCGATACACACCGCGACATAGTCGAAGGGATGATGAATCATAAAGACTTGACCGATGACTTGGCGAATCAGGAGGTTACGCAGGAACGGACATACGGAAACCGGGTGGTCCTTTACAATCACAAAGCGCTGTCCCGGAATTACATCAACCGCACATACTACCAAGGGGAAGAGATTGGCGAGAACATTATAATAATCGGGTGATTTTCCGCCTCAACGAGTACCCGACTGTAACCACTGGAATAACCAAATAATAGGGAGATTCATTCCCCAGAGTTGGGCACAAGACAGACATACGGCCCCGAGGGTCGCGCGGACCCAAGGGTCGTCCTGTCGTCAGGGTGCTCCGATGATCACAGTATTTACACCAGTTGCGGCCCGCTCTCCATGTAATGCGTCCTCCACAACCGGATAGAGTGATATGCCCCGTTCAAGCTCGACCACAGGGCTTAGAATCTGGTCCACATAATTGGCGAATTTGGCGATATCACTGATAGGATAGGAAGGCACATAGACGATATCGCCACGCTGCAGGTAGGGGTTCAGACTCAAGTCGGCCATCTTAAGTGTCTGCGTCATGTTGAGTCGCGTCATCTTGGGAGAGCTGAGCTCGCCGCGGATAAGGATTACGTTGCCTTTGTAAGCGTGAGGCGTGAAGCCGCCGGCCATCGTGATGGCCTCGATAGCGGTCATGTTGTTATCCTCAATCACGAAAACCCCGGGGCGGCTTACCTCGCCGAGAACAAAAACCTTCTGGCTCCTCGAGGAAGTCACCTCTATGTTCACTTGAGGACTGACGATATATTCGGCGAGTTTTCCCTCAATCGTCACGCGCAATTCGCGGAGCGATTTATTCATTGCGTCCACTTCGCCGACCAAAGGCAGATAAACGATTCCCGTAGGTCCCACGGTGACGGTCCGGTTTAGTTCTTCGTTACGATAGACGAGCACCGTTATTTTGTCGCCAGTTCCCAGCCGGAAATCGGAAAGCGAAGCGGGCTTGGCCGCGAATTCCGAAGGTTGGACTTCAACGCCGGCGGCGGGCTTGCCGGTGGCGCTGGCGCATCCGACCATAAATCCGAGAAATACGAGGGCGAGAAAAACTCGGGCTCTCATGGCTTTCATCGATTGTATCTTCCCTTCTTTCGAGTATGCGAATACATGAGGGACAGCCCCGGCGTTCGGGGCTGTCCCTTTAAGTTTTATGCGAAATTATAGCAGTTTACGGATGGTGAGTCAAACGCTTGATGCTCAGAGTATCTTGAGCATTTTGAGGGCGGTCACGAAGACTATTTTCGTATCGAGCCAGAGGGAGCGCTGGTCGACGTACCTGAGGTCGTAGCGA
>CAYVDS010000406.1:0-1998 GCA_964450145.1 uncultured bacterium
GGCACAGGGGTTCCTTACCATCCCGTGAAGGAGTTGCCAGGCCTTCCGTATGTGTGTCTGAGAATTCCCACCGGCGGAGGCAAGACATTGATGGCCTGCCACGCTGCCGGGATCGCGTTGCGTGATTTACTTCATGCCGACCGGTGCGTCGTGCTCTGGCTTGTGCCCTCGAATACCATTCGCGAACAGACACTCGAAGCGCTCAAGAATCGTCGCCACCCGTACAGACTCGCTCTGGAATCAGGCGTGGGAATTGCGGAAATTCTCGATATCCAGGACGCGCTCTATGTCCATCGCGCGGCACTCGACGCGCAGACAGTGATAATTGTTTCAACAATGCAAGCGTTTCGAGTTGGAGATACGGAAGGACGAAGGGTGTATGACGAAGCAGGAGCGCTTATGGGGCACTTCTCGGAGGTTCCCCAACACCTTCTTACCGGAATGGATAAGAGAGAAGATGGTTCGGTTATTCCCTCTCTTGCGAATGTGCTTCGATTGCGCAGACCTGTCGTAATCGTGGACGAAGCGCACAACGCGCGCACGGACCTTTCGTTCGAGACGATTGCGCGTTTCGCGCCCTCGTGCATCATGGAATTCACTGCCACGCCGGATACCGAAAGGAATCCTAGTAACGTTCTCTACAGTGTTTCAGCGGCCGAGCTTAAGGCTGAAGCAATGATCAAAATGCCCATTCGACTCGAAACAAAGAGTGACTGGAAAGAGCTTCTCGCCGATGCTGTGGCGTCGCGGGCACGGCTTGAGGCAATAGCGAAGGAAGAGCAACGGGAAACGGGCGAATACCTGCGCCCGATCATGCTCCTGCAGGCGCAACCGAAACGTCAGAACGAACAAACATTGAGCGTGGAAGTGATCGAAAAATGCTTGCTCGAAGATTTCAAAATCCCAAAGGAACAAGTCGCCCGGGCGACCGGAACAGACAGGGAACTCCAGGGGGTGAATCCCCTCGAACCAAGCTGCGACATTCGGTTTATCATCACAGTTCAGGCGCTGAGGGAAGGATGGGATTGTCCTTTTGCCTATGTCCTATGTTCTGTTGCTGAGATGCATTCCAGCAGAGCAGTCGAGCAGATTCTTGGTCGTATACTTCGCCTTCCGCGAGCGGCATGGAAGAATCACGACGAACTTAACCTTGCCTATGCGTTTGCGGCGTCTCCCAACTTCGCGCAAACCGCGATGGCGCTTACCGACGCGCTCATACAAAACGGATTCAAGCGACAGGAAGCGGCTGACTTCATCGTTCCAGCTTCTCCGCAGCAAATGGAACTCCCCGAAGGAGACCTATTCTCGCAATCCGTAACGGTTTCTGTCCCCGAGATTCCTAATGTCGCCGCGCTGCCGGATTCAATCCGGCAAGTGGTCTCCTTTGACCTAAACTCCTCTACGATGACAATTACGGGCGAAATGACCGAAATGGTTAAGGAGCAGTTGGCGGAATATTTTCCAACTAGCCAAGGCAAAGAAGCTGTCGAGACAGCTTACTGGGAGTCCAAAAGAAGGGCTGGAAAAGAAAAAGAGCGACAGCGAAGAGTTTTCTCGGTTCCTGTTCTCGCGATCAAGGTGGAAATCCTATTCGAGCAGTTCGCGGAAAACCATCTCCTTGAGCGGCCCTTGAATCTGTCGCGATGCGACGCTCTTCTGACAGAGGAAGAGTTCCCCTCTAAGCGGCCCGAAGGAAAGATGGGCGAAATCACGGTTAGCGAACAGGGAAAACTGGAAGTGCGATTTTTGTCGGAGCTAACCGAACAAATGTGGTTCTTCGGGGCAAGTGAAGGATGGACAGAAGGGGCGTTGGTTCAATGGCTGGACCGCGCAATTCCTCACCATGACATCAGCCAGACTGAATCCGCGCTGTTTCTCGTGCGAGTCATAAGGGCTTTGATTGACCAACGCGGCTTCAGCTTGAACCAGTTAGTCATAGACAAGTACAGGTTGCGACAGGCCGTCAAGGAGAAGATGGGAAATCTCCGGCGCGAGGCG
>CAYVDS010000407.1:0-1980 GCA_964450145.1 uncultured bacterium
AAGACATTGTCAGGTCTGCGGATGCACACCTTGCAAGGCGTGCGGAGCGGACATCGAGAATAGGGTTTGCAGCGGCTGTGGAAAGTCTGCCAAGGAGTGTACCTGCGCATAGGCGATCTTCTGGGCGGGCAGGTCTACAGTTTTTGAGATGAGAAACCCCTCGAGAAAGAAGTGCGGGGGGTTTCTTGTTGCGCGTTGAAAGACCCTGCCCCTTTCACTATAATGACCTCCTAAGAAAGGAGAAAAGCGAAAGGGGAAAAAGCCAAAGAAAAGAGATTGCTTCCGTCGGGCCTGCGGCCCATAATTCGGGGACACCATGCCGCATGGTGTCAGCTTCTTTTGGATTCAAACCAAGAACAGATTTCTTAGGAGCGTCCAACCGCGTCACGGCGTGGTTAATTGCGTAAGAAGCGCGCCATAATTCGGGGACATGATGCCCCATCGTGTCCCCGAATTACGGAAACAATAGCGAGGTCCTTTGGGATCAACCGTGAACCTACTTTCTTAGGAGTGTAATTTGAAGGATTCCTCTCGCAGCGTATTCCAGCCGTTTATACATACCCTCTTTTCCTCGCGCGCTTTGCTCGCCTTGATCCTGGCAATCGGCCTCGCGCTTCGCCTCTACAAACTCTCCGCAAACCAGCTCTGGCTCGATGAAGCACATTCGATTTTCATAGCGGGTTCGTCGCTGGCTGAGACCATCGAGAACCTCAAACACGACAGCCATCCGCCGCTGTATTTTGCGCTAGTGCTCGCATGGAAGACTCTCTTCGGCGAGTCCGAGCTCAGCGTGCGCATGTTATCAGTGATTTTCGGGGTGGCTTCGCTGAGCGCCATCTACTGGCTCGGCTCGAAACTGACGAGTCCCCGGCTCGGTTTGTCAGCCGCATTCATTGCGGCAATCGCGCCTTTACATGTCTACTATTCGCAGGAGGCCCGCATGTATATGATGCTGGCCTTCCTCGCGACGCTTTCGTCAGGGTTTCTCTGGCTGGCGATTAAACATGAAAAATTCTCTCCTTACCCCCCTTTGAAAAAGGGGGGGAGGGGGGATTTATCCTCCAAAGATCAGGGACGGCCCCGAACTACGGCTCTGTCTCGAACCTATTGGTTAGCCTACACACTGAGCGCCACCGCGCTCGTCTACACGCACGTTTTCGGCTGGTTCGCTCTGCCGGCGGGCAATGTATTTATTTTGCTGAGAAAAGAGCATCGCAGGCTGTTTAAGAAACTCCTGTTGCATCAAGCTGCTGTGGCGCTTCTCTTCCTCCCGTGGCTTGCTATTCTCCCGCAGCAAACCACTCAATCAGGTCTCTGGATGAGCCCTTGGTGGCAGGCAACCCCGCCCGCTCTCGCTATCCCGAAGACACTGGAATGTTTCGGCGCAGGCGGGAACTATCCTGCTTATCTCGGCTTGTCCCATATCTCGCGCCTGCGGTTTCTCTCATATGCCGTGTTCGGGATACTCGGCGCTATGGCGCTCGCACCGGTCAGGGACCGTTCTCTGGCGACCAGGTTGCTCACGGCTGAGCCGCTCGCGGGCAAGCCGCTCACGGGTGAGCCGGTCGCGGACAAGCCGCTCGCGGCTGAGCCGCCCGCGGACAAGCCGCTTGTGGACGAACTTTCGGGGATTCGCTCCGCCAAGCTCTATCTCCTCGTGAATCTGCTTATACCGCTCGCGCTCCCGTACGCGATATCGTTCGTGAAACCCATCTATCTGGTTGGCAGGAGCGATTTCATAGCGTATCCCTTTTTCGCGCTTCTGACCGGAATGGGGCTTGTGAAACTGGCGCGGTTTGCGTGGGTGGGTGTGCCTGTGGTGTGTCTGCTCGCTTCTTACTCGTTTTCTCACTACTATTCCAGAACGGATGACGGCTACGACAAAGAGACGGTCGAGTATCTCGCCCGGGAGGCCGAGCAAGACGATGTAGTCATCGTGATGGGGCTTCGCTACTGCACGATTGACTACTACATGAGGCG
>CAYVDS010000408.1:0-1979 GCA_964450145.1 uncultured bacterium
GACGGTTGGAGGAACTTGGGTTCAGTCAGACACGTCAACGCGGCAGCCACATAATACTCAAGAAGCAGACTTCCGCAGGCGAGGTCGGCTGCGTGGTTCCGATGCATAAGGAATTGGCAATCGGCACTCTGCGCGGCATTCTGAAGCAAGCAAAACTGAGCATCGAAGAATTTACAGGAGAAATATCCTAAATCATCCCGCTTCGTCATCTTCCGTTGTGGCTGCAATCCGCAATCCGCAATCGGTTCCCCTCTTTCTTCGCCTCTTCGCTTTCGTCTTTTGTTCATCGTTCATCGTTCATCCTTCATCGTTTGTTCCCGTTCCCCCCCTTCTCCCTCTTGCGACCTGCGCTTGATTTTGCCGCTTCACTCATTTATAGTAAGCGCATAGAGTGAGGAGCCCCATGAAATCCAGTCCCGGACAATTGAACTTACTGCTTTCGAGTTCCGATGCCGTCGAACAACTCGACGTCGCATCCGGAAAGAAGGACAAGCGAATCAATCAGTTGGAGCCCCATGACCGGCCCTTTCATGATTGGTATCGGTTTGTTCTCTCCTTTCCGCCTCACTTGGTGCGCAAGTATCTCGATGACTTCGGCCTGAAAAGCAACCACGTCGTCCTGGACCCGTTCTGTGGCACAGGCACGACACTCGTTGAGTCCAAACTCAATGGAATACGGGCCATCGGACTTGAGGCAAATCCTTTTGCGCATTTTGCGAGTTCGGTCAAAGTGGATTGGGAGATCGATCCCGATTTGCTCAAACGTCGAGCGCACGACATCGCTTACTCCGTTGCTGAATCGCTGTGCTCACAAGGCATCGATGATAACCAGCCCTTTGAAGCATCGAATAACGGCGCCGTTCTCAGAACGCTTGGTCAAGAAGCAGAAAGACTCCTGATAACTGATTCCATTAGCCCGGTTCCCTTGCATAAGGCGCTTGTTCTGCTGGAGCATCTGAGAGACCACCAGAGTGAACGGTACTATCGACATGCGCTGCTTGCGTTGGCGAACGCCCTCGTATTCAAGATCAGCAACCTGAACTTTGGGCCGGAAGTCGGTGTGAGAAAAAAAAAAAAGGATATTCCCGTAGTCGCCTGTTGGTTGTCTGAAATAAGCAAGATTGCAGAGGATTTGCGTCGCATCTCGGGAAAGCGACATCCCGGGTGCGAGGTCCACCTGTCAGATGCGCGAGAGATCAGCAGCGTGATCCCGCACCGTTCAATCGATGCGGTCATAACTTCCCCTCCTTACCCAAATGAGAAAGACTACTCGCGCACGACAAGGCTTGAGTCGGTCCTCCTGGGATTCATCAAAAATAAGGCCGACCTGAGAAAACTGAAGAAACAGCTTGTGCGTTCAAATACACGCGGCGTCTACAAGGAAGACGATGATCACAAATGGATATCCGACCATCCGAAGATTCAGCATATCGCCGAGTTGATAGAGAAGCGCAGGATAGAACTCGGAAAAACCTCAGGTTTCGAGAGACTCTATCCAAGGGTGACCAAACTCTATTTCGGCGGAATGGCGCGTCATCTGGCTGAACTGCGAGATGTTCTCCGCCCCAACGCAAAACTGGCCTATGTCGTGGGAGATCAGGCTTCCTATCTTCGCGTCCTTATCCCAACGGGGAAATTGCTGGCCGAGATAGCCGGGGACTTGGGATACGAGCTTATCCGAACAGACCTGTTCCGCACCAGATTTGCCACCGCCACCAAGGAGCAACTCCACGAGGAAGTCGTCGTACTGCGATGGAGCGGAAAGAAAAAGTAATCCTATGTCCACCGGAAAGAATCGATACACTCAGATTATAGAAACCATCTTCAACAAATACTACCGAAGCGGCGCAATAGAAGTCTCCTTCGAGCGCTCGGACATAGTGCGGGCCGCCGAAGAGTTAAAGATGAATCTTCCCAAGAATCTGGGAGACGTTCTCTATTCTTTCAGATACCGGGCCGAATTACCGAAAAGCATAGTC
>CAYVDS010000409.1:0-1978 GCA_964450145.1 uncultured bacterium
TGTCAATCCTGTCAATACAATTTAACTTATATACCTACTTTTTTGTCGCAGACCCGTCCGTGACTAACGCCACACAGGCACTGGCGACCTTTCTGACCCGTGACCATCAGCAGGAACGCCTTAGACTTGGTGCCGGCCTGCCGACGCTGGCTGATTTTTACACTCTGGCCGACCTAGCCAGGCAGACGGATCCGATCACGGGCTGGACGCTTGCGCAAATTGCGGCATCGGTCAAGAATGCGCGGCGACGCTCCGAGATCCCGGACTACCCGGCGCTTCGGGACAAGCTGTGCGATCTTCACTACCAAGTCGTTACTAATCTGCAGGAGGTAGTAGCGCAGATCGTGTCACACTGGGCGGAGCGCCTTGTCTGAGCGCATCGTTGGGGACCAATGCTCACTCTCAAGCTTCCAGGGTGTGAAGTTTGCACGTGCCGAACACCGGGCTGAACCTGACGGGCTGCGCAGGGCTTGCCTGCAGGTTAGCCCGGCGATGGCCCGCTTTCAGCGGGCCATCGCCCCGGATGCGGAGCGCGTATCCTGAAATAAGTGTTGTGGTTACTCCCCGTTTGGGCCATCAACCGGATTGAGCAGACACGCTAAGACGCGCTCCTCATCCGGGGCGTTATGACTAAAAATGGGTTGACAATGGGTGACGTTTGTGTACATAATACGGTACACAAATGGAGGATGCGATTATGAAATTTTTAAGTGTCCGAGATTTAAGAGGCAAATCTGCACAAATCTGGAAAGAACTACCAGACGAAAGAGAGATGGTTGTTACCAGCAATGGCCGGCCAATAGCCATTCTTGCAGCGATAACCGAGGCAAATCTTGAGGAATCGCTATCGGCATTTCGCAGATCACGTGCCGTTGAGGCTGTTGTTTCTCTCCAACGGAAGTCCGTAGAGCAAGGAACAGACAAGATTTCGTTTGATGAAATCAATGCCGAAATTAAATCTGTTCGTGAAAAGCGTGCATGATGGACATTGTCATTGACACCAATGTTCTTGTTGCGGGTCTTTTATCGCCGTTCGGGGCTTGTGGCGAAATCGTACGCATGGTCTCAGCCGGTGAACTGACGCTTTCCTTTGATGCACGGATTCTATCAGAATACAAAGAGGTTCTGCGCCGCCCGAGGTTTGGATTTGACGAAGAAAAGGTCGCCGCGTTTCTTGACTATATTGTTTATCATGGCCGGGCTGTTGCGCCTACCCCGTTGTCCTATTCGCTTCCTGATCCGGATGATGAACCGTTTCTCGAAGTCACTCTTGCGAGTCAAGCTGCATGTCTCGTTACAGGAAATCAGAAACATTTCCCTACTGAACGATGCCAAGGCGCTATAGTCATTTCACCCAATGAGTTTTTAGTATTTTTCAAGAACAAGCACGCAGAAAAGAAACGCATAACAAAGCGCTCAACCCGGACGCGCAGAAAACCGCGCGCCGGTTAGCCATATCGGTATGCGAAAAATGAAAGGAATAAAGAGATATGGATACTGAAATGCCTCGTCTGGATAAAACGCGACTTACTATCTCTTCCCTTGATGAATTTACTGAAGAGAAACAATATTGGCTTTCCCTTGGAAAGGCTGACCGCTTGAATGCAATCGAGATTAACCGAAGGATGGTTTATGGCACAGATCGAACTACATCCAGACTTCAAAGATTTCTTGAGACTGCTGAACTCACTCGGCGTTAAGTACCTTGTAGTTGGCGGATATGCTGTGGGTTATTATGGCTATCCGCGGGCTACCGGCGATATGGATATTTGGATCGCGGTCAGCGAAGTGAATGCCGAAAAGACGGCGCAAGCGCTTCGTGATTTTGGTATGCCGGGAACGGAGGCGATTAAAGATTTATTCATCGAAAAGGACAAGATTATCCGAATGGGTGTTCCCCCCATCAGGATCGAAGTAATAACGGGAGCCTCCGGTGTAAACTTTGTAGAATGCTATTTGCGACGTGAGGTGATAGCCA
>CAYVDS010000410.1:0-1966 GCA_964450145.1 uncultured bacterium
GACATCCAAATCCAATCGGTTGTGGAAGCAGGCGCAGGAGTATATGCCCGGCGGAGTGAACAGCCCGGTCCGCGCCTTCAAGGGTGTCGGCGGCGCGCCGATGTTCGTCGAGCGTGGCAAGGGCTGCAAGATATGGGACGCCGACGGTAACGAATATATTGATTACGTTTGCTCGTGGGGGCCGCTGATCCTTGGGCACGCCCACAAGGAAGTCGTTGCCCGTCTGAAAAAGGTGATTGCTGCCGGCACGAGTTTCGGGATACCCACTGAGCGCGAGTCCGAGCTTGCTCGCAAAATCATTCGGGCGGTTCCCTCCATAGAAAAAGTGCGGCTGGTGAACTCCGGAACCGAGGCCGTGATGAGCGCAATCAGACTTGCTCGTGGATATACAGGCCGCTCAGTCGTCGTGAAGTTTGAGGGATGCTACCACGGCCACGCTGATGGGCTTCTCGTGAAGGCAGGTTCAGGAGCCACCACGCTCGGAGTGCCGACCAGCCCGGGCGTGCCGCCTGAATACGCAAGTTGCACCATGACGCTCCCGTACAACAACGTTGACGCCGTCGCCTCGGCCTGCGAGGAGCATGGCTCGCGCATCGCCTGCATAATTGTCGAACCGGTCGCCGGCAACATGGGTGTCGTGCCACCTGCCGAAGGATATCTGGCTTCACTCCGCGAGATTACTGAAAAACATGGGATTCTGCTCATATTCGATGAGATAATCACAGGATTCCGTGTCGCTTACGGAGGCGCTCAGGCATTGTACAAAATCAAGCCTGATCTGACTACTCTCGGAAAAATTATAGGCGGCGGCCTGCCCGTGGGAGCGTACGGAGGCAGGGCCGATATCATGGAGAAAATGGCCCCCGCCGGGCCCGTCTATCAAGCGGGCACGCTCGCGGGCAACCCGCTGGCGGTCGAGGCCGGTCTCGCCACGCTCGATGTGCTCTCGCGCGCGGGGACATATAAGACACTCGAAAAGCTGGCGTCAAAGCTGGGCGACGGCCTTATTGACGCGGCGCGAGCGGCGGGCGTTCCCACATATCACACGCGTGTCGGATCGATGCTCTGCATGTTCTTCGCGGAAAACCCCGTGAACAATTATGAAGATGCGCTCAGATCGAACACGCAGAGATATGCGAAATATTACCACGAGATGCTGGACCGTGGAGTTTACCTTGCGCCGTCACAGTTCGAGGCCGCGTTCGTTTCGCTCGCGCACACCGAAAGAGACATAAAGAAGACGCTTGAGGCGGCAGAGGAATCCCTGTCAACGATTTCTTGAACGCAGCGACGGTCGAAAAATCCCGATTTTCTTTTGCACTCCCTCCGGACGGGTGACCCCGCACAACGCCAAAAAGCCCCTTTATTTTTTGAAGCGTTTCGGCTATACTCTGATTGATGAGCGCTTAATCGGGGACACTATGCGGCATGGCGTCCCCGAATAAGCGCGCCTTTCTTAGGAGCATCCGAATGAAACTCTCTGAGTTCCTCCAGCCCGAACTCATAAAGGTGGGACTGGAGGCTGAGGATAAGTGGGACGCGATAACGCAGTTGGTCGATCTCATGGTCGCCGCCAACAAGGTGGCGCCGGAAAACCGGAGCAGAGTTCTCGGTGGGGGTCGCCTCATCAAGCAAAAAAAAAGCACGGGAATGGAACGAGGCATCGCGATCCCGCATGCGAACTCGTCTCTTATCAGCGAGGTAGTCGGCGCACTCGGAATCACGAAAACTGGCATCGCGTTCGAATCGCTGGACGGCCAGCCAGCCCAGATCATAATTCTCCTCGTGATTCCAAAAGATAAATTTTCACAGCATGTCAGGACGTTGGCCGGCATCGCTCGCCTGCTCAACCACGAACAGATGACCCGCGCTCTTCGAAACGCTAAAAGCGCCGATGAGACAATGCAGATAATAAAAACCGAAGAAGAAAAGAGCCCATCTTGACGTTACAAGCTGTTTTGATTCT
>CAYVDS010000411.1:0-1954 GCA_964450145.1 uncultured bacterium
CGCTCAAGCGACGACGGGAAAGGCCCTCGACTCAGCCAGACGGATAGGGACAAACTTGCCAAAGCTATTTCGGGCTTCGCCAACTCGGAGGGTGGCGTAATCGTCTGGGGAGTGGATTGCTCAAAAGATACCGATGGCGCGGATGTCGCAAAATGCAGGATGCCGATTCAGAATGTCCACAGATTTGTGGGTTGGCTTGAGAGCGCGGTTTCAGGCTGCACGGTGCCACCTCATAGCGGAGTCCGAAGTAAACCGATCCCGATTGACAATGAGGGCAATGGCTTTGTTGTCACTCACATTCCACAAAGTAACAACGCACCGCACCAAATGGTCGGCAAAATGCAATACTATATCCGTGCCGGCTCAAGTTTCGCTCCAACTCCTCATCTGGTTCTTGCCGGCATGTTCGGACGCCGTCCGCAACCCAATGTATTCATAATGTTTACAGTGGCTGGAGCGGAAGTTCTACAAACTTCCATCCGCTCGCAGTGCGGTTTTCTCCTCAGAAATGAGGGACCGGGTATAGCGACGGATATATATTTGACTGTCCTTATCCACTCAATGCCTGGTGACAACTGTAGATATTCCTTTGGCCCATCTGACGCGAACACGTGGGCCTACCCCTGGGCTTTTGAACGGCATTTAAGCCTGATAAGCAAACCCGAAGTTCGCCTTCCGCCTGAAGCTTATCTTCAACCTTCCGGTTGCACAATTGTGCTTGCACCTCCCATTACTAAATCGCTGAAGATTTCGGGAGTCGTGGGATGCAGCAACGCGCCGCCCTTCAAATTCCTCATAGAGAAAAGTCGCGACAAGATTCAGGCAATGTATTCCGAATTCATGCAAAAGCATGAAAGCAACAGCCTGACTCATGACGACAAATCTAATTTCACGCAAGCCTTATTCACCGTCGCGGGACCAGAACAGACCTGAAGATATGCCCACATTAGACTGGATCGGCAAAAAGGCAGTCTTAAACCACCACAATGAAGTACCCTTCCGCCTTCTGCGATGCAATGAGGAGTTGTCGGTTGGAGAGCCGGGGAGCGGAAATCTCCTGGTGCAGGGCGATAATCTGGAAGCGCGGAAGGCGCTGCTTCCCTATTACGCGGGCCAAGTGAAGTGTATATACATTGATCCGCCATATAACACTGGCAATGAAGACTGGGTATATAACGATGCAGTGAATAGTCCCGAAATGCGCACTTGGCTAGGAAAGGTTGTGAATAGAGACGACCTATCAAAGCATGATAAGTGGCTCTGTATGGTCTATCCCCGGCTTCAGCTACTGAAGCAATTTCTCCGAGAAGATGGGATTATACTCATCAGCATCGACGATTACGAGGCGCACCATCTTCGTTGCCTCATGGACGAAGTCCTAGGTCCAGCTAATTTTGTCGCGCAGCTAGTCTGGGACAAGACCCGCAAGAACGATGCAAAGCTTTTCTCGGTCGGGCATGAATACATACTCATCTACGCTCGCGATCTCTCCACTTTGCGCAAGCTTCGCACAATGTGGCGTGAGTCGAAACCGGGCGCTGATATGGTTATGAATAAGTATCAGGAATTGAAATCAGAATATGGTAATGACTGTGCGATAATCGAAACTAAGCTCAGAGAATGGTACAAGAACCTGCCCAAGAACCACCCCTCGACGAAACTCAGCCGGCACAAACACGTTGATGCAAAAGGAGTCTGGCGGGATCGAGATATTTCATGGCCAGGAGGTGGCGGACCACGTTACGATGTTATACATCCCGAGACAGGAAAACCATGCAAAGTACCGGAGCGAGGGTGGGGCTTTGCAACCCCAGAAGTAATGCGAGAGCAGATCGAGGCCGGATTAGTTCAGTTTAGAGCAGACGAATCGGGACCCCCTTTTAGAAAAGCATATCTCATGTCTGCGGACGTTGAAAGCGACGATGAAGACATTGTTGGCGCTCAAGTAATGCCG
>CAYVDS010000412.1:0-1937 GCA_964450145.1 uncultured bacterium
AAATGGCGGGGTTTGATTCGACCCTAAGTGGCTGGTTTTAAGTGACCGCTGACACCCGTGCATGACGGCGGTTGGATGAACATAAACGGATGGATCAATATTCATTAAGAAGCCTCCGCTGATTGAAAAACGTCTTTACCGCAGATTTCGCCGATTCTCACTGATTAGAAAAACCGTTCTGACCACTAAGATCGCAGCGCGGCATAGCCGCAACTAAAACCATTTAACCACAGAGCGCACAGAGATCACCGAGGCATAGCAATAAAACCAAAGAAACTCTCGGAACACGAATATCACAAATTATGCGAATTGCACGAATGAACGGCTTCTCCATTACCTCTTCAAGAATTTGCGTAATCTGCGAATTCCCGATTCTTTGTCTTGATTCCAATCCGAAATCCGAAATAACTCAGACTTCGTACAGCTTGCGCGGCGTATTCGATAGCAACTCCACTCCGTCCGTTTCCACTATGAAAGAGTCTTCAATCTTGATCGTGCCGATTTGGGGAATTATTGTATTGATCTCTACTGCGAGCGTCATGTTCTCCTTGATGATCGTAGGATCGTCGGGCCCGAGAATAGGCGGCTCGTCGAGTTCGAGGCCGAGGCCGTGTCCCACAAATCTTCCTTTTTCCTCGTAGCCCATAAAATACTCGCCGTATTTTGTTTTTGATGCGGCTTTAACGCCCTTCGTATAGACTTCCGCCACGGGCACGCCGGGTCGGATGTTCGCCATGATTTCATCTTCGACTGCGCATAGCGCGTCGAAAATCTCTTTTTGTTCTTTCGACGCCTTCCCTATCACATATGGGCGCGTTGCATCGGTGATGTAACCATGATAGCAGCCGGTTATGTCAATCATAATGAGGTCACCGCGCTTCATGACACGATCTGAAGCGCTTATGCGCATCGCCGGGCTCAGGCCTACTCCGGTGGCAACGTTGGCAAAGCCTGCGAACTCGGTGAGACACTCTCCAGAGCCGATCATGCCATACATCGCGTACGCATCGAAGCGCCGATTGATGAGAATACCCTCGTGTTTGTTCCGCCGCAATTCGGCCTCGATTTCGGCAGCCATCTCGACTTCGGTCATACCCTCACGAATGAACTCGAGGGCACGCCGCTGCCCCTTATCGATCATGGAAGCCGAAACGCGAACGAATTCGAGCTCGCGTTCATCCTTCACCATGCGTTGTGAAATTATGAGCGGGCTGATATTCGTAAACTTCGCATTCGGAAGAACCTCTTGAATCTTAAAGAATAATTCCGCCGGTACCACATCGAGTTCGAGTCCGATTGTCGAGCGCTCGAGCTTTTCTGAACGAATCTGTTCGGCAACCGTGCGCAAGCTGCCGTCGGAGACTACGTCAGTGATCGTAGAATCTTGCTGTGCAAACCCGATCGCGCGCCGCACATACAGGCGAGATGTCTCAGATGTTACAAGCAGAATACTTGGGACCGAGACGCCCGCATAGTAGTAGATGTCGCGCGAGTAAAGGAGGACAGCGCAGCCAATAAAATGCCGAGCCATCTCGGCCCGCAGAACGTTAATACGGTGTTCCATCTGAATTATTTTGGATTTTGGATTAAGCGCGAGCAAGAATAAACCGCAAAGGCGCAAAGAACGCAAAGAAGAAATCCATTGGGAAAAGCGGGTGTCTCTGCGCAAATGGCCTTCCCCCGTTCTCTGGGGCGCTCCGCGTGTTTGAATACCTCGTTCCAACTTTAGGCACTTTAGCTCACCTTAGACACTTTAGGCACTCTAGGCACTCTAGGCACTTTCGTCATTCATCATTCATCATTTCTTCTCACTTCTCTTCCTCCCTTCACTTTTCACCCTTCACCATTTTCACCTCACTCTTCCCCTTTTCGCCTTCTTGTCCGTTCCAGTCCCTCGATAGTGTCAATCAGGTGGCTGCGAACGTTGCCGGCGGCCG
>CAYVDS010000413.1:0-1397 GCA_964450145.1 uncultured bacterium
GGGGTTTGACCGCAATGCCGAGGGCCTTTGCCCTTACATGCGCAACCTCGCAAAAGAAATCCACTGGCTCTTCCGGATCGCCTTGCTCAAGTTCACTGCTGACCGGGCACGTGCCGCACATCTCCCGTATCGAGCAATCAACGCATTTGGTATGTCTTGTTCTGTGTTGACTGCGGTCCTGAAGCAACGGGCCGTCCCAACCCTCGATGAACTTGCCCTTCCGCAAGTCGAATTTATTCCTCGTGGACCACATGCAAATGCTCAGGTTGCCGTACGGATCGATCCCGAAATCGGTGATTCCGGCGTTGCAGGAATAGACCTCATCGCTCATCCTGTGTCTGCCGATGCAAGCTTCCGTATACTTCGAATACTCCACCATCTTTCGAGGGTCCTGCATCTCCAGAGCCACGACTCTGCGCGGAGCGAGGCGGAGTTCAAGGGGCAGCCTGGAGAAATCGACACGGGGGTTAAGCATCGTGTCATATCTGAACTGCAGCCCCAACCCGCTTGTTACGAAGTCTTGCAAAGGTAATACTTCATGTTCATTGAGCGTGAGGGCCATGGTCTTGAGGTTGAGCGGCAGATTTCGTTCCTTGAGGAGGTTGATCGCTCGCATGCATTTTTCGAAGGAACCGGGGGTGCGTGTGACTCTTTCGTGTGTTTCTCTGGTAACACCGTACACGGTTATCTCAATAAAGTAGGGCGGCAGAGAAACGAGATAGTCGGCCATTTCGGGGGTGAGATAAAACCCGTTTGTGAAAATGGATACGATCAGCCCGCTTTTCTTTGCATAGGAATAGATGGCGAGAAAATCGTTCCGCGCGAAGATCTCACCGCCAGAATAGGTCAGCCAGAGGCAGCCTGCGGCAGTAATCTCATCAATAATGCGGTAGTGCTCGTCGCAAGTAAGTTCATTCCTTGCCGCTTCGTTGTCCTGCAGGGGCAGGTTGTTGTAACAATGGACGCAGTTGAGGGGACAACGTCTTGTGACCTCGATCATTCCATGCATGGGAACACGCTTTACGGACGGACCCGCTCGATCGAATTGTTTTTGTGAGGTCTCTGTAGAGAAGGGTCTGCATCTGGGGCTATTATTATCCTATGATTACAGTGACTTCCAGCTCTTTGCGCCGTCAACCGCCCGGACTGGTTGAGAAGTTGCCGGCATCAAGCTTGTATCAATCCTGCTTCCAAAAGCTCAGATATAAACGTACCGGCGTCAGCGGCGAGGCTTTCACTGTCCTCAAATTCACCTTTCATGAGTTCGATAATGTCGACGAGAGGTGTGTTGCCGTCTATCTTCTCCCAAATAAAAGCACCGGTTTCATTCAAGCTGAAAATAGCGTTGAGATCGGCGACAGACGAGGCGACAGGCACAAGGATGCTTTCCCCCCCGA
>CAYVDS010000413.1:1407-1903 GCA_964450145.1 uncultured bacterium
CCGAACACCCTCCTGGAATCGTGCTCTCCCCTTCCTTGAAAGGATTGTCGTATTGCCGGGGGCTGAAGTCAATGTTCGAAGGGATCGCGATTCCGAGAAGAGCGAATCTTTCGAAGCTCTGCCTCCGTGAACGCCCGCCCGCTGACATCGGGTATTCGTGGGGTCTGTTCAAGATATTTGCCGTGACGGAGCAAGAGACTAATAAATGACGCTTTCGTCTATTTTCCGTTATTAATGCTACCATTACGTATCAATCTTCAAGCGGAGCGACGTTATCGCGTCGATAGTCTTTTTCATGGCTTATCGCGTTGTTTCAGTAACTTACGTATTGCACATCGTCATGTCTGACGCCATTGGCACACACCTTGCTGTATCTCCGGTACAACGAACACATTTCAACCACGGAAGGAGCAGAAGATGGAAACAACGGCAGGCAAGGCACGAAGCAGCATTTTTCCCCTGATTTTCTTCCTCGTCTTCCTTGCGGTCACCGCCC
>CAYVDS010000414.1:0-1901 GCA_964450145.1 uncultured bacterium
CGCCGTAGAATCGGGACTGTTCCCGAAGCTCAAATGTAAAGAAGCGTTAGAGACATTACACTATGTTCGAACGAACAATTCTCATTGTAGAGGATGACTCGGTACAGAGGCGACAACTGGCTCGTATACTGCTCCGGGCCGGCTACAATGTGTGCGAGGCCGGCGAAGGGTTGGAAGCAATCCGCATACTCAATGACCGAAAGACAGACCTTGTCTTGACGGATATTCGAATGCCTTGTATGGACGGTATTTCACTTCTCAAGTACATCAAGATATTCTTTCGAGAAGTTCCGGTTGTGATTATTACCGCTTATCCGGAAGACACAGAAGAGCTGCGACCCGACGCTTTACTCTGCAAACCTTTCGGCGAGGAAGAACTGACAGCCTTGGTTCGACGCCTGCTCAAAGAGCCAAGCTTCGACACTCCCCCCTACCGCGGCTGACAAGCTTGCCATCATCATTCAAATGCACATGGGCCAGTACTTGGCCTTGGTCGTTCCTGACCAAGTCATCGAGTCCCCGCTAATCCGGCCATCCCCATCCCCGCAAATAAGGAATTGGAAGCGGAGGGAAATAAGGAATAGGACCAATTTCATTGATCATTTGCAGAATGAAAGTTCTTGATAATGTGGCGTTTCATCATTCCCGCGCCGGCGGGAATCCATTTCCTCTGCGAACCTCTGCGCCCTCTGCGGTTCAGATTCTTTTTCTTTGACAGCAGTGATGAAATGTGTTCCTATTCATCAAGCTCAAATCCAACGATGCCTTCAAAACGAATTCAATCATCGACGACCCATTCATCGCCCTCCGAAGAGTAGTGCGAGATCATCCATGCCGGACAACGAAATCCAATGAAGAATTGATCTTCATTCTCATATCTCGAATAAAAGAAGCTCTGTTTGTTTAGAAACCCCACTGAAGGTCGAGGCAATTCCTTCAGGTAATCAGGAACCAATTCTTCGAGTCGCTCAGGAAAAGCGTCGTTCTCAATTCTAAAGTCTGACAGAGCATGGATTATAGGATCGGCGATAGCCTGCGATTCAGCCACTTTGTGCTTGTCGATCACTTTTGCCATAAGAAATGACAAACAACAGTAACGAGAATCTGTTTTGGAATATGGCGTCCGGCAGCGGCGCGATAACAGGCTTGAGAAATGGTCCAATCACAATTCCGGTCATCCCCAGAAAAGACACCGGAATTAGCCACCTGGGGAGAAACGTGGCAAAGACTCCTGCCAGTCCTCCCACAAACACAGCCAGCAGTTCTGTGCCCGGCCATGAACGGAACTCGTAGAAGACTTCTGTGTCAGGAATAACGTGGAGGTAGTAGACCGCAGACATCAATGAGGACATCCCAAGAAGAGCAAAAAGAAGCAACCATTTGACTCGTTTGGACGTCGGCTTGCCGCGAAGTTTCCGGAAAGAGACGGCAAATGAGACGAAGGCCAGGCGATGCCAAGTATACCCAGAACGTTTATATTCATGATCGTCGGATAGGGTAGTAAAGTGTGCGTTTCAGCGATAGATATTCTTGCGGTGGCCGATGCTTACGACCCAAACCGCCAGTTCATCATCTTGAATTGAATACACAATCCGGTATCTTCCCTGGCGCAGCCGATACTTGTCGTGCCCCGTTAGTTTTTCGCATCCCGCAGGACGAGGGTCTTCGGCAAGCAACCTGATGCGTGTGAGGATTCTCTTCAAGTCATTCTTGGGGATTTCGCTCAGGTCCTTTTGGACCGACTTCTTGAAGAAAATCCTATAGGTGGCCATCTTTTCGGAGCCTCTTGACCATATCCTCATAGCTGATCAAAGGTTCATCGGCCCTTTCTTCAAAAGCCGCGAGATCCTCGGCGTCCTCCAAGAGAGCTTCTCGAACGGCCTCGTTCACAAGTTCGGACA
>CAYVDS010000415.1:0-1886 GCA_964450145.1 uncultured bacterium
CCATACGGGAGATTTCTGTAGAGATCCAAACCGTTTTCGCGAATAGCGCCGATGAAATGAGAAACCAATTCCTTCACTACGCTTGGAAGGCCGATTTTCAGGAACCTGTTCTCGTATTTCGAAAAAATAACCGGTTTCTCGTGATTCAGACCGCTGAAATGAAAGAAGATGAGGGGTTCGCCATTTACAAGATATGCGTTTTGTTTCTTTTCGACGTGTCTATGGATCAAGTTCCAGTACGCCAAATTCATTCCAGGGCTTCTGTCAATGAATATCGGTTCGATAAAAGAAGGAATGTACTCGCACCACTTTTGATCCACAAACAACCCATTAGGAAAATCTACAACACACTGAAACCGTAGCTTTTTCTGCCACCACTTCACAAAAGCCGAAACTTGTGGACTGTTTTTCAGACCTATGAAACCGAGATTGTAGGTTCCGGTTTTCAAGATCTCCGAATCTCCTGGCTTATAGCCGTCATCCAACGGCTGTGTTATGTGAGGAGTGAGGATGATCTCGGAATAATTCAGGAGATGCGGCAGATGCTGCTCGCCCTGGAAGAGGCGTTCAATAAAAAAGGGTTTTACGGCAGTATTCAATTCAAGGATGTCATACAGAAAGCACATCTTCCTAATTCCGGGGATGCCTATCTCCTCTACCGGAACAGTTGTGAATATGTCCGACTGGAAAGTCTCCTCCCCAAATCCGCCGTCGACAAGCAGCACGTACAAATCAGCGTCAAGCCCCGTCTCAGTTATCGACCTCATCAGCGTTCTGGCGTAATGAAAATAGTTACACGAGACTATCGTAAATACTGCCGAATCTGCCATTCAACCGACCTCGTAGCATATGCACTTCTGGATCTGAAACAGATGAGCGTCATAATCTGCGAGATCCATTCCTTCAACTTGGGGCTTGATTATTTGCTGAAAGCATAACTTATCTCTTCCACCAAGAACTTACTGATCGGTACGGGTGTAGCAAGCCCCTTCATGTGTGCTGCCACCCGTTGAGCAATCAAGCCAACGTAAGCAAATGCAGATTCGTGAAATGTCTGAAAAAATTTATCTCGCATGGCATGGGCCATAGTTCCACTTCTGCGCAAAAAGTCTAAAGTAGTTCTGGAGGCGAGTGTATAGCGAGGTCGGCCGATGTGTCACGACAAAAGAATGACATGGCCTGATAGACGGACCGCTCAAATTAGTGGGGACCCATAACCAAAGATCTATCGCCGCCCAAATGCAGAGGAGACATCGCTTATGCCCGTTTTTGACGCATACATCATGGTGGATTGGTCTGCTGCAAGCAGGAAGACCCGCGCCGGAAAAGACAGCATCTGGTATTGCCTCGTGGTTCGGCAAAACGGTCGAGCGCTTATCCGAGACGTGCAAAACCCCCGAACTCGTCAAGACGCGTATGATCGGATTTTCCATCACCTAGTGAGCCTGCATCGTCAAGGCCTCATCACATTGGTGGGATTTGATTTCCCTTACAGCTTTCCCCGCGGCTTTGCTGGGACGCTGGGGCTGGATGGCAATACTGAATTAGGGAGAATCATGTCGCCCGGCCTCGTCACCCCGGCGGAGGCCGGGGTCCAGAAAAGACAGCAGAACCTGGATTCCGGCTTCCGCCGGAATGACGGTGCGAGCTTCCGCTTAACGGGCAGCCGGCTTAACCCAGCGACATTGGGTCTGAAATTACCGACTCCCTGACTAATGATCTGGGACGAGCTGCTCAGGGTCATCCAGGACGCTCCCGGCAACGCCAACAATCGATTCGAGGCGGCTTCGAGTTGGAACCAGCGCATTACCCGGGGCCCCGGACCGTTCTGGTGCTGCCCGAAGACGCATGAGACCTCTTTCTTGCGATGCCGAAAGGACCTGTAC
>CAYVDS010000416.1:0-1877 GCA_964450145.1 uncultured bacterium
GGTATTTATGCCCGGCACGAGAGAGATAGATCGCACCGTTTCTGCCATCACGGCACGAAACCTGCCCAACATTCTAGCTCTACCGCTTTATGCCCGCCGCCCGATGGACGAACAGGATAGGGCTTTAGAACCAAAAGATGCCAAAGACCAGAGCAAACGTCGAGTCGTGGTTTCAACCAATGTCGCTGAGACCTCGTTGACTGTCGAAGGTGTCGGTTATGTAATTGACAGCGGCTACATCAAAGAGTCGTACTGGAACCCAAAGACTCAGATCACCGAATTGGTTACGGTTCGCCATAGCCGCTCCGGTTGCCGGCAGCGCTGGGGCCGCGCAGGTCGGCTAGCTCCGGGTGAGGTCTATATGCTCTACACCCGGCAGCAGCTCGCCGAGTCCTTTCCTCAGTACACATCACCAGAAATTGCACGCTCCTCACTAGAAGAAGTAATCCTCACGGCACTGGCTGCCGGCGTTCGTGACATCCGTCGATTCTCGTGGATGCCTCTTGCTCGGGACGATGACCGAGAGCGATTCCAATATGAACTGGTACGCGCCCTTGACGCTCTGAAACAGAAGAGAATTGTAGATGATACTGACGATCTGACGGCCTTCGGACTGCAGTTGCGCGGCATCGCTGTAAATATGGATATTGGTGCCGTTTTCGCTGAAGGTGACTATCATGCGCTTGGGATCGAAGTAGCAACCCTTCTTCCATTCCTCAAGCTGGAACATGGGTTGCAATCCATTTTAAAATCCAACATCGATGATACATATATGGAGTTCGCTATTCGCCTGCAACATCGGGCGTTAGTTTACGGATGTCTTGATGATCTGGATATTTATCTCAAGCTGTGGATGTTGTGGGAATCATTGCCGCCGGACGAGCGCCGACGTCAGGACTGGTGCGAGAATTCGGGTGTAGATTACAAGAGTTTACATCAGGACATTGAGGAGGAGCGCAAAAAACTCATTGGCTCGGTTATGGATTGGCGCAAGTCAGAAAGTCGACCCATTCTTATTGAAAAAATGGACGTATTGCGAACCCTAATCGCCTATTGTCTTCAGAACAATATCTATGTGCCGCTTGAAACCGCAGACGATTTCAAAAACCTTGGCTTTGTGGACTGGGATTCGTGGACAGAGGGTGGTGATACTTATCAGGAATACGAAGACGATTTCGAATTTGATCCAGCCGCTAGTTCTACGCAGGACACCCCAGTAAGATCCGGTGTGTTCCGTCGCTACGGCACGCCATCTCAAGAAATAAAAGAAGATGCACTGGTCGAGGTCGCTCCTATTTCTGTTTGTAGCCGACAGCAGAATTTGAGCGTATTTGTCGCGTGTCAACGAAAAGCCAATTTTATGCGCCCGGCACGTGCAAAAAGTTTAGCCGTTAATCTCGTTCGACTCGATCCGGATTGGCTACAAGTTCTCGGCGCTGATAAGGTCGAACGGACATTCTTCTACGCAAAACTATCGCGTTGGCGCGATCCAGATATACACAGACAGGCACGCATTCGCTTGTTTCTGCCATGGTTAGTGCCGCTCAATACGGAAGTTACGGCCCGAGTGCAAACTTGGGTACCCGGCAATGGCGGTGCACTTGCCATAACGTTGTTACCTTCGAAGAATAAACTCTTAGGAGATCTAACCGAAAGTCCCATAACTCTGATTGGCTGGTTAGCGTGGGACGAACTCATGTCGGACGATGCGACGCCTCCTATGGCGGGCGATGAGATTAGTGGACGCGTGATCGACTATGGAACGATTCCTACAAGCGGCCAACCATCAGTCTATCTCTCGTTGCGTCAATCACACAAAGAGTCTTTTACTGCGTTTGCTCGGAAATATTCTAAAGGTTTCTCTGTTAAGGTAGTAA
>CAYVDS010000417.1:0-1852 GCA_964450145.1 uncultured bacterium
TTCTGATATTACTATTAAGTGAATCGGGAAATCACCGACCGCCGCCTCGTATCCGACTCGCTCACGCATAAACGGCAGTCTCTCTTTTCCGTTGTTTTCATAACACGGTTGGCAATAGTGGCCCAAGCTACGCCGGGTCCATGTCTTGAGAGGTCAGATATTCTGCCATTTCAATACGCATTCAATCTTACAGGAACCTGGATTCCCAAACGGTTTCGAGCACTTCGGGAGGAAAAGTTGGCTGGATTCTGTTTGTGTAGGTACGATTGATCTTGGTTGAGATGAGCAGAACCAAGCCAAGGCTCTGCAGGTATGATAGGTTTGAGTAAAAGTAGACATAGCTGAATGGCTCTTCCTTGAGGCACACGCTCAATTGCCTGTAAGTTTCATATACGGATTTGACATAGCCTTCCTTGTCAGCAATGGCGGCTTTGAGGATCATGAGGTTCTTATCATTCAGGTCGCTGATGACATCCACCATAATGTCCCTGCGTGCCCGTTCAAAGTGAGTGGAAAGCAGGACGTCTGGTTCAGGGGCGCAGTAATACAGCGTCTTGATCGCAACTCGAACATCAGAATTCGTGTTCTTGGCCACCAGGGCGGCTATTCCTGATATCGCCTCATTTGGCACCCTGCCCAATCCGTATCGCGCCCTGTCATCCAAAATCTTTTGAATCTGGGGCGCCGAATAATTCCTGAAGTGCACCACCTCGGGCTGAAGGCTGCTTCTGATGCTGTCGTCCAGTTGGCTTAAGAATCTTGGATTATTGCTCAAGAGCACTGCCATGTAGTTTTCTGTCGACCTGCTGACCAGATACAGTATCTCTTTGTTCTTGTCCTTGTCTGAGAGCAAATCGACCTCATCGAGCACGACCACACATCTTCCCTGATGTAATTCCCGGAACCGATGCCACAACTCGCTCAGCGCACAGCCCCTTGGTCTGACATTGAGCATCTCCGCAAGGATTTTGAAACTGGTATTATGAGCGCGGCAATTCACATATTCGAATTCCAAACAGCTTTTTGCCTCCAACAGGCGCATAAGATATTTCACGATAAGCGTCTTTCCGCTGCCTCTGCTGCCGACGATAAGCAGATTATTGGGAATACCGGTCTTCTGATATCTGAGAAGAGCGTCCGCTATCGGCTTGACCTCATCGCGCATCAATGGCTTGTCAGGAATGAAATTGAAATCAAATACTCGATGGTCTCTGATCCGCCTGACTCCCTTATCAAGGCGCTTCTCTTTTTGAGCAAGATACTCCTCGATGTCCATGCATAAACTCCGCTGCACGTGTTAACTCTCGCGAGTTTATAAAGCTGCCGGTTGGGTTGAGAGGAGTTTGTCCATGCGAGCCTCGAGAGTGAGCAGTCTTCTATTCACGACCTCGCGCAAAGATACAGGCAATTCATTGAAAACACCTCGGATATCAAATGCTGTCTTGAGGAAAAAGCCTGTCTCGAGCTTTATCTCGCCTTCTGTGGAGTCATATATCTGAAATGACGGTGGCACGTTTGGGCGCTGTTGTGCGAGCTGCAGATTCCTCCATGCAATCAACGACGAGATTTTCTTCAGCGAACCTTGGAGGTCTTTCAATGCTTCATCAATCCGCTTTTCCATCCATATTTGAAAGCAGGTGTGCTTTTAAGGTTTTCGCCTGTTCAGTCGCCGTTCTCGTTTTCATAGCACTCATCCATGTCCCAGTCCCTATGGTCATCTTTGGCTCTGCACTCGAGTTCGCCCATTTCGTCAAGGATTTCCTCTACTTTGGAATCCATTGACCGAACGGCATAATAGACATCTTCGAGAGTCTTCCCCTTTCTCTCACCAGATCGGTCTTCATATTTCGGT
>CAYVDS010000418.1:0-1850 GCA_964450145.1 uncultured bacterium
TCTTTGGCCCAGATGCGCAAGCCCCTTTGCCGGAGAAAAGCCTGGAAGTCCAGTAACAACTCTTCCAGACTCGCTCGGGCAACGCTGGTCAGCTTGAGTTCTGTCTTCTTCGAGGTCGCGGAAGCCATGCTTCCTTCTGCGATGTTCTGCACACCGCTCCGAGCCGCCTGCACCATTTGATCATGTGTGCGCGATCTCTTGTCGATAAAGCGGTCGCAAAATACCACAGTGTAGTCATAGACAAGCTCAGCAGTCTGATAGGACCGCAGATTGCGGTAGCCGCCGTGAGGCGGGATTAGCTGTGGGAAGTCTTTTTTGTCAGTCATTTGGTGTTGTCCCCTCTTTTAAAGTTTTATCTCCAGTGTTACTCCCAGCGGCATATCGGACTGAGTCGGAATAGTAATTTCATACTCCTTGAAATCACGCACAGGATCAGCATTTGCTTTGGTTGTCACCATGTCAAAGAGTTTATGCGCCGGAGCGCTGCCCAAGCTTGAGTCATGCTTGAATACAATGAGCTTGCGCGTTGCCATCTGCCCGCGCGCCGCTGAATGGTCATGCTCAAACATTTCAAGAAGCCCTTTCCAAAAGAGTGTCAAATCATCTTCGCTAAATCCTGTCTGCGCTGCAAACGAAGCAGAAATAAATCCGTGACAGCGATAGAGTCCATAGGGAATGGTGAACTTACGTCCCATAGTCCTGTTATCGCCTTGCTGTTTTTCCGCTTCTGCCTCAGTGGCAACCGCCATTCTGGTAATGCTGTGTTCAAGCGGGACAACCTGATTAACACTGCGCGCAAAGGTTAACTGAACAGGACCACGAACTTGACCAGCATTTTTGCCTGTTGACATGACTGCCCCGAATGTCCTCACATCATAATACGTTTTACACATGAACTGCCGCGCTGCCTCTGTTTTGTCGCCTTTCTCTTTTGACTTTACATCGGCCTGTTCATGGGATGCATCAATCAAGGTGTTCAGAACGCCTTTTTCTTTTATGAAGATATCGTAGCCACTCTTATTCCCATTAGAAAGCTGCACATAATTCCTAACCTTTCTTTTGATGCAAACATCGGTAACAAGGCCGTTGCCTGTTTCAGGATCAACGCGCGGAAGATTGCCAGCGTCCGGGTCGCCGTTAGGGTTGCCGTCCTTTACGTCAAAGAATAATACAAAGTCATAGCGGTTGTTGATGGGGTTGCTCATTTTAGAATCCTCCTTTAGAATTTATTTATTCAGTTGTAGTTGTATCTTTCTTTTTGAAAAAATCCTGTCTCTGGTGATAATACCCAACAGCAAACCTTCCCTGATCGTCAAGATTCAAATGACCGGGAAAATCTTTTATATCATCCACTATCTCGCCGATTATCTTTTCCAGATTTACTGCACGCCCCTTGCTTTCAAGCTTTGCAATATGATGATTCTTTAGTTTCATGAGATGAGGGAAGACAGTAACGGGAACGCTTGATGCCGAACCATAAAACCTGTCTCGTATCGTGGCGTTGATTCCAGGACTTGCTTCCTCCTGTACTTTTTCGAGAACAGCAAAGAGCCGTCCAAGACGATAGCCTGTGTTAGTGTTGCTTGTGTCTAATGACATACCTACCTCCTTTGTTTGTTCCGTTTTATAGAATCTTGCATTTCTGACAAGTACGGCTTTAATGAGTGATGCGCGTGGATACGTTATCTCATGCTCTGCCCGAATCCTTCTTACCGCCGAAGATAATAGCGTTGCAGGATAGGGTGTGCCGGCAAGTATCGCCCTCATGAAATCACCAGAGAGATTAGGCTGGACGTTGTCTGACTTTCCTTGCAATGCCGTTGAGACAAGCAGCCGGAAGAGGGAAAGAT
>CAYVDS010000419.1:0-1842 GCA_964450145.1 uncultured bacterium
CTCGGGATTTATCTGACCAGCCTTCACAGCTATCTCTTGTTTCATAGTCTCGCCGAAATTTTCAGCATCATCGTCGCCTGCGGTATTTTCATGATCGTATGGAACGCCCGCAGATTCGCCGACAACAACTATCTGCTTTTCATCGGAATCGCGTATCTCTTTGTGGCGGGTGTGGACCTTCTCCACACGCTCGCGTACAAGGGAATGGGTGTGTTTCCGGGCTACGGCGCCAACTTGGCGACCCAGCTCTGGATCGCGGGCCGATATCTCGAAAGCTTCTCTCTCCTCATAGCGCCGCTGTTTGTCCGAAGGAAGTTAAAACGCACGGCGGGGTTCGCCGTCTTCTGTCTTGTTACGTCTCTGCTGGTCGGTTCCATCTTCCGGGGCGTTTTCCCTGACTGCTTTGTCGAGGGTATGGGGCTGACGCGGTTCAAGATCGTCAGCGAATATGCGATATCGTTTATCCTCGCGGTTTCCCTCGGTCTGTTGCTCAGGAATCGCGAACAGTTCGACGCCCGCGTGTTGCGCCTGCTTGTGGCATCCATCGGCGTGACGATAGGTTCTGAAGTCGCGTTCACGCTTTACGTCAGCGTGTATGGCGCGTCGAATCTGGTGGGACACATCCTCAAGATTCTTTCTTTCTATTTTATGTACAGGGCTATCATCGAGACGGGCATGCGGGAGCCCTTTAATCTTCTCTTCCGAAACCTTAAACAGAGCGAGGAAGCTCTTCGGGAATCCGAGGCCGGCTACCGCGCGCTTTCCGAGGACCTCGAAGCAACTGTCAAGAAGAAAGTCGCGGAGCTCGAGCAGGCGCAGAGGCTTGCGACCCTCGGGCAGATGGTTTCGACCGTCGCGCACGAGGTCAGGAATCCGCTCCAAAACATTCAAATGGGTGTCGAGTCGCTGCGAAACGATCTCGGGCACGACCCGGCCAAGGCCGAGATCATACAAGAGATCGATTCGGGCATCGAGATGCTGAACGGCATAGTCTCAGAGTTGTTGGAGTATTCGAGGCCGGTCAAGCTTGAATACGCCTCATGGCCCATGCGCGAAATCGTGAGCAGAGCCTTGACTTCGCTGAACGACAGGCTCCGCGACACGGACGTTCAACTCGAATTCGAGCAGGCCGACAGGCAAATATCACTCGATGCCGCCAAGATGGCGCGTGTGCTCATTAACCTCGTATCGAACGCGGTCGAAGCGATGCCGAACGGGGGAACCCTGCGGATTCGCTCGGCATTTGTTTTGAACGGCGAGGCAGAATACGCCGTCCTGTCCGTCGCGGACAGCGGGTGCGGAATTCCTGAAGAAGATATCCCGCGGATTTGGGAGCCGTTTTTCACTACAAAGAGGAAGGGCACGGGACTCGGCATTCCTATTTGCAAGAGGATAGTCGAGGCTCATCGCGGAACCATAACCGTCATCAGCAAAACCAACGAGGGCACAACCTTCAGGATCACCCTGCCAGCATAGGCTTTGGTTTTTGGATTCTCGCATCCCTTTCGCCCTCTCTCCATCAAAGCAAATTTCTGATTCCGTTGCCTTTTTGAGCGGCGAAGGGCAAGATTATATGAAATAGACATTAGGAAGGGGGGAGATTAGTATGGCAAGAAGCGAAATCTACAAAGAAATGGAGGAGATGTTCGGTGTAGTTCCCAAGGTCTTGAAGGAACTGCCCGATTCGCTACTCGAGGCGGAATGGTCGCTGATGAAACAGGGTGAATCGAGCGCGGTCATCCCGGGCAAATATCGGGAACTCATCGCGCTCGCGGTCGCAGCGGCGACTGTCAGCGGTCACTTAAAACCAGCCACTTAGGGTCGAATCAAACCCCGCCATTT
>CAYVDS010000420.1:0-1838 GCA_964450145.1 uncultured bacterium
TGCCTTTTCTTGAACCCGGTATGGATGTGCTATGCCGGCATAACTGAGTAGTTACTAACCGTGTTTTCAAAATCTCGTGTTTTTCCAGTTGTTTACCACGGTTATTCATGCGCACAAAATGCTGATTCATTTCCTTTGGCGAGTAATTTGGCGGAACCTCGGCAAGAAAGAAAGTAGCGTGTTCAAAGATGAACGCTGAGAAGTCTTTAGGCGTGACCTCATCGGGCTTGCACTCATGCAGTTCTTTAGAGAAAAAAACTTTGCACAGTCCAAAGCATTTTGCATGTTCCGATTCACTTTCGGCACTGTGGCACTTCCCGATTTCAGGAATTCCTGATCGTCCTCACGACCATACAGTTTAAGACGATCTTCATTCAGGAATCTTTTCCATTCTGAATAATATTCCTGTGCCGCCTTGCCGATCAGCATCAAAGTGGTCATTCGCTGTTGCCCGTCGATTAGATCGAGCCGGGCATCCACCGATTCGGCGACACTGAGCAGACCCAAGTGATAGTCCTCATGGGGAGCTTTCGTAAAGGCGGCCAGCAGATCTTTCAACAACTGCTCGACTTGTTCTTTTTCCCAAGCGTAGGGGCGCTGGTAGAGCGGAATGCAGAACAATTTGCTCTGCTCGACTAACGTCTTGGGCGAGTAGTGGTTTGTCTCTGTGTTACCTGTTTCGCTTGTCATGTCAGGCATTCGTCTCTGTAAATTTGGCGATGGTTTGAATGCGAGGATCGCTAATCCGGGCTCGCTGCAACTCTGGTCTGTAGAATTCGGCTACCGTCCAGCGGTAGCGTTCTTGGGCGGGAGTACGGTATTCCCCGGTTGTTCCACTTGTCGGCTTTTGCGGCAGCAGGGGATTTGCGGCTTGCGCCTTTGCCAGCAACAGCTCCAGTGCGTGCCGCGAATTGGCCGATTCAAGCAAGATCGGAACCAGATTTTGCTCTTTCACATGCGTCAGCGTTCCCTCAATGAATACTCGTTTTGCCTTCCATCTCCGTGCCGAAACAATACGCTCCACACAAATACTGACCTCCATAAGCCGATCTTCGCCAAATTTATCCGCATACAACAACATCACGGCCTTGAAGGCATTGCTCAAATAGTCATTATTCATCGCGCCTGCAAGCCCGCGCAGAAATTCAATGCGGGTTGATTGACATCCGGCTCTGTATAGCGTGTCATACAACTCGTGATAACGCTGGGCGTACAGGAAAAACGAATCGCCGCCTTCAAGCGTTTGAGTGATCTCCATCGGCAGCAATTTCTCACCGTCCGGGGTAGGGTAATCCATGCTCAAAATAATCTTGCCGCCTTCACGGCGCCAGGAGCGGAATGCCGCTGGCTGCATATAGCGGTTGAACAGATGCTCTGTTTCTTCTTCGTGTGCCGGTTCGACGACGGATGAAAATTCGTCGTAATCAGGACGTTCGCTCCGCCTGTCCCGTTCTTTCCCTCTGGACCACATGCGGATCCGGCGCAGCATCAAGCTAAAGAGTTCCTCGCGGTTGTCGTCGCCGCGATTAGACCAGGTTGTGTTATGAACGCTGGCTACGGATTCCTGCTGGGACGGAATAAACATCAAGTGATGCGCCTTGAGCAGGTCGAAATCACTAAGTGGCTTGCCCTTGCTATTGACGCTGTCAAAGAAGGTGTAGGCGCGATCAAGGGCATTTGCGTCACTGAGGGTCAGGACGTAGAACTTGAGATGCGGATCATATTCTCTTGCCGTGGACTCCTCGGTCTTCCAGGTGAGAATTTTTCGCAAATTCTCTTTTTCTTTATATGCCTCTATACAGTTTTCAGTTTAACTTGAGTATGCGTCAGGCAAGCGT
>CAYVDS010000421.1:0-1834 GCA_964450145.1 uncultured bacterium
TCGGGTATTGCGGAAATCTTGAAAGAAGCTCTGAGCCCATTATCCGACAGAATATCCGTCGCGTTTGTCTACGGCTCTTCTGCAAAAGGAACCGAGACAGCCAATAGCGATATCGACGTGATGATCATCGGAAAAGCGACCTTCTCGGAGGTAGTCGTGCATTTGGGCCAGGCTCAGGACGAACTGGGCCGAGAAATCAACCCGTCCGTCTATCCTATCGACGAGTTTGTCTCCAAGCTGTCCAGCGGACACCATTTTCTCTCAACGGTCATTGACGAGCCGAAGATCTTCTTGATTGGGAATCAGAATGACTTTGGAAAACTGGTTAAAAAACGGGTGGCTGACCGAGCATAAACCCACAAAGCGAGAGATCGCGGACCTGCTGGCCATTGTAGATCGGGACCTTCAGGAGTGCCAAATTGCCGGTCTCAGTCCCGAATGGCGACTCAATATCGCCTACAATGCCGCGTTGCAAGCAGCAACAGCGGCTTTGGCTGCCTGCGGGTATAGGGCTGCGAAAGATGCACACCATTTTCGAGTAATTCAAGGCCTCGCTTACACCATTGGCGCGGAAAGCTCCCTTATTCAGCAGTTTCAGGGCTTCAGAAAGAAACGGAATATCAGCGCGTATGAGAGAATGGGAACGATTTCCGAACATGAAGCAAAGGAAATGGTCGTGCTGGCCAAGGACTTACGGAATAAGGTAGTAAAATGGCTTGCCTCCAATTACCCTCAATTGCTCTAGCTTCAGACATAAGGCTGTGATACGCAAGCAGTCTTTCGACAGAGGCGGCCAAAAGATATGATGCGCTGAATTCAAAGATTTTTCACTTCTTTACCGGGATCGAACATGGAACCCTTAGTCCCCAGATATAGCCGCCACATCCTCCTTAAAGTCATCGGCGAAGAGGGCCAAAAGAAGATCGAGAAATCTCGCGTTCTCGTTGCAGGGCTCGGCGCCCTCGGGTCTCTCGTGGCGATACTGTTGGCCCGAGCTGGCGTGGCGTTTCTCCGCATTGTGGATCAGGATTCCCCGGAACTGCATAACCTTCACAGGCAAATTTTGTATGACGAAGCAGACGTGGAGTCCGGGCTGACCAAGGCCGAGGCAGCGGCGCTTCATCTGCGAGCGGCCAATTCCTCGGTGGAAATCGATGTGGTGAGCGAAGCGATCGGGCCTGAAAACGTCGAAGCGCTTTGCACCGGCGTAGATCTGGTTGTGGATGCGCTGGACAATATACTCACCCGATATCTTATTAACGACGTGATACTTGCCCGGGGAATACCCTATGTGTTCGGCGGAGCAGTCGAAACAGTCGGGAACATCATGACCATAATCCCAGGCAAGACGCCGTGTCTGAGATGTCTCTGGCCGGACCCTGCGGCTGTGGACGATCACCCCAGGGCTTCCAGCGTTGGGGTATTGGCTTCGGCAGCGGCAACGGTGGCTTCTTTGGAGGTCACAGAAGCGCTGAAAATTCTCGCCGGCCGCGACAAAGACATACTGTCGGGTCTGCTGGTTTTAGACGTGTGGCGCAACTGCTTCCACGTCGCTCCGTTGTGCGTGGACCCCAAGTGTATGTGCCGGAAGCTGGCATCATGAGGAAAGAAAGCGCAGAGCTTCCGTTTACCGCATTCATTCTGGCTGGAGGATTGGGGCTCCGGCTTCGGCCGGTCGTATCAGACAGACCAAAACCAATGGCTGCCGTAGGGGATACGCCTTTTCTGGAAATACTGATTGATTCCTTGGCAAGAAAGGGGGTGCGTGACTTCGTGCTTTTGACCGGATGCAGGGGCGAAATGATCCAAGACCATTTCCGCCGCCTGAAGCAGG
>CAYVDS010000422.1:0-1364 GCA_964450145.1 uncultured bacterium
ATACATCTCTTTCCGAGATGACCTGTTTGGTGTACCTTATGCCGGCATCTCTCATTCGCCTGCAACGAACCTCATACAGTTCCAAGTCGGCGTAACTTCCACAAATTCGGCACTCACCGCACCCTATTTGTCAGCTTATACTAACCATTTCGTTCACTACTGCTTGGTGTACGCCAATGGAATGATGAAAGGTTATGTTAATGGTACCTCGATTGGTCAGAAAGCGCAAACTGCCATTGTTGATGGTGTCTACTCCGCAATTGCCCGTCATTGGTTCTCGAATAATACTTCAACGAGATTCACCGGTGTTATCGATGAAGTACGCATCTACAATCGCACTTTGTCCGATGCAGAAGTCCAAGCGCTTTATCACGAAGGGGGTTGGTAACCTTCAACTGCATGAGGGCACAGCTCTAATCGCATGTGATTCAAGATCGTACGCCTCTGTTCGCTTCTGGCCGGAGTAGGGACATCCAGGTCGTGACATGGATAATACAAGCCAATCCCTCGATTTTTTTCTAACTCTCAAGTCATTGGAGAAACGATGAAGACAAAATCGATGATCATGCTCACTTTTCTTTTGTTTGTCATCAACAATCTTAGCGATGCACAGATCAAGTTCGGGGTCAAAGCTGGATTGAATTCTTCGACTGTTGCAACAGACAAAAACGGTGCCGATCTATCAGCTAAGACTGGTTTGAATTTGGGGGGCTTTGTCTGTTTTCACTTATCGGAGAGTTTTGCGATACAGCCTGAGCTGTATTACGCAGAAAAGGGGGCGAAGGCTAAAGGAGAATACTTTAACACGTATTATGTCGGAAATTATCCAAATCAAACTTCGGTAATTGAGTCCGGTACTCTCGATGGATCAGCTAAGCTAACATATTTGGATTTACAGGCTTTAGGAAGCTATCAGCTTGATATTGGCGGTAGTCCTTTCCGGCCTTTGTTTTTCGCAGGACCGAGTTTCGCAATTAGGTTAACCGCCAGAGAAGAGCAGTCGGGTGAAGTTACGGCCCATTCTATTCCGTCAAATTCTAAGTACTCGTACACCAGACAAATCAATAAGAGCAGAGATGACAAGGACATAGTCAAGAGTGCTGATCTGGGAATTGTTCTCGGAGGCGGAATAAGATATAGGGTAGAGAAAGCGGGAAGCGTCAGTTTGGATTTGAGATACAACCTCGGTGTGACAAATTTCAATAAAGAAACTTCTGCTGATGCACCCAAGGATTTTAATCGCGTGTTCTCGATACTCATTGGTTATGAGTTTTAACAGTGAGCAGCAACCACGATGATGCAGGCGAACCGGGCTTGAAGGATCGCTCGAACAGAACCGGACATCCCACTGTGCAGAGCCTTCG
>CAYVDS010000422.1:1374-1826 GCA_964450145.1 uncultured bacterium
ATCTTGTTGCGGACTTTCATTAGTCGCTGAACAGCACGTCGTGACATATCAAGTTTGAAGAGAAATAGCAATGGTTGCCGAGGATCTTTGTGATCACAGATCAATTAACGGTTCACAATAAGGAGAAATCACTATGCACCCTCGAGGATCTTCTCTGATCGTCATATTACTTCTTTTCTCTGTTAGTGCAACGCTCGCGGGAACAATCATAGTTGACAAGAACGGAAGCGGACAGTTTAGAAGTATTCAACCTGCAATAGATGCTGCAAGCACAGGAGACACAGTCAAAGTGTGGCCCGGCACTTACAGCGACCAAGGGGTCACCTTGAACAAGAACATCACTCTAATGGGCTCCGGTTATGAGAACACGATCATAACAGGAGATTTCGATCCGAGCGTAACCATTATTGAGTTTCGCATAAATAATGGCACATCTGGTCTTTTATAGTTAT
>CAYVDS010000423.1:0-1819 GCA_964450145.1 uncultured bacterium
GGTAAATGATGTGCGGAAGAAGCGAACGCCGCTCTGTAATGGGGCGGATAGGGGTTTATGCCCTGACCCGAAAGGGTGCTGACTTCCAATTGCGGGCGCAATGCCCGCGCAAGTGTTGCATTACGAGACCTCTTCTGAAAACCTTAACATGAGGTAAGTTTACAATGAGTAGCCTCGAGCTGCAAGCGACTCATGGCTTAAAACCAATAGAGTGGCACAGTGTCAACTGGGCCGCATGTTGGCGAAAAGTAAGGTCCCTGCAGAAAAGAATCGTAAAGGCATTACGCGAAGGCAACTGGCGCAAGGTCCAACGCCTTTGCTATCTATTGATGAGATCGTTTTCGGCCAGCAGTGGCTGTAAAGCCGGTCACCGAAAACCCAGGCAAGAACACTCCCGGCATTGATGGAGAAATCTGGAACACTCCCCACCTGAAAGCAAGAGCTATCCAGACCATTGGATGCTGGAAGAATTATCATCCTTGCCCTCTGAAAAGAATTCACATCCCCAAGAAAGACAAAAGCCGCACAAGACCCCTATCCATTCCGGTTATGGGAGACCGAGCACGTCAGGCATTATACAAGATGGCTTTGGAACCGATTGCCGAAACCAAAGCGGACAAGAACTCTTATGGGTTTCGGCTCAAACGCAATTGTGCCGACGCCATAGACCAATGCTTCAAAATTTTCTTTTCTGAAAATTCTCCTACCTATATTCTCGAAGGAGACATCAAGGGATTTTTCGACAACATCAGTTTCCAGTGGATACTGGACAACATCCCGATGAATAAGAAAGTATTGTCTAAATGGCTAAGCTGTGGCTTCATGGAAAAGGGTAAACTGTCGCCAACAACGCAAGGAGTCCCACAGGGCGGCATTGTCAGTCCCGCGATCGCCAATATGGTACTTGACAGAATAGAAAAATTGGTTCACAATGGTTGCACCTTTCGGAGAAAGCACCACATCAACTTCGTCAGGTTTGCCGATGATTTCATTGTGACCGCCTCCAACAAGGAGGTATTACAAGAGGTAATCATCCCATTGATCAATACTTTCCTTCAAATTAGAGGTGTTGTCCTATCCAAAGAGAAGACCAAAATTACTCATATCAACGAAGGCTTTGATTTTTTGGGACAGAATATTCGCAAATTCGACAGATGTAACGGCAAACCCGGTAAACTCCAGATCACGCCGAGTAAAAGCAGCAGAGAGGCCATTAAGGAAAAAGTCAAAGCTATTTTCAAATCCTCCAACGGCCTTTCTCAAGAAGCCCTGATTGGAAGGCTAAGCCCCGTCCTTAGAGGTTGGGCCAACTACCATCGACATATCATTTGCCGCAGCACATTCTTCCAACTCGACCACTTCGTCTGGAAACGCATATTTCGCTGGGCCAGAAGACGACACGGCTGCAAAACCAAACCATGGATTGCCAGACGCTACTTCTCCATCGACAACGAACACGGCTGGTTATTCCGAGACAAAAAATCCGGCAAGACCCTTCTCTGGACTCACCAGGACATCGCCACCTACCGGCATATCAAAATCCAGGCCGACGCGAATCCTTTCGACAAACAATGGGATGAATATTTCAGAGACCGCGACAGAAAACTCAAGTTGAAATCTGTCGGGAAGTTTTATGGTAAAGTGTTATGGCAACAGAAGGGGATTTGTCCTATATGCCATCAGATCCTAGAAGAACACGAGGAAACTCATCTCCATCACAAAGACGGCGATCATAGTAACAACCGTCTTGTCAACCTCGTGCTTCTTCACCCCAACTGTCATCGCCAGACGCACAATACCAAGGAAGTAACAACGTAAT
>CAYVDS010000424.1:0-1816 GCA_964450145.1 uncultured bacterium
AATTGCCGGAGCTGCCTCCGTTTGAGCAGTTCTGGAATGAATTGCCGGCTGTGTTAATGTGGCTGGAGGGAGCCGCAGAAAAGGTAGCTCCTGAGCCGATCCCCTATGGACGAGGAGAGGACGTTGCTTGGCAGCCCCCATCCATGGCCCAGGCTTGGCATACGACGGTTCCACTTGAGATCATTCGTTTTGCAGCGGCAAACCGGCTTTGTGTACAACTAGAATATATCAAAAATGATGGTACCCGGACTAATCCGCAAATAGAACCTTATTCTTTGCGCAGGACACAGGATGGAAACTTGTTGTTACACGCAGTGAAGCATCAAACAGGTGATGCAAGATCCTATAGAGTTGACCGGATACAAGGGGCTAATGCAACAAAGATTCCATTCGTGCCAAGGTATACGATTGAGCTGTCGCCATCCGGCCCAATCTCTGCGCCACCCATCGTTCGGAGATCAATTGGAATGAACGAATCGAGACCGCGACGATCTGGAATCAGCCGTGGTCAATCCAGGAACAGGAAACCGAGTGCCGGGCCGACCTATGTCATTGAATGCCCGTATTGTAGAAAAAAGTTTAATCGCAAAAGTTATACGACAACGTTAAATCCACATAAGGACAAACAAGGCTATCCATGCTCCTGCCGCTCAGGCTTTATGGTGGATACAAAATATTAGAGGAAAGGGAAAGATGAACCCAGCGGACATTGTTCAAAAACTATGGAACTACTGTAACGTCCTCCGTGATGACCTGTCTGCGTGCCTGCCTGTGCGGGTGACCCACTTGCAGACAGGCGGCATGAGCTACGGCGACTATGTCGAGCAGTTGACTTATCTGCTGTTTCTGAAAATGGCCGACGAGCGCAAAATGTTTTTGGGTAGCAAAGTTGTCGCTTATTGAATATGAGATTGGAGTATGACATGAAACCGTTTGAGGACTGGGCATGAAGTGAAAATAGAGTACAGTATGTGTGTAGTAATTCACAGAATCGGTGAACTTCTGCGCATAAACTATCGTGCAGTCTAACCGCCAAATCTCCCTGTATCCCCCTTTCACTTGAGGGGGGAATTTAATTCACTCCTTAGCAAAGAGGGGTATGGGGAGATTGGAGATTAAAGAGGGGACTATCTCATGCCGGAAATAAAACCCCATGTCATCGTTATAGCCGGGCCGAACGGGGCTGGGAAGTCAACGACTGCTCCGGTGTTGCTCAAGGGGACACTGGGAGTGACGGAATTCGTGAATGCGGACGTAATTGCACAGGGGCTTTCCGCATTTCAGCCTGAGAGAGCCGCGTTCCATGCAGGCCGGGTCATGCTTGAGCGGCTGCATTATCTCGCAAGCGAACGGGTGGACTTTGCTTTTGAAACAACGCTGGCGAGCAGGTCATTTGCGCCCTGGATTGCAAAACTCAAGCAAACCGGGTATATTTTCCATCTGGTGTTCCTGTGGCTTCCGAGCGCAGATTTTGCCGTTGCCCGCATTGCCGAGCGTGTCCGCATGGGCGGGCAGGACGCGCCTGAGGGAACCATCAGAAGGCGGTATAAAAAGGGTATCAGGAACTTTTTCCAGTTATATCGACCGCTGTCGAATACATGGCGGATGTACGACAATTCAGGACCGACTTGGCCGCGACTGGTGGCTGACGGCGGGGATGCTGCAAGTGAAACCATTTATGACCCAAATACATGGAGCATGATCAGAGGTGAATCCCTATGAGCGTAGCGGAAAAGAAAACGATTGACGACCTCTTCCGTGAGGGCAAAGAAATCGATAATGCCTTGCGGAAGGCTGTACAGCAAGCTCTGCTTCA
>CAYVDS010000425.1:0-1781 GCA_964450145.1 uncultured bacterium
AATGGCGGGGTTTGATTCGACCCTATGTGGCTGGTTTTAAGTGACCGCTGACAGCCGAGCCACGGCGACGGCGCCCTACATTACTCATTGATTTCAGGAGGGAGCGGCGGAATCAGGGGCTTAATTGCGCGAACGAGTTCGGGAATGCGGGTTGTGACTACTTTCCAGAGTTCGTCTATCGCGATGTTGTCGTATTCGTGGGCCAGAACGTTTCGCTGAGCAATTATCTTACGCCACGGGATGTCGGGAGGGTTTTGTTTGAACGTTTGCGATAACCTTCGCGCAGCTTCGCCCATAATCTCGATATTGCGCTCGACGGCGTCATATAGGACTTCATTTCTTTGAAACTCGCCGAATGTTTTGCCACGGATATAGCGCTCGATCTTTTCAGCGGCTTGCAGCATGTCCAGGAGATATGCCGCATCGCGCTGGTCGGGCTGCATAAAGGACTTCCCTGGTAGTCAGAATCGCATGCCGCCGAAATGGGTTTTTGACAGCGCGCTTTTCCACAAGGTCAACCTCGCGGCCGAAGATGGCTGATATCTCGTCCAGCATTTCCACTCGGTTGTCGAACGTGATACCGTCACCTGGAGCAAACGTAACCAGCACATCTACGTCGCTATCCGGTCGAAAGTCCTTGCCCAAGACTGAGCCGAACAAGGCCAACTCCGTTATCTTCCATTTTTTGCAGAACTCGGCGATTCGTTCACGAGGAATATCGATGTGTACGTTCTTTTCCATTCCTGCACCTCTAAGGCCTCGTCTTTGCGGCTCACCCGCCTATGGAAAACCACTTCAATCACTCTGATGTTATTGTAGCCAGCGACGAGGAAGGTGTCAAATTGTTGTCGAATCGCAAGGAGTTATCCACGAAGTTCACGAAGGTTAAGAACGGGAAACATCTTCAGGCGGCGGTTCCTTATCCCTTCTTATCAGCCTTGCTCAGAAAGGGATTGAGCGAATACAATCTGAAGGGACGCAGTCAGTCGCGACCATGTGGGTGTGCACTTATGGATTCTGATCCTTGCTGTCCATAAAGAAGAATCTCAACCGCGGAGGGCGCAAAGGGTCGCAGAGGAAGACAATTGTGTGGACGATGTCCGCATTTTTTTTGCTCCCGACGGGGTCTGGAGTTAAATGGCAGGATTGTGCGGGCGCCGTCCGTACAATCTGCGGATATCTGCGGTACTGCTCGGATTCTCGCGCTTATGTGAGAAACAGTTTTCCAGTCTCGGACTGAACAAGAATAGAATTGCCAACTATCTGCGGGATATGATGGAGGCGTGAACGCGACCGCGTCATCTCTGCACTCGTGTCTCCGTGTCAAATCAGCGCAGCATCTTTTTGAGTCTAAGTTCCGCTTTCTCGTACAGCCAATCGAGATCCGCTTTAAACTTGTCAATCTCTTCACGCAGTTCTCGCAATGATACGCAGTCAGGCGTGATGACCGCGTTGTCTCCATATCGTGACATTGTTCGCTCGGGCATAACATACATAATGACCGTCTTGGCTTGGCCACTTGGCCCGGTTGGTACTATGACGCCACGAAATGTTCGTCCGCGTCCACGGATATCTTCTCTTTCAGTCATTGATCTGGCCTCCTTAGTCCTCTCATTTACCCCTTTTGCTTCCCAACATAAGCATAACACCGCTTGTCGCTGAAATGATGACAAAAGATTCCGCGATCATTCGAACGGAATCAACTCTCTTGCGTGAGGACCAGCCCTAATACTGTTCAGTTAATGAAAAATGTGCTATAATCTCTCTCAGGTAGACTGCCG
>CAYVDS010000426.1:0-1133 GCA_964450145.1 uncultured bacterium
GCGCGACGTGTCGCGCCTGCCTGACCCAGGCCAAACACGCGTTTCAATCCACGCGCCCCGCGCGGGGCGCGACCCCGACACACATAACTCAATGTGTCGCACAGCTTAAGGAAGGCGCTTCCGCGAATACGCTTATTTCTTGCGTGCGGCAGAGGCCTTCTGAACACTCAAATTCAGAAAATCCTGTCGTTACAAGGGTTTTCTTCAATCGCGAACCTCTCCGGGAATTAGTGAGCGCTTGGGGTTCGCGGAAAGCCATTTCACACAATAAGAGGGCCTTGCGGGTCATATGCCGGTTTGGCTCCTATATGTTCTACCCTTGGCTGCCAGTTCTTTCCTAGGAAGTAGAAGCGCAGGCTGTCTTCTTCCTCCTTGATCTCGTCAATGAGTCGCTGGCGTAATGTCGCCCACTGCGCCGGGTCAACAAGACATTCGAACACCGACTTCTGCACTCGTTGCCCGTAGTTCTCGCAAAGCTTGGCAACATGCCGAAGCCGTCTGCGGCTTTCGGCAGTTTCCGTGTTTACGTCATATGTAATCAGCACCATCATAGTTCACAAGTTCTCGGTTTACAGTTTACGGTTTACGGTTGAATAGCAAACAAGCGGTTCCATGCTTATTCTCTTTCTTGGTGTCTTAGTGCCTTTGTGGTGAATGTTGTCTTACTTCCAGATAAACGGCGGATAGCCGTCCAAGTCTCCCCGGATGTAGCGCGCCAGCAGCAATGCCTGTGTGTGCGGGAGGATTCCGACGGCGCATTGGTCGTTCAGGAATGGATGCTGAATCTCTTCTTGTTTCCGTTTCTGGTACGCGACAAGCACCTCTTTGCGGGTGTCATCATCCATGATGACCGCGCCCGTTTCGGTTGTCCTGAATCCTTTCCCGCGAATTTGTTGTCGATTCACGAGGGACAGCGCAAGCCGGTCGGCGATGAAGGGGCGGAGCTCCTCCATGATATCGAGCGCAAGGCTTGGGCGTCCGGGGCGGTCGCGATGAAGATAGCCGACGGCGGGGTCGAGTCCGACTCCTTCGAGCGCCGATGTACAGTCGTGAACGAGCAGCGTGTAGAGAAACGAGAGAAGCGCGTTCATGTTGTCGAGCGGAGGCCGGCGGCTGCGTTCGCGGAAAAAGAA
>CAYVDS010000426.1:1143-1780 GCA_964450145.1 uncultured bacterium
TTGCGCCGATTCCCCTTCGTGACCTCGCACGGTTTCCAGTGGAAGCGGTTCTTTCAGGTTGTCGGCGATACGCGCGAGACCGCGCGTTGCGCTTTCCAAAGTCGATGCGTTCGGATTATCGGGATGATCCCGCAGTGCGCGCATGAGCACAGTCCGGCAATTGGCGATTTTAGCAGTCACAATGGCGCGGGCGATTTCAGCCGACACGCCGTCGTCGTCAGCCCGGCGATATTGCTCGCGCCGAAGAAGCACATTGCCGGAAACCGGCCCGTGGACGCGCGCCCAGAACTTGCCGTTCTCGCTCAGGAACGAGAGAGTTACGTTTCGCTCGCCACACAAGTGCATGAGCGGAGGGCTACACGAGACCTGTCCGAAGCATACGATGCCGCCGAGAGTGTGGATGGGCACGCGCAGTTTCGTTTCGTGTTCGACACGCACGAGCACGGTCTCGCCTTCGCGAGAGAGGTATGCGCCTTGCGTGGTGACGAAGAGAGTGTTGAGAAGCTGTTTCATTCAGCCTTTTTCAGTAGGAGACTGCAACCACATTTCACGGATTCCACGGATTAATGCTTCCCACCACAGATTCACAACGAGGGACACAGATGACCTAACCACTGTTTCCAATGGCGGCTGACGA
>CAYVDS010000427.1:0-1773 GCA_964450145.1 uncultured bacterium
AACGCAGGAAAATCATCGATACTGCGTGCCCTGGATTTCCTCTTTAACCCAACTACCAAGTCGTTGACCGAAGAATCTTTCTGGAACAAGGACACAAGCCTGGGAATCCGAGTCGAAGCCGTTTTTTCTGACCTTACCGAAAGAGAAAAGGAGACATTGGGCCCTTACCTGAAGGTGGACGGGACGTTCCACATGGCCAGATCCGCAAGAATGGGTGCAAAGAGCAGCGACTCAGACTTCGATTCGGACCAGATTGATGACAAGATTGGAATAGGGCAACACTACAAGAAAGCCCTGCCTGAACCGGAATGGCTCCAAGAATCCAACATCAATGGTAAGAATATCGCGGAATGGTGGAAGACCAAGGACAAACTGGTCATTGAAGAAATCTGTTTTGCAGATTCATGGGAGAAGAAACCCGGAGTCGAAGAATGGAAGACGAAAGCTAGGGAATTCGTTACCGCCAACGCCAACAAGATTCCGATGAAAGACGCATGGATTGACAATCCCAAGGGCTACGCGAACGTGCTTAAAGGAACGTTACCGTTCTTCGTTCTCGTCCCCGCTGTTCGGGATGTGACAGAAGAATCTAAAGGGACCAAGAGCAGCCCATTCGGGAAGTTGCTGTTCGCAATTCTGGACGCGGTTACGGAGGAGAAGAAGGCCAAAATAGACGGCATTCCGCGGGAAGTCTCCAACCAGATGAACCGGGCAGGAGGAGATGATCGTGTCCCTCTGATTGCGGATACGGAGAAACAACTTAACACCCTCTTGAACGATTTCTTCATCGGGTGCGACCTTGAAATCGAGTTTGACACGCCGACCCTGGAGCTCCTTATCAGCTCACCGAAGCTCTTTGTTGACGACGGATTCAGGAATGTCGTCCAGAACAAGGGGCACGGACTGCAAAGGGCTGTGATCTTCACTATTCTAAGACGCTATGCAGAATTCATGACTTCCTCGCCCGAAGGAAAGAAGCGTAGCCTGATTCTGGCTGTCGAGGAGCCAGAACTCTGTATGCACCCGCAAGCACAAAGGACTATTCGTCGCGTTTTCCGTAAGATCGCCGAAGGCGGCGACCAAGTCATTTTCTCAACACACTCCTCCCTTCTCGTAGATGTGGCCTATTTCGAGGAAATTATCCGACTGGCCAGTTGTGTCAAGAAGATCGATGGCAGAAAAACGACGGTAAGCGAGGCATGGCAGTTGCCCATGTCGAAAATGATTCAAGACATTGTAGGCCGGATTCCGGACCTCAAGGGCAAGGTCATGCCTGAATCTATGCGTGACCTGTATTCCCATGCGTACAATCCTCGGCGCAATGAAGGCTTCTTTGCCTCCAAGATCATTCTTGTTGAAGGCTTGACCGAGGAGTATAGTCTTCCAATTTATGCAGACGCACTTCCTAACTGCGCCTTCGATCCTCAGGGCATCAGCGTGGTCGAATGCGGCGGCAAAGGAGCGATGGATCGGCTTTTCAGGATATTTAACGAACTCCACATACCTTGTTACTTGCTTTTCGACTATGAGAGCGACAACTCGGACAAGAAAATCATATATAACGCCAAGCAACTCCTCGCCCTAGTTGGTGAAAAGCAAGACCCTCCTGCAACCCTTTTTGTGGGAGAAGGCGCGGCCTGCTTCGCGAGTAAATGGGAAGCGCACTTGAGGAGTGAAATACCCGACGTCGAAAATATAACGGCTGAAGCTCGTAGTGAACTTGGACTTGGCGATGACAGCGGCAAGCCCCTCATTGCCCGATACATCGCGCGC
>CAYVDS010000428.1:0-1765 GCA_964450145.1 uncultured bacterium
GTTCTCTCTGGGCCGGTCTCGCTCCAGTCTTGCGAACGTATTTGTTCCGACAATCTTGGCGTCCATGTTGAATTTACCCAATAATTCCCTGCGCCACTGATCGCACAGGTAAGGCGGACATATGACTGCCAACCTTCGCGCTTCCCCCCTGTCCAACAGTTCTCTGGCAATCATTGCCGCCTCAATCGTTTTCCCCACGCCAACATCATCGGCTATCAGCATGCGGACGGGATTGAGCCTTAGCGCCATCAAGAGAGGAACGAACTGATATGGGCGCGGGCGGAATGCCAGTTGCCCCATAGAGCGAAATGGTCCGGCTCCGTGCCTGAGAAGCAAGCGGGCGGCATTGCGCAACAAGCGCGCAGACTCGAAATCACCGATGTCATCCGTAGACGGAAGCGGAAATGTTGCAGGCTCGAGAAACCTGCCTTCCAGCGGGAGGAATATGCCGCATGAATCTTGTTCAACGCCGGTTAGAGGACGCAGCAGAAACACATCCTTGTCCGGCGACGTCATCAGCACCCACTCTCTGCCGCGAAACTTGACTAATGAGCCTACTGAGTAATCCGTCATTATTTCACCACACCGAAAACGTCGCCGTACTCCTGGATTTGTTCATTCAGCGCGCGGTCATAACGAATCACAATCACCCGATAGCCGCGATTCTGCAAGGCACTTCTTGCCCGCTTGTCTTCCTCTCTCTGGCGAGCATCATCGTGCACGGACCCGTCACAAAAAACGCAAACGCAACCATCGTCATAGTAGAAATCGGGCCGTGAGGGATAGTTCTCAACAAGCTTCTGCGCAGCGTCGGGCAACCGTTTTCCTCCCCGATACAGGAAGTCAAGAAACTCTTTCTCAAGTTGCGAACGCGCATCGGTCTGCCCTCGCAGCCAATGGTATTGCTCCTCGTACGAGCGGGTTTCGTATCCCTTTTGCGTGCTTCCCTGAGAAATCTTCATCAACAAGTCCTTGATCACGTGCCGGTTCAATAGCGCGTGGTCTCTTTGATTGTAGTATGTGAGCAGGCACTCGTAGCACGCGCAGGCGCATTCGGTCTCAGGGTCGTTTTCATTTCCAGTATCCGCATCGAAGTGGCAAATTTCCAGCGCCTCTTTCGCCACCCGACTCAGAGCGTCAGGTTCCTCAACAAACCGCTGCAAAACTCCCGCGCCTCCTTCCGCCGCTTCCCAATAAAGAACAGACCGGTGGTTTCCCTGACCGATCCGCTCAGACGAAATCTCGTCGTCATCAATCTGGAACACAGCACAGATTCCGGATTGTAACGCATGCTGCAAATTCGCAAGCTGTTCCTCACTCAGCGGGTTTTCAATCGTCTGACGGATAAGAAGTATATTCCGCGTATCTTTCACAAAGACCTGGACGCCGGCTCTCACATTCTCCTGCCCGGAATCGAGCGCAGTATCATTTGGGTCACCGAGCCGTCTGGTCCAAATCCCATGAGTAAGATCGAGGTTGTATCCGTGAGTTCTGCTTCTGCGCCAGCGCCGATTTATCCTCCACAGATTCGCAGCCGGACCATATGCGATTGTGAGAAGAGAACCCCCTTGGGCATCCTTCACATTTGCGGGAATCATTTGGCGCCGGCCATCCTTACGGGCAAGCTTGAAATGCGTCGTGATTTCATAGCCCTGCCGTACCCGTTCCTCTTCGTCACAGGTGATGCTTTCCGTCCGCTGAGTAGCGACGGCCGTCATCTCGAACAGATTTGTCAAAAACTCGCTGTTCGCGTCGAGCGGTGTAT
>CAYVDS010000429.1:0-636 GCA_964450145.1 uncultured bacterium
TCATTCCGATCCCCTCGCCCCGTGAAACGGGGAGAGGGTTAGGGTGAGGGGAAAATGAGACTTCTTGTTTTTCATCGCGGTTTCCAAGAAATAAGGCACTAAAGGGGGCGTTCCGATTCCTGACCAGGGTCCTGGACCGGAAATCCTTATACAGGTAGAGCATCATGCAACCTACCCTCCCCCGTCGAGGGGGAGGGGAATTCGGTTGCGGGCGAAGCCCGGTTTTGCGGGCTCTCTGTTTGATCCTTGCAGTTCTGGACGGTATTCGCAAGCGGGAAAACAACACGAATCGCGCAGACCATTGAGTTGGACTCGCACAAAACCGCCTGAGCACGTTTTCGCCAAACCGAGTCGACGGCGCGTGTAATCGTCAGTCGCAATCGTCGCATTCGTCTTCCGCCCAAGCAGCGTCAGCAGGCGAAAAACATCGGACAACTCGGACGTGGACGGGACGAATTCGCGGCGATTCCCTTTGTAACCCAGGAGCAGCAAACAGTGTGCACCGCGCTGAATTGCCTCGACTGCCCGGCGCAGCAGATCGTCCCGGCCGTTTCGCAGTAAAAGGAGATTCACAATCGCGCGTGGATGATCAAGCAACATTGTCCATGCGCCCTTTCCCGCCGAGACGCCATAACT
>CAYVDS010000429.1:646-1759 GCA_964450145.1 uncultured bacterium
GCCTGTTCGCAGGCCGTGCTGTCGCGCGAGATCGAGCAAGTCGGGCAGCGCCGAATGGAGCGTTGGCTCGCCACCGCCTAAGGCGATTGCCTCGACCCCTTCAGCCGCAAGTGTCCCGAGCAGCTCATCGAATTGCGCCACGGACATCTCACGCTCAGACTTCGGTTGTTCGCAGTAGTCGCATTGCCGATTACAACGCTGGGTGATTTCGATGGACGCCAGGCGCAATCGTTCAGTCTTCGGCTCTGGCATCAGGTTTGTCCATCTCGAATATATCGCGGTGGCGATCCAGGGGCGAATGAGGAAGTTTCTTGAACGCCGACTGGAGAGCATCCACGGCATCCGCCGTGTAGATATCTTTGGCTCCCTCGCTCTCTTCGCGTAGAAAAAAAAAAAAAAACGGATGTCTTTTCCCAGCCGCGCCGTTAACATCGCCCATCGCGTCCGCTCGTTCAGTTTGACTTCGGCAGGATTCAGGCGAACCAATTCGTAGAGCATCACGGCTTCCGCGCGCGTATTTACCTCTTCCAAGGCTGTCCGCAAGCGTTCGATCGAAGTGCTCACCCACCGATTTCCCACGGCTGCATCGCGCGCGCGAGCACGCAGAACGCCGCCGACATGTTCGTCCAGAAGTTGTTGGCGATGCGCCGCCATTGAATCGGGCAAGTCGGTTGAACTCGACACAAGCGGCAACTCATCGAAAAGATCACAGCGCAGGCTATCCGCCAGGTCGATCACGTACTGTTCGCGCGTCTCAGGCTCGGGACCATCCCGGGGCAAAAGCACCGTGCCACGCATTTCGAATTTTCCAATGCCGCGTTCCGACGCGTGTTCGATCAGTTGCTTGATGCGCGCTTCATCCACCTTTTCGCGATTGCCGAAAGAAAGCGGACGACCGCCATCGTTCGGAACTTCGATGCGGAAGCCGCGCCACACTTGTTCGAACTCTTCGCCGAGTTCGCCGGCAAGGTTGAGCAATTCGTGCTGTAGCTGCTGAGCACGGGCAAAGTCAACCCGACACAAGATGTTTTCAAATTCCTCGGCAAGCGAGACGACGATTCCCGGATCACTGCATTCCACGAGTAGTTGCCGCATTTCGTCCGCCTTTCCTCA
>CAYVDS010000430.1:0-1750 GCA_964450145.1 uncultured bacterium
CCGATCCCTACGAGAGCCAGCAACGCCTGAACATGATCGACAAGAGTTAGATCGCATTACTCTTGATGCTCTAAAGGCCGAACGGCAGCAACTTATGCAAATGGAAGAGGACTTTGCACGAAAGAAGGCCATGAGAATGACGACGGTGCTAGGGGCGATGGCAAGCGTGATTGCGGCTTCCTTCGCTCTGCTAGTCGGTTTTCTTGGAAACCTGCCATGGAACAATCCAGTTGTCGCATTCGTCATTGGCGCTGTGGCTGGAGTTGCAGCTACTTTGGCGGCGTTCGGGGGGACAAAGTACCTTCACAACAAGCAAAGGCAGTTAGGGGGGGAAGATGCCGAATGACGAGATGACCCCCATTAAGCTCGAGAGGGCCATGGAACAGCTGCGCCAGGAGCGGGAGGTTTTTGACCAGAGGAAGAAACATGAGGCGAGATGGTTCGCTTTACGACTTATCATGGGCTACTCCTCGATCGTACTCCTGTTCGCTGTCATTGTCATCTGTGCGGTGGTTCTATTCAACGCTTCGCAAATGTCAGAATTCACAGTTAAGGCTGCGGGAGCCGCCCTTTTCACCGATGTTGTGGGCCTGCTTATCAGCGTTTGGAAAGTCGTACTCAATCCCGATTTCATGGCTAAGCTGAGTCCCGAAACACAAGAAAAACTTCCAGAATGATCGATATTCAGCAGGTATCCCATCCTTGCCCAGCGTCTTACTCAGAGTTCACGCAAATCGCCCCTGAAAAATCCCAGCAGCCTTTCAAATGCAAGGATAGGATGGCAAAAACCGCATCGTGCCTGCCTTTGCCTTTGTCGCATCGCAATGGCGGAACGATTGATTATTTAGGCAAGGCCGAACGAAAGACCGAATGAGAGTGCGCCGATCAGATGGTTGCGCTCACGCCATTGCCCGTCGCACTGTCCAGAAAAAAATCCTTTTGTTTGCAGAGTGAATCGGGTATCAAGAGCTGAGTGGGTTCGGTCAGCACGGAACACCAATTGGAGCCATTACCTGCACAATCTGAGGAATGGATTAGACTGACTGGACCGTCTACTCCAGTTGGAGAGCGTGGCCTCTATCCTTTGTGTCGGTGGTGGCAATGATTAGAGGTCATGCATCCTCGGGACGAAAATCAGACCCTTCGTGCTTGCGATGACTTTTTGAGGGTAGCGTCATGTGGCTTACGGCCAACATTAGAATACCACGGGGGCTAAGTAAATGAAGTCCAAAGCCGTCTTCGTGAGCCATTCCACTAGAGATGCAAAACTGGCTGAGGCTGTCGTGGATCTCTTGGAGGAAGGCATGGGTGTTCCGGAGTCGGAAATCTTCTGCTCTTCGGTAAACGGATTAGATATTCCGGCGGGGGCTAATTTCACGAGCCACATAAAGAGCCAGATTAAGAAACCAGCTGCCGTGATCTTGCTGCTAACCCCCTCCTATCTCGCCAGCAGGTTTTGTCTTTGCGAGCTCGGTGCAGCCTGGGTCAAGTCGCATTACATATTCCCTATCCTGGTACCGCCTCTGCTGCCTGATGACGTGAAGGAAGTGCTTACGGGTGTGCAGCTTATTAAACTGAAGGATGCCACTAAATACAATCAATTACGAACCTACTTGACCAAAAAAATCCACTGTGAAGAAAACTCATTATCGAAGTGGGAGACGAAGCGCAAACAGTTTTTGAAACGAGTTTCCGCTATGTTACCCGCTATCAAGTCTCCGATGAAGGAACTTGGCGGCCATGACCCAAA
>CAYVDS010000431.1:0-1732 GCA_964450145.1 uncultured bacterium
ATAACGATCTTTTCAACCGGCTGGCGCGAAATGCTTATGCTCTTTCGCAAGCGATCGGCGGGGACTTCTTCGCATCCGAGGCTGACCAGCAGAACCGCGCCGACGTTCGGGTTGGCGCCTAACCCCGCCAAAGTCCGCATTGTTTGTTCGAAATCCGCCCCAATTTGACCGCAGCCCAGCGGATGTTCGAGCGCGACGGCGCCTCTAACCCCATCCGCAATTCTCTGTGCGACATGGTTCGCGCACACGATAGTTGGCATAATGAGCAGGTGGTTGCGCACTCCCACTTTTCCACCGTGCCGGAGGAATCCCCTGAAGGTTAAATTACGCATCATCTGAGTCCCCGATCACACATTTGGCGTGACTAGCTGAGCAAGAATCATTGATCTTAGCCACAAACCTGAAACTTGAAACCTGAAACTTGAAACCGCGCTCTTAGTTTTCCCCTTTCGTCTTGTTCCTTTCGCCTTTGCCCTTTGTTGTGAGATCGCCTCTTCCTCGCTCACTCGCCAGATTATGGGTATGGACGTGTTCTCCCGCCCGAATCAACCGGGTGGTGCGCCCAATCTTCTCGCCATATTTGATCACGTGAGCCCCTGCGGGAATTCGTTCGAGGGCGAACTTGTGGAAAACGTGGATTCGCTCCGCCAACTGCAATCGGTTCGCCTGCCCGGCCAAAACTGCAAGCTGGCCCTTGCGCAATGGACGCAATGCCACGGCGACGTTGTCGCTTGGATGTAGTTTGAGGGAATTGGGCCGCAGCCTATCGCTGGATTTTCGAGTCGGCGGCATTGAGCATAGCCTCCACGTCGGCCTTTGTTGTCAAAGCGAGGTCGCCGGGGATGGTGAACTTCAAAGAGGCCATCGCCGACGCAAAATTCATCGCGTACCCCACGTTCCGGGTGAGATAAGCATAGAGAAACCCTGCTGAGAACGCGTCACCGGCGCCCACGCGGTCAACCTCGGTCGTCGAAAAAACCGCGGAACGCATCGGCTTCCCTTTGTGTTGGCAGACAGCCCCGTCTTTGCCCAGAGTCACGACTACGGTCTGGCATCCGAAGCGTGAAGCCAGTTTGGCTGCGGTTTCCTCGGCAGTCCCGCGCGTTCCGAAAAGATTAGCAGCGTCGTCGGAACTGACGAAAAGAATGTCCACTTCGGAGCATAGAGGCGAAAGAGCGCTCCCGGCTTGCCGGTAACTCCAAAGCTTGGTCCTATGATTCACGTCGAAGGAAACTACGCTGCGTCCGCGCCGCGCCCTGCCTATCATTTCGCGCACGAGCCGGCGGCAATTCGGGCTCAGGGCGGCGGTAATTCCAGTCAGGTGCACAACGCGAGCGCCTTTGAACAGAGACCAGTTGATCTCAGATGACTTGACAGTGTTTATGGCCGAGTTCTTTCTGTCGTAGGTCACGCGATGGGGCCGCGGCTTTTTCCCGAACTCGATGAAATAGGTCGCGTTGCGGCCTTCGTTCGTCCAGACTATTCCCGAAGTGTCAACGCCATGCGCGCGGATAGACGAGGCTATTTTTCTTCCCAGCGGGTCGTTCACGAGTTTCGACATCCAGCATGTCCTCAGACCGAGCCTCGCAAGCGCGATGGCCGTATTCGACTCGGTCCCGCCAATGGCCACGTCGAGTGTGGCTGCCTGCTCGAAGGTCTGGTGATCGGGCGGCGAGAGCCTAATCATCGTTTCACCGAACGTCACAAAGTCAAAAGGCAAAGTGTCTTCTCC
>CAYVDS010000432.1:0-938 GCA_964450145.1 uncultured bacterium
AGATGCGGGGGTAAACGTCACACTGATGGTCGGTGAGAAGATGTTTCACTGCTATCCTGCTTGCGCTCCTCTCTTTCCGGAAGCTCGACAAGCCATGGATGAGATTTGTACATTCATAAGGGACCGAATCGGCACGTAAATTGAGCATATTCACCGCAGAGAACGGAAAGGACGCAAAGAGGAAGGTGAATGAACCAAGATGACATGAAACAGAATCATCTCCATAGCAAAAACAAAACAAATTGCTTTCTCTGCGATCTCTGCGCACTCTGCGGTGAGTCTTCTTGTTGGTGAATGTTCAGGATTGGAGCTACCAGCAGAACTCACGTTTCTCGGCGCTTCTTTTCTTCGCTACGCGGGAATTCTGAATTCGTGGGACACCATACTTAACTTAGATTTTGTGACGTCAAGCGTTCACAACCCTTATCGAATACTCATCCGGCTTCATCTGAGCCGCAGGAACAATCACATTTACAAACCAATCGTGGAAAGCTCGGTTGATACGGGTAATCGCTTCATTCCAGTTTCCGGCGTAATCGGCTTCTTCCAGGTCTTCGATTGTCTCTGGAGTCAAACCCGAAAATTTGGCGACGTCTTCCCTGGTCATGTGCAGTTTACTACGAATGTTGTAGATTTGTTGGGCCAGAGCCGATTGTTTACGGAGTCGTTCGACATGAGCGACCCTTGCAGGATCATTCTTGATATACCGGTTGTATGCCCACTCAATAGCATCGGCACTGCGTTTCTTCTCATCCATTGTCCCGCTCCCAGGAGAAAACATGAACTCTTGAGTCCTCTTGAAACTTCAGCCTTCTTTCCTTCGCTCTCTTGATCTCATTAGGAGGAACCTTATCGGTGTCTTTGTGAAATCCGTGAGTTATGACGGCTGTCTCCCTTTAGTGAAAGAAATATAGAATACGAAGACGGACTTTTTTGAA
>CAYVDS010000432.1:948-1695 GCA_964450145.1 uncultured bacterium
ATTCCGTCTCCAAGATGCTCGGCTGTCGGAAATCCAAGCGCGTATCCGCAGTCCCGTAAAATCTCAAGCCGTTCGTAACATGCGTCCTGCTGGTCCTGAGACAGTTTGTCGAGCCAGTCTCTCGTGGGAACGTTGGCGCCTTCCTGATAAAATACGACTTGGACCCGCGGCAATAGTTCTTCCTCCAGAATTTTTTATCATTGAATTTAGAAGAAACGTCAAGCCTCTGCGCATTCCGGGAACACCATACTTAATTTGTGACTTGGACAAAGCACCATGCTATTATCAGCGGATGGCTTGGCTGATGACTTCCCCTCGCTAGTCGAGGTCGCTTTGAACAGACGGATGCGGCGCCGAAAACTGAGCCGAAAGGTCTGTCGAGAGCTCCCGGAAGATAAGTATGGTGTCCCCCGAATTAGTGCCCGAATTAGTGCGAATTAACGAATTGAGCTGAGCAAAGTTAGACCTGCCAGGCTCAGGAAACGGTGTGTTCATTCGACTGCGCATATTTTGGAGCAAGCGACACGGAGATGGGAAATGGAATTCAGGAAAAAATTTGAGGAATTCTGGAAAAAATGGGAGCACAGCGTTTCGTTAAATCTGCTTATCGGAATCGTCTGGTGGTCGACCTTTGTCATTAATGTATGTCCATCATCGTCTGGATATGGGCAAGTTATGTTTGCCGTGTTTTCTGGCTTGATGGGGATCTTGTTTATTTCGATGGCCGTTTTTGTGTGGCTTAGTCGG
>CAYVDS010000433.1:0-1676 GCA_964450145.1 uncultured bacterium
AGGCAGGCCGAATCCCCGAGGAACTGCTGACTAACGCTTCTGTTGCCGCGAGCCTGCCTATTCTCTTTAGAACTCTGCGGGGACAGAAGATTTCGGAAAAGAAACTTGAGAAACTGGTTGAGCTGATCAAGAAGGCGTAGTCCATGCCTGATATCCCCATATACAGTTATGAGGATTTACGCAAGAAGGCTGATGACTTTCTGCGAAAGTATCACCCTTCCACAGACATCCCCGTCCCTATCGAAGAGATTTTAGAATTTGATTTCGGCATCAATATCGTGCCGGTTTTAGGTCTTCAGAGAGAATTTGAAGTGGAGGGGTTTACCTCGGGCGATCTGCAGAATATTTATGTCGATGAATACGTCTATTCAGACCGCATTACCCGCTATCGTTTTACACTTGCTCATGAAATAGGTCATATAGTCCTGCACCGCCATTTGTACAGATCGCATCAATTTAATTCGATTGAGGGCTGGAAAGAATTCATCAACTCCCTGACTGAAAAGGAGCATAGCTGGCTGGAATATCAGGGATATGCCTTTGCAGGGCTGGTCCTTGTGCCCAAAGAAAAGCTGTTTAAATCCGTGACTGAATGGATCAAGAAGATCAAAGACAAAGGAATCTTGATGGAAAAGAATGCAGACTTCGCGTGGGAGCTTATCACTGAGCACGTGGCAAAGGCTTTTCTCGTGTCTCCGGATGTTATTGAAAAAAGGATGGAGAAGGATGGGATTAAAAATAGTTATATAAAATGATCAAGACGGTTTTGTTCTTAGATAAAGGAGAACTATATGGCTACATCTGTTTCAACAATTGAACTACTTGACCGCATATTTCGTGATCCCACGACTAAGCAGGGTCTTAAGTTTTTTTCCAGGGGCGAACGCGAGAAGATCAAACTGCGGCTGATTGACGACAAGGTAGAAATCTACTGTGCCAAGCTAGAAAAATGGTTGCGGGCTAAGCCTGAGGAGGTCGTTCTCCAGATGTTCCTCGGTTGGATTCAGGAGACTCTCAGATATGAACTCAAACGTATAGAGGTTGAGAAGCCCATTCAGATGGGAGAAGATGCCGAGAAGGAACGTGCCGACATCGTCATCTTTACGGACGATGCTTGTACAGACCCCTACATTATTTTTGAATTGAAGAAGCCGGACAGCAAGGAAGGCCTCGAACAACTCCGCAGCTACCTCCGCTGGAGCGGATGTTTCTTTGGCTGCTGGAGCAATGGCAGCGAGCATTCATTTCAGCTCCGTGAGGAAGATAAGGATACGAAGAAGGGACCTTACAAGTTCAGACCAATTCCCCGGTTGCCGAAACTCGATCAGGACCTCGACGACATTCTTCAACCGCTCACCTTTGCTGAACTCCAACCTGTCTTGGATATGAGAGCCTTGATTCAAGGCTTGGAACACGATGCACTCGCCAATGCAGGCGTCAATGCTTTTGATGAACTCTTTAAGTTATTTTTCGCCAAGCTTCATGACGAGTTCAGGCCTAAGCGCAAAGACAAGGACCCCGTCGATTTCCGTGTACCAGCGGGTTCTCCCGATGTCATTTACAAGCGTTTCAATGATCTCTTTCAAGCCGCCAAGAGGCGTCCTCATTGGTACCAAATCTTCGATGACGGAGATGTACTAAAGCTCAAAGGCGATGCGCTTAAACTTTGCGCCGGT
>CAYVDS010000434.1:0-1663 GCA_964450145.1 uncultured bacterium
GAAAGATATAAATGTAGTGTTCGAGCGCGACCCGGCGGCCCGCAGCACGCTCGAGATTCTGTTTTGCTATCCGGGCTTCCATGCTATCCGGTTCCATAGAGTTGCGCACTGGCTCTGGAAGCACCGCATGCGCTTCTTTGGCCGACTTATCTCACACATATCGCGTTTTCTCACGGGTATCGAGATTCATCCGGGCGCTACAATAGGCCCCGGCCTCTTCATCGACCACGGTATGGGAGTGGTTATCGGCGAGACATCGGAGGTCGGAGAGAACGTGACCCTTTATCACGGTGTCACGCTCGGCGGCACCAGTTGGAAAAAGGAAAAGCGGCACCCCACGCTCGGGAACAACGTCATTGTGGGCGCAGGGGCGGCGGTGCTCGGCCCGATAAAAGTCGGCGACAATGCGCGGATAGGTTCCGGCTCGGTGGTCGTTGAAGATGTGCCCCCCAACACGACAGTCGTAGGTATACCTGGCAAGGTAGTTTACGGAAAACGGAGCGAGAACGTCGCCATGGTGGACCTCGAACACGGCAACCTGCCAGACCCGACATCCGAGGCCATTCGCTGCCTGCTCGACATGATACATGACCTCCAGCGCGAAGTACGAGACCTCAAGAAAGAAAAAGCCTCCGAAATCCGCTCTGATTCGCCGCTCGGATAAGTTTCGAATCGCCTCAGAAGCTTGGGTTTTGAACCACGGGGAACACGTTCTTGACGCCTGACCGCTCTGAGCGGGGGGTTGATTATGCAAGAAACGCCCGATAATTCGGGGACACGATGCGGCATCGTGTCCTCGAATTATCGAAACCAATGGCTCCTGTCCTAGGGGCTATAGATGAAGGCGGATGTTATTTGCTTGCGCCGTGGATTTCGTCCAATCTGGTCCGAAGCCGCTGAGCCCAGAATTTGAAGGCTTCCTCGGCCGCCCCCCATTTTGAGAACGTTTCCAACTTTCCTGCCGCCCTTTGATCGACTGCGGCTGCAACGCGCTCATTGCTCATGGAATCAAGGATTTCGATCTCAATGCCGGTTTCGCCCGCGCCCGTGTAGCTGCCTGTTACGGCTTTCTTTGCGACGCTTACGGCAAGTCCAATAGGCATCACTGTTGTTACTGCGCTAACTCCGGGTTTGCTCGGAACCAGGTCTGTTATCGCCACGCGAAGACGTATCACGTCGGGAGCAGGTTCTGCCACCAGAGGATAGGCGTCACCCAAAGCATCAGAAACCGCATTATGGAACGTATCTGCGAGTTCTTTCATCTCTTGGGGTGAGATTCCCTTGTACTGCGCGTCATCCTTGAGGAAGAACACGACTTCGTCGAGCATGACTTTATTATATTTGGCAAAGTCAACGCCTTCCTTCATGTATACGAAATCTGCTCCACCCTTGGGTCCGGGCTTCAGCGCCGAATAGTCGCCGAGGAAACCACTTTGTTTCATCCCCTGTTCGGCGTGTAGAGTCCCTGCCATTGCCAACACTGCTACTACTGCCAGTACAAGTCTCGTAGTCTTCAACATTTGACGTGTCCCCCTCTTACCCTTTGCCAATACCACCGCGCTTGATCTCGCTTTCCCGAATCCTACATGTTCCGGAAAACCTTCTGACCCCTGCTTTTGCTTTCGATAATCTCCAAAGGTATGCGAAAGAGGTGTTTTCAATA
>CAYVDS010000435.1:0-1658 GCA_964450145.1 uncultured bacterium
TGGCGTTCTGGTTCAATTGAAGCACATCGAGCGACGACAGGAATGGAATATTCCCGCTATTAAGACACAATTCGAACTCTTGAACCTTGCGCCCGGAAAGGCTCAAATGCTGACACAGGGAACCGAAGCCCCGGTCACGGAACTGCAAGCAGCCGTAACTCAGACAGTGAACAGAATTGTGGTCGCGCGGCAGCATCTTCAAGACGGATTAACCTTCTGGGGGCGAAGTCTTCTCACTGAAGAAAACGCAAGGTCATATGATTCATATTTGGACGGAGCAAAGGTCTTTCTGGAATCGCTTCAGGCCTACAACACTCCCGGCAAATTCAAGAACTTCCGTTATAGTCCCGACGAGATTAAGGCCCAGAGCGCGGGCTTCAAGGCGCTCGAGGAGGTTGAATCTCTCAATAGGCTGGCGATTGATCTGGCGCCTGTAGCCTCGTATCTTTTCAACGCTGAAGCAGTGCTGCCTTCAGACCATCAATGGCTGGTTCGCATGAAGACAATCCGTGACGAAGCGGTCGCTCAAATTACCGACCCCCACAAAAGGATCGAACAAGCATTTCGCCAGCAGACACAGCGCAAACTGTCCGAACTGAAGAAGGCTTATGTCAGCAGTTACATCACTCTTCATACAAAGGCCAGGCTGGGCGTTAATGATGACCGAAAGAAAGCCTCGCTCTTGCATGACGAGAGATTGGAGCAACTCAAGAAACTTTCGACAATTGACCTCATGCCCGTACAGCAACTTTCGGATTTTCAGAATCGTTTGGCAGGATTGGATAGCTGCTTCACTTTGACGGAACAAGAACTCGAAGCGTCCCCCGTCTGTCCTCACTGCAGTTTCCGCCCGAGCGTAAAATGTCCATCTGTCGCCGCAAAAATGCTTCTTGACCGGTTTGAGGAAGAATTGGACAACATGGTTTCCGATTGGACCCAAACCCTTTTGACGAATCTCGAAGACCCTACAACTAAAGGAAACCTCGAGCTGCTGAAGTCCAAGGATAGGAAACTGGTAGACGCATTTGCGAAGAAAGGAATGCTTCCCGACAATCCCGGGAGCGATTTCCTTCATGCGTTAAGAGAGGCTCTTTCGGGTCTCATTAAGGTACCGATGAAAATGGAGGAGTTGCGGTCCGCGCTTCTGTCGGGCGGGGCGCCAGTAACACCCGAAGAAATGAAGAAACGCTTTGAGGATTATTTGAGCCACCTCACCAGGGGTAAAGAGACGGGCAAGGTTCGGATCGTGTTGGAATAGTTGCGGGTCACTGGCCGTGGGCGGCGAGTCAGAGGAACACGGATGGACATAAACAGCCACGAATGGGATTTTAACAAGCTGGTCGATGTTATCCGGCAGGCGCATGAAGAACTGGCGGCGCAGGCCGGACGGGCGGTGAACCTTAGCCTGACGATGCGCAACTGGCTGATCGGTGCCTATATCGCTGAATATGAACTGTCCGGAGCAGACCGAGCGAGCTATGGGGATTCTCTCCTAACCGAACTTGCCAAACGCCTTACTGAACTCAATGTCAGCAACTGCAACCGTCGCCAACTCTATCGCTATCTCCGCTTCTATCGCCTTTATCCTGAAATTGTGGGGACACTGTCCCCACAATTGAGAAAGCTGTTACCTGCAGAAGCGAAAGCCCTTGAAAAAG
>CAYVDS010000436.1:0-1650 GCA_964450145.1 uncultured bacterium
AGCAGCGCCACCCGCGTCAGGCCCTCGGTCTCGCCGCGGACGAATAAACCCGGCGCTTCTGCTTGTGCGCGAAATCTGTTTTGAGACCTCATATGGATGCGATATGGAGGAGTTTCGCCATTGCATTGAACTTGTGAGCAGTGGAAGGGTAGATGTGAATCCGATAATAAGTCGAACGGTTTCTCAGACGGAACTGCCGGAAGCCTTTGAGCGACTCTCTGGCCCGAATGACGATGTCAAGATTGTGATGGAGATTCCGTAGCAGAAAGGAACCAAAGATGAAACTCGGCGAAGTACAGCTCATTGCGATTAGCGTGAGCGTTATGTAGGTTTTAACAAGGAACGGGGAATCAGGCACAGGATTTACGGGAGAAATGATATATGTGTCAACGATTAAAAGGAAAAGTGGCAATCGTTGTCGGCGCTGGTTCAACACCCGGCATAAGTCTTGGCAACGGCAGAGCCACCGGCATCTTGTTTGCGCGAGAGGGCGCAAAGGTGATGCTGGTGGATTACAGGCTCGAGTCGGCCATGGAAACGAAAAAGATGATCGATGATGAGGGTGGCGAATCGATCGCATTCGGCGCCGACATATCAAAGTCGGCCGACTGCAAACGGATGGCGGACAAATGCGCCGAAACATACGGCAGAATCGACATCCTCCACAACAACGTCGGCATAGGCGAAGGAGGCGGCCCGGCCGAATTGAGTGAAGCCGACTGGGACAGAGTGTTCAACACAAACCTCAAAGGCATGTTTCTTACGTGCAAACACGTTCTTCCTTACATGGAGAAGCAAGGAAGCGGCGCCATTGTGAACATTTCGTCTTTGGCGGCTATCCGCTGCGCGCCCTATCCGTATGTCGCATATTCCGCCTCGAAGGCGGGCGTGAACGGCTTTACGCGCGACGTCGCAATGCAGTATGCGCACCAGGGCATTCGCTGCAACTGCATCATGCCCGGCTACATCAACACTCCGATGGCTATCGAGGGCATCTCCAGCCGCATAGGAATAGACAGAGAGGATTTGATCCGCATGCGTGACTCATTAGTGCCGATGAACCATATGGGCGACGCATGGGACGTTGCGTACGCTGCGCTCTTTCTGGCGTCAGACGAGTCAAAATTCATAACCGGCACAGCCATTGTCGTTGACGGCGGACAATCACTGAAGAGTTGAACTGAACCCAAAACCGACCACGCCGCTGTAACAGAGAATAGCCAAGCAATCCGGCTGCATTCAGATGTCGGGTGAACGTGAAGAGAGAATGATATGAACGATCCTCCCTCCATGTACCGCGATTTTCTGAGATCCGGCTGCGAAGGGCTGCATCATATGTCTTATTGGACCAAGTCCTATCAGGAGGACTATGACCGTCTCAATGCCCGTGGATTCAAAGTCGGTCAAGAAGGTCTAACCGCCGGAGGTCGGCCGCAGGCCCGAGCGAAAGGGCAAAGGCGAAAGGGAAACAAATCATTGCGAAATCGGACCTGTGGGTGCGAATTTATTCGCACGACTCGGGTTGGGGCGGCTGTCCGCGCCGCGGTTTCTTGACTTTGGACCTTTGACTTTCGACCTTCAACTTTCTTGGTGGGAGAATGAAATGGCAACAAAGGTTGTAATGCCCAAACTGGGGCTTGTGATGAAAGA
>CAYVDS010000437.1:0-1632 GCA_964450145.1 uncultured bacterium
CGGACTGGGCCTCGATGTGCAAGCACGTCGCGGCCGTGTTCTACGGCATCGGCGCACGGCTGGACGATCGACCCGAGCTTCTCTTTCATTTACGCAAGGTGAACGAGAAGGATCTCATTGCCAAGGCCGGCACCGGTCTGCCCTTGTCGAAGCGGGGCCCCGACGCGGACAAGGTTCTGGCGGCGGAGGGCCTTTCGGAAATGTTCGGGTTGGAGATGGCAGCGGCAGAAGACGGCGCGGCTTTCGCGAGCCCGCCGGCGAAGGCGAAAGCGAAGGATAAGACGAAGGCGGTCAAGGGGTGTCCGGCTAAAACGAAACGCACCGTCGCGCCCCCGGCAAAGCCCGGTGCCAAGACCGCCAGAGCCGCGGTCAAGAGCAGCCCCGTGGGGCAAGCAGCCCGCAAGACGAAGAAGAAGCCGGGGCGTCCGCAAAAAGAAGCCGCGGCTGCGAAACCGATGAAGAAGAAAAAGAGCGCGAGTGTGTGATAATGTGGCGCTCTGTAAAATCGGAGGTTACATGGCTGCGAAAAAACTTCACAGAATTCGCGCCCAGCCTTGAGTCAGGTTTGCCAGCCCCAGAGGGAGCAAAACCGCAGAACTAATTCGAGGATCTTGCGACTGAGGGGCGGATAAAGATGTCCCAAAGATGGGATGCGAAAACAATCTCCCCCCTCTTGTTGCGAACAACTGTGAAATACGCCAACTAAGGCTCGGGAACGTGGCTCCTTTTTATTTTGTTTATCTCAGCGTTCATAATTGCAGGTGTCCACGGACGTCCCGTTTTGGTCTTCAGTCCGTGCTGACTGAGTAGATCGAGGATTACTTTCCGCGACGATCCCTTGGCGATCTCCTGACGTATGAGTTCCAAGGCTGCCTGGAACTGATCCCGAAACCTTTCCTTGACCTGCATGCCTGAGAAAAGCATTGGTTTAGTCGGTCCTCCGGCCTGGACCGCTTCGAACTCCCGACTTCTCGCGGTGATTATGGACGGTGTCATGGTGGCACAGCCCGCACAAGAGCTGTCACAGTGCGCTTTGAAACGATTGCTCTCATGTTCGCAGGAAAAGGCGATGCCGGCTTTGTAAATGTATTTGATATTCGATTTCGTGCTGTGTCGTATTCTCGAGGCGGAAGATTTCGAGATGGAGGACAGCATCGCGACGCAGTACGCAGTCAGCCAGTCCCGGCATGAATCCTCCAATAGCCCCACGTGTCTGCACCATGCCGCTAAATATTGAGTTACATCCTGGCGATCGGGTCTCGAATCCCCAACGGAGAAACGGCGCACACTCAGACCATTTTCAACCAAATCCCGGATACACGGGAATACATCTTCCACCCCACGCTCCCCAAGCACCTCGATGAATGACATCTTTGGGCTCCTCAATCCTCACGTCTGGGCAGTGCCAAGCCGCAATATTTCAAACTTCTTTCGCTGCGAGCGCGGATCTCAGGAAATCTCAAGACGATTTCTCGTTTTTCGATCTCGAGGTGCTTCAGCACACTTTCGCCCGCGCGCCTTTGCATACACGTGCATCATACCCAATCTTCGCCCTCTCGTGACGAACGATTGTGGTTCAAGGTGTACGCACCATGCTTGCGCGTCTTCGACTCCTGCGCTATGAAAGGCGCA
>CAYVDS010000438.1:0-942 GCA_964450145.1 uncultured bacterium
CAGAAGTCTTTGCTTCTGCACGTGCGTCAGCAGAGACTGACGCACTCCAAAACATATTTTACAGTGTAGTAGTCGCAGGCTTGCCAGGAAAGCGTGCCTGTGCTACGGACACGATTCGTCCGATACTACCTGAATATCATAGTTGATGCTATATCTGGCGAGCCGCTCGCGCAGAGTTGGTCGTGTGATACCAAGCATCTCGGCGGTTTTGGCCTGGTTACCTTTGGTCTTCTGAAGAGCCGCAATTATGAGCGACTTCTCAAGCATCTCTATCAGATGACTGTGAAGTCGTCCAGCGTGTTGTGGCAATGCTTGTTCCATGAATCTCCCAACCAATAGCCGCATTTCAGCTTCCATATCATCTGCTGCAACAATTTCGGCAACGGGTGAAATGCTTTTCAGACTCTGTGTCAGATGCTGGGGGAGGAGCACCGAGCCTTTTCCTAAAACTAAGGCTTTTTTCAGCACATTCTCCAATTCCCGAACATTGCCCGGCCATTTGTGTTGCGTCAGCAGCTGAACCGCTTCCGGCGAAATTGCCACCATGCTTGGATTCAAAGTATTATGTTTTCTGAGGAAATGGTTGGCAAGTTCAGGGATGTCTTCTACGCGTTCTCGCAACGGCGGAAGATGAAGGGTTACGACGTTTAACCGATAGTATAAATCCTCGCGGAACTTATTCTCTCTTACTGCCTTTTCTAAATTTGTATTAGTCGCCGCTATTATCCGTACATCTACCTTGATGATGTTGTTGCCGCCCAAGCGCTGGATTTCCTGCCTCTCCATGACCCGCAGGACTTTGGCTTGCGTCCCCAGTTCCATGTCCCCTATTTCATCAAGGAAGATGGTGCCGCCGTTGCACTGTTCAAATTTGCCGATTCGACGTGTATCCGCACCTGTGAACGCCCCTTTTTCGTATCCGAAAAGCTCGCTCTCAAGGAG
>CAYVDS010000438.1:952-1618 GCA_964450145.1 uncultured bacterium
CAGTAGACTGGAAGAAAAAGATTCCTACTCCTGTTGCTGTGATGATATATTGCACGAGCTACCAATTCCTTCCCCGTTCCGCTCTCTCCACGCAGAATCACAGTAACATCTTTCCCCGCAACTTGCCCTATCATCTTGTAAACTTGCTGCATTCGCTTGCTGCTACCAACCAGTTTTTCCTCGGAAGGCCCGGGCTGCTCGTCAGGAAGGCTGACCCTGGTTTTCATCAACTCCCTTACTTCCAGGGCTTCCATAATGAGCTTATTCATGGCTTCAACATCGAACGGTTTCGTAACATAGTCATAAGCTCCCGTCTTCATCGCTTCTATGGCTATATCGGCAGTTCCATAAGCTGTCATGATAATAACCATGATTTTGGGGTCTACCTCCTTCATCAGCTTGAACGTTTCTAAGCCGGACGTGCTAGGCATTCTGACATCTAAAAGGACAAGGTCAGGAGAGCGCGCCTTTACAATCGCTAACGCCTCTGGACCATCTTTTGCGGTGAGCACGTCAAGTCCCCTCCCCTTCAGAAGTTTGCTAAAGGATATGCGGAGATTTTTATCGTCATCAGCTATTAGCACGCTGCTCATGTACCTTCCCCCTTTTGTACAGCGAGAGATTGAGCCCAAATTTCTAAGTAGCCGAAGTCGCAAGACTTCGGGC
>CAYVDS010000439.1:0-1612 GCA_964450145.1 uncultured bacterium
GCGGCTCGGGCGCAATGGCCGAGCCCAAGTTACAGGCTAACGCCGCAAAAAGGAGAGCGACAATTGAAATAGAAAAACGTTTGTTGTTCATACTTTCACCTAACACCCTCATGTCGCCCAGCCGTTTGCGCTCATACCAGTGCGCCGCAAAACAAGCGCGGCTATATTCGGATTCTTTGCCGTTTAACGGTGGAATTCAGCGGCGCGGGGTGGGCCAAGTAAAAAAGCGTCCATGTGGAGTCCGGTTTGGGACGCGCGCCGAGTCCCCTGCGCGGGGCCACGCCCCGCGTCCGTGGCAACAAGTTGTTCAGCAGCGCGTAAACAAAGTTCCAATTGCGAATAGAGCATGACATGGCTTTTATGCACGCTCACGACGGTTGCATTTTCAACTGCTCACGGATCCTTTCAAAGGTAGCCGGTGAAAGAGCTTCGGAAACGTCACGATTTGCGCGGGCGCGCACATTCTCAATCAGTTGCTCAATGGATAAGCGATCAACCAATGAGAGTTGACGCAACACGTCAGCATAAAGCGTTTCAGCGATTTTGCGATTCTTCGTAAAAGGATACTGGCAGAGTGGCGTATCACACCAGTGCTGGAGAATTGATGCTGACCATCGAAGATATATGTATGGCTGCTTCGTTGTTGCGACAACTTGTGAGTCAAGCAGAGAATACGCATTGGCAAGAAGAACGTGAGCATCGCCTAATTTCGGATCATTAGCAATAGCCCACTGACAGAGACGGATTACCTCACCAAGTTCATATCGATACCTGGGGGGCTGTGCCATCAAGTGTCTTAGTCGGGTGAAGTGATCGACAGCTTCGTTCCAAAGGCCTCCCGGCCCGGTTCTTGCCTCTCCGAAGATGCCTGTGTCGGTTCTCCGCTGCGTCTTAACTTTCATCTCTAAGTGAGGGAACTCAGAATACATACTCTGAAGTGAGTCATTTACAAGCTTCGCCTCGTCTTTGCGGACTCCGAGGCGTAGGGTTTCCTCGAAATACTCCATCGCCCTCTGAGCTACCTCGTCCACCGTCATTTTGAGACGCTCCAGTTCATCGGCAGATGCAGTGGGGTCATAATCAGATAGTCCAGCCCACATGAGCTTGTAGAGCTGAGGATCGGCCTCCCGCAATTGCGACCAATACTCTGGTGAAAAGAATGAGGCAACGTCAATACCATCAAGGTTGGCTCTTGCGAGGACGCGGTAGGCCGTGGCGAGGGCGTATGTTGATCGAGGATCCTTAGGCCGAAGTCGATAGGCTTCACTTAGCACACGTAGGCCATCTACATATCTCCTATCGCGCATGTACCAATCACCCAATACGTATTTGAGTTGCCAGTTTTTCGGTTCCTTGGAGAGGAGAGGCTCAATATGTGCGATTACTTTGTCAGGGCTGACGAATTGAAGGTAGCGTGCGTGGTCGACTCCAATAGGGAAGAAGCCACGAAACATGCGTGCGTACTTGAAACCATCTAAGAAAGAGGTTCGAGTCAGGCTTGGTCTTCCGAAAAGAGACATTCCATTGCCTCCTTTGATGCTATGGGTAGCGTTGCCGAACTTTCAGTTTAGCACGATTCATTAATGCTATAATCCGCCAACTTGTATGTCCG
>CAYVDS010000440.1:0-1599 GCA_964450145.1 uncultured bacterium
TAGCTGATTCCTCTCCCGAATCTCACCTGAGTCAAAGCCCCGTCAGACCCGTAAAACTTGAAGATGTTGTACCATTTCATTCCCTTTGGCAGAATCTTGTCGGTCCCTCGAACTGCGGTCGGCAGAACTACGCCTTTCAATTCCAAGGGCAGTTGAATAATGCCGGTTTTGATCGGCTGCAATTGGCCGCGATGGCTCCGCGTCCCTTCAGGATATCCGACCACCACGCGTCTTCTCTGAGCCATTTCGCGGGTATAGATAGCTGTGCGGACGAGCGATTGCCTCTTGAGGACATTCACTTCGTGGTACGGGTTCTCGCCCGCGTTGTTCATGAACTCGACGAAATCGCGCTCGCGCGGCGGCTGCCCCATCGTCTGCTTGTACCAGCGCGCGAAGCACAGTTTGACGTTGGTGATGGGTATCTGATTCGTGGTTCTTAAGGCGAACGCGAACCCCGGATATCTGTAATACTTTTCCTTGCAAAGGGCCGAGCAACGCGATCCGATATTGTCGTCTATCATGTTCATGATGAGGAAGTGGTCGGCCCAACTGAGGTGGTTGGAGAAAACGAACACGGGACGCTCGCTTCCGACTGCTTCCCGCAAGTTCCCGGCGTCCTCAGCCTGTTGGCGAATCTTCAGATGAACGATCATCCACTTCACGATTTTCCGCGCCACAATGTCCCATCCCAACTCGGGATAGAGCCTCATCACTTCTTCAGGATACGCCTTTATGATCGCGTCGCTTTTCATGCGTTCTCTCCGGAAGTGTCGCAAATTTCTCATTTCGATTATACTTGTATTAAAATGGCAAGTCAAAGAAAAGAAGAGTGAAGAGAGAAGAGCGAAGAAAACTTCGTGGGAATGACACTCAGGAGCGCCTGATTACGACGAGCGTGGTTAATTATGAAAGAAGCGCGCCATAATTCGGGGACATGATGCCTCATCGTGTCCCCGAATTATGGAAACAATAGCGAGGTTCTTTGGGGTCAACCTTGAACCTTGAACCTTAGGAGCTTGCATTCGTGTGATTCGTTCCGTTCGTTTCATTCGATCCCCGCTTCTTTTTTTTCATTCGCGATGTTCGTTCTTTTATTCGGACCATTCGTGATCCAAGATGAACAACAAGATTGCTGAAATCCAAAATGCATATTCCGAGGTCATCTCTCGCCATCGCCGCCTGATCGGCAGCGTCCTTGTGACCATCGGCTACATCCTCTCTCCCGCCAGTTGGTGGAACGACGCCGTCGTCAACATCCCGATTGCCTACGTCTTTGGATGGCTGGCCTCGCTGGTCTCAGCCCACTTGTTCCTCCCCGTCATGCTTCTGGCATATTGGGGAACAAATGTCCTCGGCATCCTCATGCTCCATGTCGGCGCAACCTATATCCTGCGCAAAGAGCTCCCGAAAAAACATTGGAAACTTCGCCGAACCTTCATCATCACCGCCCTCTACACCATCCTCATGCTAGCCCTCGCCAATTTCGGGATACTCCACAGGCCGTTCTAAGGGGTGAACAGGCGCCCACTTCTTATCCGTATTTATCAGACTCATTTTGAACACTTTGCGCTTGGTTTTTCCCAAGAATCTGCAAAAACC
>CAYVDS010000441.1:0-1599 GCA_964450145.1 uncultured bacterium
CACACCATGATAGCGGCATATTTCCATGATATGGCGCGAATGAGGGTAGAATTGAGAAGGATAACGCCTGAAAATGCCCTTGTTTGCTTTGTTGTAGGAGATTCTGCGCCTTACGGCATATACGTCCCGGTTGACAGATGGCTTGGCGAGCTGGCAATGGCTGCGGGCTTTCGGTCCTTTTCTTTCGAGAAGCTAAGATCAAGAAATGTTAAATGGAAGAATCGCAAACATCGCGTCCCGCTTCATGAAGGTTATCTTTGGATCGGAGGTTGATCTTTGGCCCAGTCCCCAGCCCACAAATTTGGTCAGATTATTGGTGACACTTTGGAGTCAGCAATTGAACCGTTGCTCATCAACGTGGCAAAAAAGCACAACCTTTATTTGGACCGGAAAGGGATCAGGATAGCGAGGGGAAAGAGTAAGAAAGTTAGCTGGAAAGACAAATACGGAAACATTCACGATTTAGACTATGTTCTTGAGCGAGGTGGAACCGCTAAGGTTAGAGGCAATCCTGTGGCTTTCGTCGAAATTGCTTGGAGACGTTACACCAAGCATTCGAGGAACAAGGCACAAGAGATCCAAGGTGCAATCATGCCGTTGAAGGAAACCCACTATCGCTCGTGCCCTTTTATTGGGGTCGTCTTGGCAGGCGAATTCACTGAAGGATCTCTGGAACAATTGCGGTCTCTGAAATTCGCTGTGTTGTATTTTCCGTTTGGCACGGTAATCGAAGCGTTCAACACCGTCGGGATAGACGCCAACTCTGATGAAGAAACCCCCGATGCGGACTTTGCACGAAGAGTCAAAGCGTGGGAATCCCTGTCGAAGATCAAAAAGGAGCGCGTAAGGAAAGCTTTGAGGGACTTGAATGCCACAGAAGTAGTCAGATTCACGCAAGAACTCGAACTGGCTATCACCAGACTACTGGTTTCCGTAAGAGTCCTGCCGCTGCACGGGGCCGTTTTCGAGTGGAATATGATCAGCGATGCTGTCCTGTTCATCGAAAATTATGATGAAGATGTCAATTCGCACCATGTCATAAGGTACGAGATCGAGCTGCTCTACAGCAACGGGGACAAGATCAACGGCAGTTTCTTAAACAGATTGGACGCGATTCAGTTCCTTCGCGATTACGAATGCGCTGTTCTGACTCCGGCATGACAAGGCTGCGCATGACCCAAGGCACCCAGCTGTATTCAAAGGTTGGGAGGCGTACGAAGTAGCAATGAGAACGGTGTAAAGCGAATCTATACAATACAGATCCACCATTGAGACATGCTGAGCAAAGCAAAGAGCCGAGAAGCACGCTGTTAGCTGAAGTGGCTTAGCAGTTCGTAATTTCGTATTGTTCCTGGACCATGTTGGGGTCGGGGTTGAGCAGTATTTTGGTGTTGTGTTTTCTCTGGATTTCTTCCAGCTGGTCGTTTTCCTGCTCGAAGAGGAGCTTCAACACCTCCGGATTTGCGGTCACCTGGAGGCATTCGGAATACTCGTCCGCAAGCTCTCGTCCTATCGCGCGCAGTATCTCGTAGCACACGGTTGTCTGTGACTTGAGGAAGTCTTACCCCTCACAATAGGGACACTGCTCGCACAGAGTGC
>CAYVDS010000442.1:0-1577 GCA_964450145.1 uncultured bacterium
GTCCCAAGATTTACGGGCGCTTTGCGCCGTAGAATCGGGACTGTCCCCGAAGCTCCAATCCTTTTCCCCAACCTTTTTCTTCTCTTCGACCTCTTTTTTTCCAGATTAGAAAACTGCGCTTTTTATATGGTATAATGTTCATCGCAAACATCATCATCAATTCATCGGGATTCCGAAAGCCTCTGGTTATTGACCGACTAATCCTATGAGTCCTTCAGACAAATCCAAAGAGGAACTTCTTCAGGAGATTGAAACTCTCCGTGCGCGTATTGCGGACTTAGAAAGGAATGCAACCGAGCACGAGGGACGCTTCCAGTCGTTGTTCAACCGAATGACAGAAGGTTTTGCGCTCCACGAGATCATCTGCGACGAAAAAGGAAAACCCAGCGACTACCGCTTTCTCGAGATAAATCCCGCCTTTGAGCGTCTTACGGGCCTCAAGCGAGTCGACATTATTGGCCAGACCGTGCGCGAGGTCCTGCCGGGAATTGAATCCCACTGGATCGACACCTATGGCGCCGTCGCTCTCACCGGCCGGTCAGTCCGCTTCGAACACTTTTCGGCCCCCCTCAAGCGACACTATGAAGTGTTCGCCTTTTGCCCTTCGCCCCGGCAATTCGCGACACTATTTTCGGACATCACCGATCGAAAAGAGACTGAGGCGGCTCTGCGGGAGGCGAAGGAGATCGCTGAACGACGCGCGGCCGAGATCAACACTGTCTTCGACTCGATGAAAGACCCGGTTCTTGTGTACGACGCCGACGGCAAGCTTCTGCAGACTAACGCCGCGCTGAAAAAGTTCTACGGATTGGACCCTGACGGAATGGGATGGGATAAGCAAGCTGAAGCGTTCCGCAAGTTTTCGGCTCGCCATCCTGACGGGCGGCTCATGAGACAGGATGAAAGGCCAGTGGCTCGCGCTCTGCGCGGCGAAACAGTTCGGAACGAACTGCTCATCGTTGCGGACGAGACCGGACGCGAAACGGTGTTTGCTGTCACATCGTCTCCGATCATCGTGGGAGGAAAAATCAAGGGGGCGGTGTCCCTAAACCACGACATCACAGAGCGAAAGAGGGCCGAGGAGGCCATCCTGCGGGCTAAGGAAGAATGGGAATTGACCTTCGACACGGTGCCGGACCTGATGGCTATTCTGGACACACAACACCGGATCGTCCGCGTGAATAAATCGATGGCAGATCGTCTTGGTGTAACACCCGAACAGTGTATAGGGCTGTGTTGTCATGAGGCCGTCCATGGGCTGTCCCACCCGCCGGAGTTCTGCCCGCATTCTCTGACCTGCCGGGACGTCAAAGAACATCTCGCCGAGGTGCACGAACCTCGCCTTGGCGGCGATTTCATGGTAAGCACAACGCCTCTGCTGGACGGCCACGGCAAACTCATCGGGACCATACACGTCGCGCGCGACATCACCGAACGAAAACAGGTTGAGGATCAGCTCAAAAGGTCGCTTGCAGAAAAGGAGGCGCTTCTTAAGGAAGTGCACCACCGGGTCAAGAACAACCTCCAGATCATCGCGAGCATGCTTAATCTTCAACTGCCTTATGTAAAAGATGAGA
>CAYVDS010000443.1:0-1573 GCA_964450145.1 uncultured bacterium
TGGCGTGCGATGGCGGCGTCGATCTGTTCGCGTGTCATGCCTTCTTTGATGTCAGGATTGTTCGCGATTGATTTGAGTGTGATGTGAGGGACGCGCTTATAGACGAAGCCCTTCTTGATGTCGCCATCGGTTCTCTGCGCAGGAAAAACCTTGCCCGTCACCTCCGTCTCCTTTTTGTTTCCCTCAGGCGAATCAGCAAGCAAATAATATGGGTGTTTTCCCGACATAAGTCTCGTTCGCGCGAGTGCAATCGCCACGCGGCTTGTGTCAGTCGTAATCCAGCGTCGTCCCCATTGTTCTGCAACATAAGCGGTCGTGCCGCTGCCACATGTCGGATCAACCACAAGATCGCCGGGATCGGTGGTCATGAGTAGACAACGTTGGATCGCGGTGCCGCTGGTCTGAACGACGTAAATCTTGGGATCGGTTCGGCTTTGAACACCGCCAATGTCCAACCACACAGAATTCAGTGGGTTGACCGGAAAATCGTCAATAAACCGCACATACCTGAGAAGGTTACCCTCGGCGACAATGCGATTGCATTTCATAAGTTGAGCCATGCCGTCGATAGTTGTCTTCCAATGCAATCCAGCGGGACATTTGAAATCGCGTCCGTTAAACGTTACGACACCGCTTCCCGTCGCGGTTTCTCCAGCGGAAGTGATCTGATCTGTGCTGAAGAAGCGAGAGCCTGCAGGAAGCAACGACGGCGTTGCCTTCTCCTCTGGCGTAAGTCGTCTGCGGGCGCCATCAGGTAACTCCACATTGTCATAACGTGCAGCGCCAGCTTCCCCCCGCTCCTTCTCGGAATATATCTGCCGATACTTCACGCGCTCGCGGTCTTTTGCATACCAGACAATGTAGTCACAGATTTGTCCGAGCAGGGTTGAGCCTCTGCCCGTCGTTGTTGCAAATGCTATCAAGCCTGCACAGTTCTCGCTTCCAAAGACCTCATCAAGAACACATCGGACCAGATGGAGGTTCTCATCACCAATCTGAACAAAGATGCTCCCGGTTTCAGTCAGCAATTCTCTGGCCATTACCAGCCGGTCGCGCATATACGCAAGATACGAATGAATGCCGAGTTCCCAAGTGTCTCTGAAAGCCTTAATCTGTTCAGGCTGGCGGGTAGCGTCCTCAGCTTTCCCGTCCTTTACGTCGCGTTTGCGGGTAGAAACCTGCCAGTTAGACCCGAATTTGATGCCGTATGGTGGGTCCATGTAGATCATCTGAACTTTGCCTTTGAGGCCTTCCTTCTCGGCGAGGCTGGTCATTACGAGGAGCGAATCGCCGAGGATCATGCGGTTGGACCAGTGCAGGTCATGCTTGTAAAAGTCCACTTTCTTGTCGAAGTCATCGAGGCCGTTGAACTCGGCAAAAAGTGATTGCTCGGGTTCCGGCTCTTCGGCTTTGGCAGTGTCGCGGAGATTCTCGATGAGCGCCTGCGGGTGGATTTTCTCTTGTATGTAGATGGGCACGGCGGGCACTTCGAGCGGGTCAGAGGCCTGGTCGTCTTTGCCCTTCCAGACGAGTTGCGGATCGAGAGAAGGGTCGCGGGGGTAAAGGATGGTCT
>CAYVDS010000444.1:0-1573 GCA_964450145.1 uncultured bacterium
TGCTTTTTGCTGTGCTAACAGTGTCTTGTTCCCCAGTACTTTTATATATTTCTCGGCGGCGTTATGTGCTCTTTGTAGCAATTTCCAGGCTTCTGTGGGATCACTGACATCTTGGTTTAGGATCTCCAAGCCCTGTGCGATCAGAGCTCGTGTTTTAACGTCACCCTCTGACACCCCCAACTCTTTTAAATGGTTATCAAGTGCTTCGAGCGCCTCGCGCAAGGCGGAGACGTGGGCATCGCGCTTCATTTTGATCTGGCTGATCATCTGATGAGCTGCTTGAGCTTCGGTAAGTGCGCCGTGCAGGTTGGCCTCTTTCAAGGATTTCTCCGCCTGCTGAAGGGTCCATTCTGCCATTTTCAATTCCACGGATGGTTTGGACAGTGATGCGGTTTTTAGATTCTCCAACTCCTGTCTCGCTATTTCAATAAGTCCAGCAATAGCCTCGTGATTCCCCTGGCGCAAATCACGCAAACTGCACAAGCGGCGAATCTCCTTGCTGGTGAGGTTTTTTCGGAGCTCCAGCTGGGTCAGCGTAATCGGATAGGCTGCTTCCGTTTCCTCTTTTATTTGCTTTCCAATGTGTTTCAACTCACCTATTGTATTGATGAGTTCAGCTTTGAGCGACTCGGCTTCTGGAACAACATTCTGCGCTGCGCACAGTTCCGTCACATCCTTATGCAAGCCTTTGAACTCCTCCACGAGATTCTTAACGCGCTTCAATAGATCCCTGCGGGTATGAATGGTGGCGGTTCCGGGCAGTGTGCTCTCCGACGTTATAGTTTCAAGGCGAGTCTCAGTCAGACTGCCCTCATTACTTTCAAATGCTGGGGTTATCCCCCAGTTTTCTTTGGCCGTTACTTCAACAGATGGTTGCTGTATCTGGTGACGGCGTCTCGCCTGTTTCTCTGCCCTCATTCCGGCGGATACCGTGGCTTGCATACAACGTTCATATTCGGCGCATATGGCGTACAACTTTCGCTGACGATTAGCCCGCTCATTGAGAGCCTTGCTTACAGCACGCCCGCAGACAACCAGCCCTCGCCCAATGCTATAAGCCAATACACCGGTCAGGGCTACAGCGCCTATAGCTGCCAAACCTATGGCTGCTATGGGTAGAGCCAGGATACTGGCTTCCACACTTCTGCTCATATCTTGTTCTCCTTCTTCATCATCGTAACCAACTCATCCGATCAGCACTTGATTACCAGGCTTCTTCTTCATCAGGGAGTTCTCTCGTTTTTTTGCGATAAGCCTTCAATTCCTGGATGACTCTCTCTTTGTCTTCTCGTTCTTGCTGCAGTAAACGTTCATTATCGTCAGCGGCTTGTTGGGCTTGTTTAATAATCTCTTTAAGTTCTAGTATTTGTTGATTGTTAGTGGCTCCCTGTTTCTTCATATCCTCTAGTTGTTTTCTGAGAGTGGAGGTTTCAATACGCAAAGCGCTGCGTTGCTTCTCGCATTCTAAAAGTCTAGCTTTGACATCACTTGAGGGAGTTTTACTATACCTGAACTTCTTATGAGTCCTAGCTGATAAGGAGATTGTCTGTTGCAAAGGTCCCTCGCCGCGCAA
>CAYVDS010000445.1:0-799 GCA_964450145.1 uncultured bacterium
TTGGGGCTTCGTCCTCTCCGGCGCCGGCCTCGCCGCCAGCGACCGGTTGTTCTCCAATGATTGTCGTACGTGCCCAAATCATCCTTGCCCATCAGGTCGCCTTTGTGTCACGCTACGCTCCGACGGGCTCCTGAGTCCTTGTCGCCTTCGACCGGATCTTGGCGTTTCTGTATCGGACTTGCCTGCGAAGGAACTTGCCTTGCAGTTCGAACGGATGCTGGATACATTCAGGGGCCTGCATTTCGAGTGACTAATAAAACAAGGAGGGAAGATCATGGAAGCTGACTCTCTGCGCTCAGTGGCTGACCGAGCAATAGAACTTGCGCGGAAGGAAATTGAAAAATACGGCTTGCCGCATCCTGTTGCGTTCGACTTGTCCATCGAGAAGGGGCGCGAACTTGCTGGTATGCTGCATGCCAATTCGGCCATTGTGGATATTGGTGTGGCGATGATGGACTTGAAACTTGGGCAGGCATTTCAAGAGAAACGCCTTGCGGAACATATTCGGATGAGTGCCGAGGCGGCAAAGCAGTTCCTAAAGGAACAGCGGGTCGATGAAGAGGTGTCCCGGATTGTCATCAATGCTGCCGAGGCACATCATGGCGGCGTTCCTTTTGTCGCTGTCGAATCGGAGATCTGTGCGAACGCTGGCTGCTATCGGTTTATACATCCAAGGGGGGTCTTCCTATACTTGACAGTGCTTGGCAAACGTCTCGATGATTTCGGAGCATGTGTCTCACAGGCTGAGGCAAAGATGGATGAGAAGATGAAGATTGTTTCTTTGCCCATCGTGCGCGAG
>CAYVDS010000445.1:809-1174 GCA_964450145.1 uncultured bacterium
ACACGCTCAAGAAGTTTGTCTCGTTGTCGCGCGGGTAGAAGCTCTTAGCGGATGCCTTGTTGCGGACTCGTCTGACCAACCTATTCGCATCACGTTTTGATTGAGGTGACTTGCTTAACGAATGCGAGTTCCCACAAGGTGCTGCCATCAGTATTCGTGACCATCACTAGTCCTTTGAATTGCTGCCCTTTGAACTCGAACTTCTTGAAGGTCTCGCCGTCGATCAAGTGAGGGGCTCCCAGTTCTTCGGACCACCGTTGACCTGATTTAAGGTGGTCGTTGCCTTTGTCGTTCGAAGAGAAGAAGAGAGCCGTCGTCGGCCGTTCTTTTCTCTTTTTGCTACTTTTTCTCTTTGTGAATTGCTG
>CAYVDS010000445.1:1184-1566 GCA_964450145.1 uncultured bacterium
TCTTCTGAAATTATCAGGAAATCTCTTGAAAGTCGGCGGGGAACTTCAGTTTAGCCGGCGTCTGATAGTCCAGCGATTGGTGAAACCGCTCGTCGTTGTAGAACGGAAAGTATCCCCGTAAACCCGCCCGGGCGTCCGCCACCGTCTCGTAGTCGTGGATGAAGATGTCCTCGTACTTGACCGTCCGCCAGAGCCTCTCGACGAAAATGTTGTCGAGGAAGCGTCCTCGGCCGTCCATGCTGATTCGGACCCCGGCGCCCTCCAGCCGCCCGAGGTCGTCCTCGCTGGTGAACTGGGACCCCTGGTCGGTGTTGGAGATCTCCGGGCGGGCCACGCGCAGCGCCGCATCGAGCGCCGACACGCAGAAGTCCGCCTCCAGTGT
>CAYVDS010000446.1:0-1299 GCA_964450145.1 uncultured bacterium
GATAGATGACGCCATATGGGAACCGGTTCGTCCGACACCGACGAGTCCGTTTCGATAGCTGCGCCCACGCATTCGGGTATTCCATGATGCGGCCGATTGTTCGGTTGACCTCCGCCGCAAACTCGTAGCCGAGTCCCTCACTTTCGCCGTTGTAGTAGCCTATAGCCTCAATGAGCTCGCTTTCGGCCGGATCGAGGAACTCGACTTTCATCAGATGTCGCCCCGCTCGATTCGAGCGAAGACCTCAGCCGCTGGCTTCGACCCGGCCTCGCCCCGCTCATAAGCGTCGATCCTGTCTTCCGCTTCGACCGCCCAGTGCTCGTCGATGGCCGTTCTGTCTGGAAACGAGAAGCTGGCGAGAAGCTTCTCAATGAGTTCCGCCCTCTCGAGAGGAGAGAGCTTTAGAGCATCCAGAAGGACCCGATCGGCTTGAGGTGACATATCTACCCTCCTTTGCCATCCACGGAGATGGCTACTACTGGTTTCTTAGTAGTCATGTTGGGCTTCACAAGTTCAGCCCAACCTACACGGGCTCACGGGCTTCATAATAGTCTATGGCGTCCATAAATTCCGCCTCGGCTTCAGGATGAAAGGCGTACTTCATTTGGTAAACCGCTTAAGAGCTCTGTCAAAAACATCCTCGCCCGGAATCGGCCTCACTTTTCCGGAACGAAGCTCTTGGAGTCGTCTCTTTGCCACCTTCGTCCACTTGGCATCTATGCCGGCGTTTGGCGTATTGAGACTGCGCAAGAGCGAATCTGCTATGAACGCCCGTTCCTCAACGGGAAGTGACAGGGCCTCTTCTATAATCTTTTTGGTTGTCATTGTGATCTAACTCCTATGTCGATGAACTTGTTTGCGATCCCACAAATTCATAGTAACAATCTATCAAAACTTTGCAATGACCTTGCAGAAAACTGAACCACGCTTCTCGCCGTCAGGTTGATTTGTTGTTAGCAATTCTTTATTTTTCTTTCTTCCTTTCAGCCTCTGCAAGCTTATCAAGCTCTGCAAACCCCATGAGCTTGTTTGTGGCAAGACCATTTTGAGTGATAAGAGCCAAGTCAGTTGAAATTGCTTGAAGGCATGCTGCGACAGTTATTTTGTGGCATCTGTCGAAAATGTCGCAATCCAAACACTCATACGGTGGTTTCCCGTGCAGCATATCTTCTGCCTGCTGTCCAAAACATTCTTTAGAATTCCATTCATCATTCATCAGAGTATCCCCATGTGGCTGCAAAATTATTGTCGTCGTGGTTTTGTATCGGCTGTTTCCTCACCAATAGTGATAAGAGTGCG
>CAYVDS010000446.1:1309-1555 GCA_964450145.1 uncultured bacterium
CCAGTCCCATAGCATGAATCATAGGTTCTTCCAATAAAGGCTCTCCATTAGTCTCAATCATGTCACAAAGAAAATCATATAAGTGTTATTTTTGCCTGCGGGCGGTACATTTCGTGGCGAGGTCATTATCGGAATAGTTATGCTCTTTGGCCAAGCGTCTGGCGACCTTTTCAAAATGTTTTGGATTAATTGCCTTAAGTTCATCGCACAGGGACATATTCATTAACAATTCTCTTGATCCGCATA
>CAYVDS010000447.1:0-1542 GCA_964450145.1 uncultured bacterium
TTGCGGATGCGCAGCATCAGGTCATAGAGTTTCAAGAGTTCAGTCTTGGATGATGATGGCATGAAGAGCGTACCTCCTAGGAAATGGGCCGCTTATTCGGGGACACCTTGCCGTAAGGTGTCCCCGAATTACTGCCATGTATTGCGTATTGTGTGGTTCGTGGTTTATGGTCGAACTCCCGAGAAACATGCTTCCGCGTGTCTCGAGTTGAAAAAAGCGCTTTTGATGCTCGCCGCAAGGCGCAGGGGGAATTGGCAGGTCGAAAGGCGTTGCCAGTCAGATGGACATAATCCGCAAACAGAAAGAATTTACTCTGCCCGCTTCAATTAATATTGCAAATCTTTAAACCTTTTCCCCCTGCGGCTTACGCTTGCTGGGATTCCCTCCGTTACATAAAATAACCGTCTTCTGAGCGCTTTGTCCTATTTGGAATTCCCCTGCTCTGTAGGCATTCCGAGAAGTTCGAGCTATATTTAGTCGTAATTATAGCATGAAAGCATATGTTTGTCAACAGACATAACTTCTTAGGAAAATAGGGACAGACCCTATGCTGCGGGTCTGTCCCTATTTTCCATAGTTGTCGAACCATGTACTACTCACTGTACTACTCGGTTTCGAAATCGCGAATTCCTGCCGTGATTCTTAAAGCGCAGTCATTGCGAGAGAAGCGAAGCAATCTCAATGAAAAGCAAAGATTGCTTCGTCGCTACGCTCCTCGCAATGATAACCTTTGGTTGGTTGCGGCTATGCCGCGCTGTGTAATTCTGTGGGTGCGAATTCATTCGCACAATGTTTTCGGGTTCTTTCTGTGTCGAGCGCGCGAATGAATTCGCACCTACACGGCGTGTTGCCCAGATGTTTCGGTTAGAAGAAAAATGGATTCCCGCCTTCGCGGGAATGATAAAAACCAAAGAATTCCCTGAATATCATGCCCCATCCGGCCAAGAAATTCATCGAAATTGGTTTGGACAACGGGCCGTACAGAATTACGGGGCAGTGTAGCACGTTGCTTTAGTCGGACTTCTTGCGAAAGTCAGGAACGTGGGCGGTCTTCACAAGGTTGGAGTCTCCGCGAGCGACGAGATTTCCTTGCTCATCGACGATTTCGCAGATTGCGTGAGCTATTCTCTTGCCCGAACGGATGAACCGGGCTCGCGCGGTCACTGTTTTGCCGACTTCCACTCTGCCGATGAAGTTGACGTGGAGGTCGATCGTCAGCATGAAGCCCTCTTCGCCCAATGTGGCCGCAGTCATTCCGATGAGGTCGTCGATGATGGCGGCCTGAATGCCGCCGTGGAGTAGACCGGTTGGGTTTGCCATCTCCGGCCGGACGGTGAAATTCATTTCTATCTCGCCCGGATTGCAGGAAAGGATTCGGCCATCAAGCCAATTGGTAAGCGGAGGGGCGTTTTCCAGCTTCTTGCCGATGAACGCGCGGAAGAGTTCGACCATCGGGTTCGCGTCGGGTTTGTCACTCATCTTTCACTCCTTTGACGGTGCGTTCCTGTGACATCATCTAAGAAACGGTTTCTGGTTTCGAGT
>CAYVDS010000448.1:0-1536 GCA_964450145.1 uncultured bacterium
ATTATCGGATGTGGTGCTATCTCACGCTTTCATATCAATGGCTATCTTGCGCTTCCTGAAAAAGCGCAGATTCTTGCGGTCTGCGACGTGATTGAAGAGAGAGCCCAGAGCCGGGCAGAAGAGATTCTGTCAGAGTATACGAAACAGGCGCTTTGTGCCTTGTGCTCATAACAGCCTGAATTCAAGTTCAGGTATTGACGAGTACAACGCACAAACAGCAGGCGTTTGATGGAGCCGAAAAAGCGGCAATAGTCTCCGAGAAGGAAAAGCTCCGAAAGCCCGCTTCGGGCGTCGGTGAACTCACAGCACGGCAGGCATTATACGAGGAGTACAGTCAAAGCGGAGTCAAAGTCTTCACGGATTTTCATGAGATGCTCAAACTCCCCGGTTTGGACGCGGTGAGCGTCTGTACGCCGCCTTTTGTCCACGCTAAGGCGACCATCGCTTCCGCTAAAGCAGGGAAACATCTCTTCTGCGAAAAACCGATGGCCATGAACGCTACAGAGGCAAGAGCAATGTGAGTACACCAACGACGAAGCGTCTTATGGCGAGGCGTGCAACCAGGCCGGCGTGAAGCTGGGTTACCAGAGCGGTGGTACGCGTCTTGGCGCCGTCAACTTTGCCATCCGCAACTACATTGTCTCTGGCAAGTTAGGGAACGTATACTACGGACGTGCGACCAGTTTTCGTATTCGGGGACGGCCTAGAGTGGACCAACGATGGTTCATTGATTCCAGCAAAGCGGGCGGAGGTGCGTTCTACGACATCGGCGTCTACGATGTTGATAAAGTACTTTATCTTCTTGGGGACCCACAACCCTCTACAATCAGCGCTATCACCTATCGCGGCATAGGGGGACCTGTGGACGTTGGCGATTATATCGACGATGTGGAAGAACACGCCTCTGTGTTCGTCCGGTTCACAAACGGCATGTCGTTCACCTTCGAGAAGGGATGGGCAACCAACATGACCGGAATCTCTGAAGGTATCTTCATCTTTGGTTCTCTAGGCGCTTTCAGGGGAGAAACTTTGCTTTTAGAGGATGAAGGGAAGATAGTCGAGGGCAAATTGGAGGTTATTGATATCCCCAATCCTGGCCAAATTGGGGACTTCCTCAACGCATGCTTAAGCTCTGCGAAGCCGATAAGCTCTGGAGAAGATGGCATCAAGGTGATGGAAATCTTGAGTGGCGCCCTACTCTCAGCCAAACTTGGGCGGGAGGTTACTGTTGAGGAACTGTACGCCATTGAAAGGATACGCTTGGAGCCAAAACCCGGTTGGCCGATTTAGCCATCATCGTAAAGCGGGTGTAAAGCCCGTTCAATATCTTAGGACAGCGGGCTCTACATAGCAAAATGGGTACTGTAAATAGGATTTGCAATCGTGAAAAAGATTACAGAAAAGAAAAAATTAAATCTCAGGAGTTAGAGGAATTTTGTCATACGGGATAATTAATGAAAGGAGGGTGAAAAAATGAATATCGGCTGCATTACCAATTGTCTAGGGAAGATGAAGTTAGTGAGTTTCTTAGAGCGA
>CAYVDS010000449.1:0-1508 GCA_964450145.1 uncultured bacterium
ATATACTTTTCGGCATACCTCCTCCTTCACGTGTACTTTTAGAAGTATCCTTTTGCGTACAGTTTTTGTCAAGGTTTATTTTCTTTCAACCCTTACAGTTGCAACACAGTTCTTTCCCATTCATTGAGATATCCCCCTGCCGGCTTGTCCTGTGGGACATCCCCCTGCCGGCTTGTCCGGCAGGAGATCACGATTGCTCGCCAATGCGACGAATGACGTCCAAATCATACTCACTGAACGTTCCCACGTAGAACTCATCCTGCCACACCCGGCAACCCGCGGCCCTTGCAAGTCCATTCTGAAACGCCAACGCAATCTCTTGCGGCGACCGCTCGATATTCCCGCGTAACGCCATATGGACATGGTCTGGCATCACCGACAAAGCCGCGATCTCATGGCCGCCCTCTGCCGCCATGGCAAAAGCCGCGTCGCGAATCCGTCCGAGTTGATCGGGGGCTGTGATCCTGAACCGATCCGCCGCCACCAGCACGAGATGCAGGTTGTACCAGTACCGCCCGCTGTTGGATGCCGAAGGCTCGGATAACCTCACATCATCGGAAATAAACGTGAATCGGCGCATGATCTCTTGAAAACGCGGATCGGCGAAGTCGCCCTTCCCGACCTGACCGTGGATATAGTTCTCGACCACGTCAGATGTGTTATCTCCTATACTGCGGAACGACACCTTGCGGCTGAAATCCGCCAGCATGCCGCACTTGCGGAGCGCGTGCTGCAGCCGCCCTTTGACGCGCATGCAGAAGAACGTGGGGCTCACCTGCGGGGTGACGCTGAAAAGAATCTGCACCTTGTCCGCCGTTGCATGGGGTTGGAGCAGGCGCAGGCCGTCTTTCTCCCATAACGACGCGGTTTCGCGCGCAACGGCGGCGCTCCGCAATGGCAGCGTCGCACCGTCGGTAGGCCAGCCTGTCCAGTCATAGTGGAGCGCGAATGCCGGTCTGAGATTGTGGGCAGTGTACAGGGTTCCAGTTAATCTTACATCACCGGGGTCGAAATTTTGCGTCCGGCGACACAAGGTCGCCGGGACGCTGCCCACATTAGCGCCAGATGACATTGCATCAGGGATGCGCCCCCCATCCGCTCCAGATGACCCTGTATAACATGGGCGAGAAACGCCTCTACGGTTGCCGCCAACAACCTCACTCTTGCTCATTTATCCCTCTTGCCCGCCGCAGCGTGTTATTCAATCAAAATTGCTTTTGCCCATAGGCCTCATGTTGTAATAAACAATTTTGTCAAAGCTGAGGAGTCTCTTTATTGTTTCGAGGAGATATTTGAACCGGTCGTTCATATATAGAACCAGAGAATAGTCAGCAATAGGTCCGGGGCTTTTCCATTCAAGAGCTTTCTTGATTTCCTCCGGCGTCATGTTATTAAATATTTCTTGAGGAGAAAGACGGCGTACTACTTCTTCAGGAGAAAGAGAGGAGATTTCCTCATCTCTTTCACGCTTTCTTTTTGTTGCTACGACACCAACAACTTTCCGGGAG
>CAYVDS010000450.1:0-1500 GCA_964450145.1 uncultured bacterium
AGCAGGAGGCAGTTAGGCGACATTCTGCGAATGCCGAATTGGAAATTGAAGATTGAAAATTGGAAAATGCAAAATGATAGAGAAACTCAAACCGGTTTCAATTCAAAATTTACAATTTGCAATTTACAATGGAGCGAGCGACTCGGTTGCCGATGGCCTACTCCCGATTCCCGAATCCCGTGCGTTCAACCCCGTGCCTTCAATCCCGCGCGTTCAATCGCGCCCGGTCCTTCGGATACGGGCTGAGCTTCGCTCGTGTGCTCGCGAACCCCCGACCCCCGTTCGTCCCGTCCCCAGCCCCCGGTCCCCAACCGCTGCACGTGGGTTAAGGATAAATCCTCGCGGTTGCATATCGACAGTTGGATGTGGAAGGATCCGATAGTGGAAGAGGTTAGAGCCGCCGGTGCGAAGATCGCCAGAGAGTGTGACTACGACGTCCACAAGATGGCGGAGCGGTTTAGAAGGATCGAGAAAGAGCGCAGGACAAAGTGAGCTTCAATCCGCTTCGACAGCCTCGGTGGCTCGTGCCGAGCTGGAGGGGGAGGCGGCCTTGCTTCTCTCAAACTATCCGCTCAACACCGAAAGGGATATGGCCTCAATCATCGCTACAGGGAGAGCAATGCCAATACTACCTTGTGCCCATGACCCAGATGCCATCCGTCAGATAGATTCCACGAAGACGCTGCTCCGCGAAATGGACAAGCGCTATCCCGATGTTCTTCTTGCGGAAGGAGTCAGACCTGTAGACTATCATGCGAAGCTGGTTTTCCGTTCCGCTGTCGAGTCGATTCGAGGCACCTATATCGCTAGTTCTCAGCCAGCTAGGCACAAGATGGTCGCAGATGTCCTCGAACGCCTCTGTGGAACAGGCAAGATTTCTGGGTTCAAGACTATGGGATCGAAGAAACGATACGACTTCGTCGTCGAGTTCAGCAGCAAACCAAAGGTGTGTGCGGCACTAGAGGTCAAGGGCGGCGAAGGAAACAGCATCAACATCTCGGATAGGCCGCCTTGGGCAGAGGAGTTCGTGCTGTGGTGCCATCTCGACGGTGCCATTGTGAACCAGCCTACACATGGTATAGGCCAGATAATCTTCAATCGCGTGACGAAGGAGCTCGTCGAGAGAAAGAAGCTGGCCGATGCCATTCTGGTCAAGGATGCCATTTGCGGGACACCTCTCCGCCCTTGCCCGAAGTATGCAGAAACTGTGGCGCTTGAGAACATAGCTCCTGACGTTTATCTGTTGCCGCAAAGCGTGCCTACCGCCAGCGACCCCAGGCCGCCTGTTCACACCCAGAAGAATCTCCGGCTACCATTCCTGATCCTTGGGAGTTTCGGTATTCGAGGCAACGCTCTCCAGGAGCACGTCTACGACGTGAATGTCGAACTCGTCCCTCGCGATGGACGGAAGGGGAAGCGCTTCTATAGACGGGTCACGGTGGAACGTTGGGACCGCAAGTTGCGAGAGGACAGGCTTATTACAAGGTGACCACATGATGC